>JBAXYJ010000089.1:0-10978 GCA_041670885.1 Clostridiaceae bacterium
CTTAAATTAGATGAAAACATAGTCTGAATTGAATCAATAATAACAAATGAAACCTTATCCTCTGCTATAAGCTTTTCTATAGTCTCCAGATTTGTTTCCGACAAAATAAAAAGGTTAGGAGAGCTGCAGAGAAGCCTATCCCCCCTTATCTTAATCTGCTCCCCGGATTCTTCCCCGGATACATAGATTACCTTACCATACCTTTGGCTTATGTTCTCAGCGCATTTAAGCAAAAGGGTTGACTTACCAATACCTGGATCTCCTGATATCAAAGTAAGGGAGCCCTTAACCAGTCCGCCGCCTAAAACCCGGTTCAATTCTAATATACCAGTATCATATCTTTCATATTGCCCAGATTTTAAATTATTTATACATATAGGGTTATTATCTGATATTTTTACAATATTTTTATTCTCTTCCTCTAATTCCTCTATAAGCGTGTTCCACTTACCACAGTTTGGGCACTTACCCATATATTTAAGGTTTTCAAAGCCGCAGTTTTGACAGACAAATTTGGTTTTCGACTTTACCATATAATCTCCTCGACATCATTTAATTTTTTTTTATATTTATTTATGGATTTAAGACTGTGTATATTTTGTACTTCACAATTAGTTTCACATATTACAGATGGGGACTTAGAAGCCAATAATATTTGTGTCGGGTATATACTTCTGTTGCCTATTAAAAGATAGCTTATGGCACAGGCGATAGACGCATATATTCCCACTTTAGCTCCAAAAAGCTCCATAGCAATTACTATTCCTGCCAAAGGAGTATTTGCACAGGCAGCTAAAAATGATACCATCCCTATGGAAGAATAGAAAGAAATGTTGCCATGAATTATTTGTGCCCAGCTATTTCCAATGCAGGCCCCAATAAACAGCATAGGTGTAAGTATTCCTCCGCTGCCTCCGCAGCCTAAAGTTATTGATGTTAAAACAGCTTTAAAAACAAAGGTAAGCATTAATACAGCTCCTCCGGCTACTGCAATATCAATTGTTTTTTCTCCTATTCCCAAAGTATTTTTAAATGGGAAAACAGAAATTAATGCTGCAATCATGATTCCTCCTATAATTCCTTTAAGGGGAGCAAATATTTTTATCTTGTTAAAAATTTTTTCAGTGTTATCTACCATTATTACAAAGAGTTTCCCTAAAATACCCACTATAATACCAAATAACGCTATATTCAGAAAAGCTTCTACATTATTTGAAGGTATATAACTTACAGAGTATAAAAGAGGTTTAGTGCCAAAGTAGATACCTGTATTATAGCTGACAAAGGAAGCAACTAATGAGGGCAGAAGTGCCAGATAAGAAAATCTTCCCACATATAATACCTCTGAAGCAAAAACAGCAGCACCTACAGGAGATCCAAATACACCGACAAATCCTGCACTTACACCACAGACTACTAATCTTTTGCAGTCCGTCTTACTCATTTTAAAAAATCCAGCAAAATATGAGGCTATACCTCCGCCAATTTGTGTTGCCGGTCCTTCAAGTCCTACAGATCCTCCCACAACTATGGTAAAAAAAGTAGATATAAGTTTAACAGGTATAGCTTTTATGTCCATTTTACCTGCTTTTTCATTTATAGCTTTTATAGCCTTTTCAGTACCATGACCTTTTGCTTCCGGAGCAAATTGCTTTATTAATAAACTGCTGAGGAAAAATCCAAAGGGCATAAAAAGATAGTAATAAGGCGATTTTGAGAAACCGGCTGAACTAATGTTTATTATATTTACAAAAAGTGCTGTAACAGTACCTACTATCAAACCAATAACAGCAGATAATATAATCCACTTTACAGCACTCCCTAATAATACATGTTCTTCAAAAGTATCGAATTTTATATGCATAATGTACCCCCCGTTATAATAAGTATATATTTATTATAGTTCTATATAACAATTAGTCAAACAGGGGTATACCTATTTTTAATCTATAACCTTAAATAACAGTTTTCCATCCTCCGTTGTTACTGCAATTTTATCCCCTCTTTTTGCATTTCCCCGAAGTATTTCCTCTGACAGTTTATCCTCTACAGCCTTTGTTATAGCTCTTCTCAAAGGTCTCGCACCATACTCTGTGTCAAAGCCTTCCTTTGTGAGGAGTTTTTCAGCATCCTCATTAAAACTTATATAAATATCCTGCTCCTTTAATCTCTTAGAAACAGCTTCCAGCATAAGCTTTACTATTTGGCTGAGATCTTTTTCTTCCAGCTGATGAAATACGATTATATCATCTATTCTGTTAAGAAACTCAGGTCTGAAGCTTCTTCTAAGTTCCTCCATAATATTGTCTTTCATCTTTTCATATTCATTTTCCTTCTCTTTTTCAGATACAGGAGCGAAGCCTAAGGATTTCTGCTTCTTTATTGTATTAGCACCTACATTTGATGTCATTATTATTATTGTATTTTTAAAATCAACTGTCCTTCCTTTGCCGTCTGTGAGCCTTCCATCTTCTAATATCTGGAGAAGAACGTTAAACACATCAGGATGAGCCTTCTCTATTTCATCAAATAAAACTACAGAATATGGATATCTTCTTACCTTCTCCGTTAACTGTCCTCCCTCATCAAAACCCACATATCCCGGAGGAGATCCTATAAGTCTGGACACCGTATGTTTTTCCATGTATTCTGACATATCGATTCTAATCATATTGTTTTCATCACCAAACATAGACTCAGACAATGCTTTTGAAAGTTCAGTTTTACCTACTCCTGTAGGACCCAGAAATATAAATGAACCTATTGGTCTTTTGGGGTCCTTAAGTCCTACCCTGGCCCTTCTTACTGCCCTTGCAATTGATTTAACTGCTTCCTCCTGTCCTATAACCCTTTTATGAAGAAGTTCCTCCAGATGAAGAAGTTTCTCTGATTCTTTTTCAGTAAGCCTTTCCACAGGAATATTCGTCCAGTTTGCTACAACATTTGCGATTTGTTTTTCGTCAACTATATGAGTTTGGTTATCTGATTGTGTCTTCCAGTTATTTTTAATACTTTCCAGTTTATTTTTAAGGTCCTTTTCTTTATCTCTTAGTCTGGCAGCCTTTTCAAAGTCCTGAAGAGATATGGCATCTTCTTTTTCACTGTTTGTTCTTTTCAGATCCTCCTCAATACCTTTTATATCAGCAGGTGCTGTAAGATTTTTTATTCTCATCTTGGCACCGGCTTCATCTATTAAATCTATAGCCTTGTCAGGAAGAAATCTGTCTGTTATATACCGATCTGACAGGTTAGCGGCGGCTACAAGTGCATTATCTGTTATTTTTACCCTATGATGCGCCTCATACTTATCTCTAAGCCCCTTAAGTATTTGTATAGTCTCCTCAACAGTAGGCTCTCCTACATTTACAGGCTGGAATCTTCTCTCTAAGGCAGCATCTTTTTCAATATACTTTCTGTATTCATCTATGGTGGTTGCACCTATACACTGAATTTCTCCTCTTGCAAGAGAAGGCTTTAGTATATTTGATGCATCTATAGCTCCCTCTGCTCCTCCCGCTCCAATTATTGTATGAATTTCATCAATGAAAAGAATGCAGTCTTTTGCAGCCTGAATTTCTTCTAGAACCTTTTTAAGTCTTTCCTCAAACTCTCCTCTGTATTTTGAGCCTGCCACCATTGCTGATAAATCAAGTGTTACAACTCTCTTATCTTTTATTATTTCAGGAATATTTCCTGAAATTATAGATTCTGCTAAGCCTTCAGCAATGGCAGTCTTTCCCACACCGGGATCACCGATAAGGCAAGGATTGTTCTTAGTTCTTCTGCAAAGAATTTCAAGAATCCTCTCTGTTTCTTTATCTCGTCCTATTACAGGATCCAGCTTTCCTTCTCTTGCCATCTGAGTTAAATCTCTTCCATATTTATCAAGAGTTGGAGTTTTTCCTCCTTCTTTTGAAAAGCTTTGAGTACTGCCTAAATTTTCTTCACCATTAAAATTATCAAGCAGTGTTTTTTGAAGCTTTTCCATATCCACTCCCAAGTTTACAAGTATAGTAAAAGCAACCCCCTCCTGCTCCTTAATTAGTGCCAGCAGTATATGCTCAGGAGTTACCAAATTATGTCCTAAGTTTCTTGCGGTAATTAAGCTGGACTCGATAAGCCTTTTAGTTCTTGGTGTGAGAGGAATGTCATTCCCAAAACTTGCAGCTTCTCCTATTCCTTCATATTCCTCTATAAGCTCTCGTATATCCTCTACATCAACCTGTCCTTCTTTTAAAGCATTTGAAGCCGGGCCTTCTTCTCTTAGCAGCCCAAGAAGAATATGTTCAGTTCCAACATATCCGTGCTTGAAGCCATCTGCTTCTTCTTTAGCATAAATAAGAACTCTCTGAGCTCTTTCTGTAAAATTATTTCCTAACATTTTATCACCTACCTCAATGTTTCTTTTAATATTTTCGATCTTATAATGTTTTTATCCTTTTCACTTAATCCCTTTCCCTCCTCTGATATAATTACAGGTGAGGATATCTTATAAAGAAGAGAATTAAGTTTTTCCTTTTCTATATCTATTATTCCCATCTCAACTCCCATTCTAACATTTGAAAGAAGTTCTAATGCTTCCTTATTGGATATTAAAACTGAAGATTTTAAAATTGAAAGGGATCTCATTATTTTATCCTCCAGCTCATATCTATAGTTTTCGTAAATATTATCCCTTGCTTTTTTCTCCTGATTTATAACCTCATTTACTATTCCCTCCAGGTTTTTAATCAGATCTTCCTCAGAAAGTCCTAAAGTTACCTGGTTTGAAATCTGATACAGGTTTGAAAGTACCTCTGTACCCTCACCGTAAGAGCCGCGAATCACCAAACCAACTCTGTTTAGTATATTTGAAACTTCCTTTATCTTATTACTGCTGGTTATGGCTGGAAGATGAATCATTACTGATGCTCTAAGACCAGTTCCAATATTAGTTGGACATGCTGTCAGATATCCCAGGGACTCATGAAATGCATAGTCTAACCTTTCCTCCAGCATATCATCAATTTTGTCAGCCTCAGAATATGCTTCCTTTAGGTTCAGCCCTGCTGTTATTGTCTGAATTCTTAAATGATCCTCTTCGTTTATCATAAGAGATACCGTTTCATCCCTATTATAAATAAATGAAGAAATCTCTCTATTATTGATAAGTTTTTTTGATATTAAATGTTTCTCATAATAAACTCTGTTATTTAGCTTGTCATTTTCCCAAAGATTTACACTGCTAAAGTTCTCATTATTATCTTTAAGAAATGAGTCAATAATTTTTTTTGATAATCCTCTTGCCCCATCTTTATCCAGCTTATTTGGGAAAGGGGTTCCTTTTACATTTCTTGCCAGTCTAATCCTTGAACTTAAAACAATATCATCATTAGAAGAAGAGGATTTAGTCCAATTAATCATAGCTCTCCTCCATCGCTTATTTCTTTTAATTCTTTTATCTTATCTCTTATTTCTGCTGCCCTTTCATATTCTTCCATAGCAACAGCTTTATTTAAATCTTCCTTTAGCTTTAAAAGCTTTTTCTTCTGAATTACTTTACTGGAAGTTTTCTTAGGAATCTTTCCAATATGTTCTATGCTTCCCTGAAGCCTTTTAACTACAGGATTAAGGTATTCTTTAAATTCTGTATAGCACTGGCTGCAGCCTAAAAGTCCATTGTCTTTAAATTCCTGATAAGACATTCCGCAATTTTTACATATTATGTCTTTCTTTCCTATCTGATAACTATTCCCGCTGATATAATCTATTAAACCACCAAGTACATTTTGAAAGGAATTCTCATTTCCAAAACTCATATCCGGCAAAAAACTCATGGTATTTATCTCTTTAGCACAGTTCTCACACAGATTATATTCTTTTTTAACTCCATTTATAATTTGAGTTAAGTGAACTGTAGCCTTGTTTTTCTTACATACATCACATATCATAATATCACCTCTATTATTAGGAAAAAATAACCATTATCATCGATTTCAGCAAATCAGCTCTCACCTTATTTTTATCTGCTATATTTCCCAAACTTCTATCGTTAACTACTGCCTTGATAAGCCTCATTTCTCTCTCAGTTATAAAGTCTCTCTGATATAAGCCATCTATAATAAGTATCCCTCCATCATAGGTTATGCTGTCACCAATTTTTTCATTTATTATATCTACTAAGCTGTCCTGAAGCTTATAATCAGCTCTCTTTATTACAATATAACCGCCGCCGCCTCTTCTGCTCTCTATATAATAGCCCTTATCTGTGGTAAACCTGGTAGTTAAAACGTAGTTTATCTGAGAAGGGGCACAGCTGAATTTATTTGCCAGTTCATTTCTCTGAATTTGAAGCTCACTGTCGCTATTCTCATCCATCAGCTCTTTTAGAAAATCTTCTATTATATCCGATAATCTAGCCATATCCACACTCCTTCCGACTTTGACTTTCTTTGACTTTTATTTTACATCAAATCTTCTCTTATTTCAATACTATTTAACAAAAAATAATAGAGTGCCAATTATAGACACTCACTATTTTAAGCTTCACATATTTATATAACTGAGCTGGCAAGAATACTTATGATATCTTCCTCACTCTTTGCTTCTATAAGCTGCTGCCTATATTCTTCATGTACTAATTTTCTTGAAATCTGAGATAATATTTCAAGATGACTTGTTCCCGCCTCTTCGTCTGGAACAGCTAATAAAATAACAAAATTTACAGGCTTTTTATCAAATGATTCCCATTTAATTCCTTTCTTGCTTCTACCAATGGCAAAGCAGGGTTCTTTTACTGCATAGGATTTTCCGTGGGGAAATGCGAATCCTCTTCCAATTCCTGTAGAACTTTCTTTTTCTCTTATTATAACATCCATGATAAATGCTTCTTTAGATACTAGTTTACCATCCTGTTCCATCATATCAGCCAGCATTAATATAGCTTCTTTTCTATCTTTTGCATCTAAATTCAAATTAATTAGATTTTTGTTAGTCAAATTACTTATAATCACTATATCACCTCTATTTATTCTATATAAAGATATCGTTTACATACTTAATTATAGTATAAATATTCCAATAAATAAAGTTTTTATACAAAAATCTTACAGCTGGGTGAATTAAAATTTATCACTAATTGCTTTTAATTCCATCAGTGCCAAGCCAACTGCTCCTAAAACACCGGCATTCTGTCCCAGCTTTGCAGGAAGTATTTCAACGCCAATGCCTTTATTTAAGCTTCTTTCCCTAACAACTTCCCCTACCTTATCAAACAGAATATTTCCTACATTTGTAACTCCGCCGCCTATTACTATCATTTCAGGATCTAGCATATTGATTATATTAGCTATGCCTGTTCCAAAATAGGTAAAGCTTTTATCAAGTATTTCAGATGATACTTTGTCACCATTTTTGCTTTCTAAATATACCTCATAGGTTGTTGGATTTTCATATTTTCTAAGGCTGGTTTCAGCGCCTTCTTTTATTTTTTCCCTGGCTTGTCTAGCAATTGCAGTACCTGAAGATAAGACCTCCACATCTCCATAATTTCCACAGTTACATCTAGGTCCCCCTTCAATGATAGTTGTATGTCCAAACTCTAAAGCATTTCCATACTTTCCTCTATATATCCTGCCGTCTAATATGGCTCCTGCCCCAACTCCTGTACTTATAGTTACATATATCATATCAGTTGTTTCTTTTCCTGCACCAAAATAATACTCTCCAATAGCAGCAGCATTGCAATCGTTATCTAAGAATACAGGTACGTTAAACTTTTCTTTAATAGGCTGTGCTAAATTAAAATTTACAAATGGAAGATTAGGAGTCCTGATAATAACTCCTTTTTTAGGATCTAATGGCCCAGGTGATCCTATTCCTATAGCTTTTATTTCACCTTTTATAGAAACGTTTTCTTCTAAAAGGTCATCAACTATCCCTATAATCTTATTTAAAACCGATATTTCTCCAAGATTTGCCTCAGTTTTTATTAGCTTTTGAGAAATAATTGTACCTTGATTATCGGATACAACAGCATTAATCTTTGTTCCCCCTAGATCAATTCCTATTACATAAAATTTCTCCATACTTTTTCCTCCATGAAATAATCTTCATAAATTATAACATAACTACTGGTCTAAATCATTATTGTTTTCAATAATATACCTATTAATGTCATTTCTTCTTTCTTTTTCAGCTATATTTGGAATAAGTTCTGAAAATTCCTCTGCAAAATTGCCAATTTTGTATACTTTATTTTTAGCTCTGTAAAACTGTTCTTTATCAGAACCATAATCATTATTAATTAATGTATCATTTCTTTCTGTCATAATACCACCTTCCTATCTATTATGTTTTGCATTAATTTATTTTTTTATTCTAATCTTTTATAAATAACCTGCTTTTTTAATGATAAAATTGCATAATTTAATTAATGACAAAATATTTAAGAAAGATACAAAAGTTTTATGGAAGTGTAGTAACTGCGGATATATATGAAGGAGAAGAAGCACCTGAAGTATGTCCTTTACAGCCATGTAAAGCTTACTTTGAATTATTCATGAAAATTATTAAAGCTATATGGCCAGGGCCATATAGCTTCTTACTATTCTTCTTCTTTTAACTTTTTAGAATTTGCTATTATCTTATCAACTTCTACCCCTGGCACTTCCTCATATCTTTCAAAATGTATAGTAAATTCTCCTCTTGCCTGGGTAATTGATCTTAAGTCAGTAGCATATTCAAACATCTCAGATTGAGGAACTTCTGCTATTACTTTTTCAAGTCCTTTAAAGGGTTCCATACCAAGAACCTTTCCTCTCTTCTTGTTTATATCTCCTATAACATCTCCCATATATTCATTAGGAACAATAATTTCTGCATGCATAATTGGTTCAAGAAGAATTGGTGATGCAGTTTCTAATCCCTTTTTATATGCTAAAGAAGCTGCAATCTTAAATGCCATTTCCGATGAGTCAACAGGATGATATGAACCGTCATGAAGTATAGCGCGAAGTCTGATAACCGGATACCCTGCAAGTACCCCATGCTTTACGCAGTCCTTAAGTCCCTTTTCAACTGCAGGGATGTACTGTCTTGGAACAGTTCCTCCTACTACCTGATCTACAAATTCCATCTCATCTCCATCATGCCTTGGCTCAAACTTAACCCATACATCTCCATACTGTCCATGTCCTCCAGACTGTTTTTTATGCTTTCCCTGAACATCAGATACCTTTTTAATAGTTTCTCTATAAGGTACCTTCGGAGATTCTAATTTTACTTCAGCTCCAAATTTGATTTTCAATTTAGATGCTATAACATCCAGATGGCTCTTACCTACACCAGTTATTATGGTTTCAGCATTTTCTACATCTCTTGATATTTTAAAAGTAGGGTCTTCCTCTAACAACTTATTAAGTCCAGAGGAGATCTTATCTTCATCTCCCTTTGATAAAGGCATAACAGATCTTGACAAGGTAGGATTTGGAAATACCATTTCCTGAAATTTATAATTTACTCTGCTGTCACACAGCGTATCACCAGTTACTGTATACTGAAGCTTAGCAACAGCTCCAATATCTCCTGCTGTTAATTCTTTTACATTTATCTGCTGTTTACCTCTAAGAACAAACATATTGCCTAATTTTTCTTGTTTATCTTTGTTAGCGTTATTTACTACAGCATCTGATAAAGCCTTACCAGTAATTACCTTAAATATAGAAAGCTTACCAACAAAAGGATCTGCTATTGTCTTAAATACAATAGCTGAAAATGGAGCTGTTTCGTCTACTTTTACTAATATTTCTGACCCATCAGCTATACTGTCAGCCTTTTGAGGAGCCGTCATGTCAGGTGAAGGGAAACACTCAACAATATCTTCAAGAAGCGTCTCTATTCCTATACCTTTAAGTGCAGAACCACACATAACAGGAGCAATTTCTCCTGTGGAACAGCCTTTTATAAGTCCATCGTATATCTCCTGATCAGACAGAGTACCTTCTTCGAAATACTTGTTCAGAAGTTCCTCACTGGTTTCTGCTACTGCTTCTACAATCATATTTTTACATTCATCTACACTGCTTATTAATTCTTCAGGAACATCACCCAACTCCATTTCATTAGATTTTGGATTAAATATTCTAGCCCTTCTTGATATAACGTTTACAATGCCCTTAAATTCAGCTTCTGAGCCTATAGGATATTGTATAGGGACTGCTGATATCCCAAACTTTTCTTTTAATCCACTTAGAACTTTACTGAAACTGCTGTTCTCTCTGTCTAATTTATTTATATAAAATGCTCTCGGCAATTTATTTTCATTTACATAATCCCAAGCCTTTTCAGTTCCTACCTTAATTCCTGATACACCACTTACTGTTATCATAGCAACATCTGATGCTCTCAGTCCTTCTATCATCTCTCCCTGAAAATCAAAATATCCTGGAATATCAATTAAATTTATCTTTGTATTCTCCCATTCACAAGGTGCTATTGAAGTTGAAATTGATATCTGTCTTTTCTTTTCTTCTCCATCATAATCACTTACTGTAGTACCATCTTCAACTTTTCCAAATCTGTCGATAGTTTTCGTGTGAAATAAAACAGCTTCAGTTAAAGTTGTTTTACCAGAACCACTATGTCCAATTACACCAACATTTCTTAGATTTTTCGTTTTATACACTTTCATAAGCAATTCCCCCTATATTAATTTTTACAAAGGTTCTTAATTATATATTCTATTAAAACTTTGAAATTCCTCTTATTATTGATAAAATTTTCTAAATAGTTTGACATTTTAATTATTTCAATAATAATTTTATTTATTCACTATTTGCAAAAAATAAAAAAAGACTAGCAATTGCTAGTCTGATTTTTCATTATGGCTCCACGAAGAGGGCTCGAACCTCCAACCTATCGGTTAACAGCCGAGTGCTCCACCATTGAGCTATCGTGGAACATAACCTGGCGATGACCCGCTCTCCCACAGGGCTACCCC
>JBAXYJ010000090.1:0-10773 GCA_041670885.1 Clostridiaceae bacterium
AATCAGTAAAAATAGAACCTTAATCTAAAAAATGTTGAAAATGTTTACATTGATCATTTTGCTAATTGATAATAATATAACAATACAACAGCTGATACTTCATGTGGAGAATCAATGGATGCAGAATTTTATTTAAATTTATGCTGGATTATATTATACTGTTTAGTATAGGCAAAAATAAAATAAATATTTACTTTTTTAAAAAAGGATGAAAATTATGAGATATTACGTACTTTACCCAAATGCAAAAAATGTTCATCTTATTAAAGATGTAGGCATGATAGCATATAAGATGTATCAGCTTTTCGGATGTGAATCAGTTTTAGCCTGTTACAATAATGATAAGTATTCCTATCTTAATGATCAGGTAAAGGGGCTGAAGCTAGATTTTATAAAAAAGTTATTTAATAATGAAATTATAAACGGTATTTTATATCTGAAAAAACAGTCAAAAAAAATTGATGTCCTACAATTATTTCATGTTACTTTAAGCAGTTTTTTCTATATATTTATTTATAAGTTAAATAATCCTAAAGGTATATTATTTTTAAAACTTGACTGCACAGAGGAGCTTATTTTTAAAATTCAGGGTCTTAGAGGCATAAAAAGAAGAATATTTGAATTTATCCTGAAAAAAGTTGATATTATGAGTGTGGAACAGCAGAATTTATACAGCTCTCTTCAGGATATTCTACCGGGCAGCAAAAATAAAATTATTTATATTCCTAATGGTAATGATTATGATTCAAATGACAGATCAAAAAAAATTAATTATATTAAAAAGGAAAATATTATTATTAATGTAGGAAGAATAGGGAGCCCTGAAAAAAGAAGTGATGTTTTAATGGAGGCTTTTTCACAAATTCCAGATATAAAAAGACGTAATTGGAAGCTTGTGTTTATTGGCGAAATTGAAGAAGAATTCAAGAAACATATTAATAAATTTTTCGTGGAAAATCCGGATATGAAGGGGAAAATAATATTTAAAAATGCTATATATGACAGGAAAAAATTGTTCGAAGAGTATGAAAAGTCAAAGATATTTTGCTGCAGCTCAAGCTTTGAAAGCTTTGGTATAGCTATGCTGGAAGCAGCTTCCTTCGGAGATGTTATAATAAGTACAGATGTAGGAATAGCTGCAGAAATTACAGAAGGCAGCAATGGAGCCATAATACCTAAGAACGATGCATCAGCTGCTGCAGATAAATTGAATTATTTTATTAATTGCAGGGATTTAGAGAAATACTCTGAATATACATATAATCTATGCCAGAGAAAATATGATTGGAATGAAATTTGTGCAAAGCTATACAGTAAATTAAAAACTATAAGAGGTGATATTTAATTGTTTGAATATCCAAAGACAGCTATTATAATATTAAATTTTAATTCTTATAATCAAACTATAGAGTGTATTGAAAGTGTTAAAAATATTACATATCCAAATTATGAAATTATTGTGGTGGACAATAATTCAAAAGATGATTCCCTGCAATTAATAAAAAGTTCTTTTCCGGGTATTATTCTGCTTAAAAGTGAAGATAATCTGGGATATGCATCTGGAAATAATCTGGGTATAAAATATGCATTAGATGAGAATATTGAGTATATATGTATATTAAATAATGATGCAGCTGTTGATAAAAATTTTCTGCAGCCGGTTATTAAAACTTTAATTGATGATAAAAAGGCAGCAGCTGCCGGGCCTTCTATATGTTATTATGGGCAGGATGATATTATTCAGGCTATGGGAGGAAATATAAATTTATATACAGGACTTTCCAGCTTAAAATTTAAAGGGAAAAAGCATTCTGAAATTAAAGAAAGTCTGATAAGTGTGGATTATCTGGGTGGTGCCTGTTTTGTTGTTAAGGCGGACATATTAAAAAAAATTGGACTCATTCCGGAAAATTACTTTTTGTTTTATGAGGAAACAGAATTTTTCTTAAATATTAAAAGGCAGGGCTATAGACTTATCTCTGTAAGAGACAGCAAGGTTTACCATAAGGTATCCGGTACGATTTCTAAATATAAGGGGTTAAGTTATTTTTTCTTAAACAGAAACAGAATTTTATTTGTCAGAAGAAATGCCAAGCTTTATCATAAGTTTTTTTTCTTTTTTTATATTATAATAGAAACTATTGGAAGAATGATTTTAAGAGGTGAGTTATCTCTTTTTAAATACTATTATGAGGGGCTTAAAGCAGATAAAAATAAAATAAATAAAGATGAAATTAAAAAATTTATAAAAAATTGATTTAAAGGCAGGAGAGATATGTTTGTTAATATATTAGGATATGAAATATTTAATGAAAGTGAAAAAGATTTTTTGAAGCTGCTGTTTAGTAAGGAAGGAAAGATAAATATTATTTCAGGAAATCCTGAGGTGTTAAATAACGGACTTGCGGATAAGAAGCTGAGGGTCAATTTTAAAAGCGCTGATTCCTTAATAATTCCTGATGGTATAGGAACCATACTGGCTGCCAGATTAAGCGGAAAGAAGATTAGAGAGAAGATTGCAGGTATTTCAGTTATGGACAGGATAATAGAATACTGCAGCAAAAATAATTATGGGATATATCTGCTGGGGAGTACAGAGGAAATAGTAAGCCTTACATATGTAAATCTTCTTACAAAATATCCTAAATTAATTATAAAAGGTTACAGAAATGGATATTTCAGCTTGGATTCCTGCCAGGATATAATAAGTGATATTAACAGCAAAAAGCCCTATGCCATTTTTATTGCTATGGGCTGCCCAAGACAGGAAAAATTTATAATGAAATATATGGATAATATAGACTCACATATTTTTATGGGAGTGGGGGGAAGCTTTGACGTCATAGCAGGGAAAACAAAGAGAGCACCTGAGTGGATGATTAAATCAGGACTGGAATGGCTTTACAGAGTTTACAGGGAACCCTTCAGGATAAAAAGACTTTTCCAGATCCCAAAATTTATTTTTAAAGCAGTTTTAAAGAAAAATAAATTTTAAAAAAATGAGGAAACTGCATAATTTGTAAATTAAATTTTTCAGTTTAAAAAACGCTATGAATTCGTTATTTTAAACTGAAAAATCAGCCAAAAGGAAATTATGCAGTTTCCATAAGTATAAGGATTATAAAGCTGCACATAATATAAAAAAAGGAGGGCGATTTTGTGGAGTTTTATAATGTTTTGGAAAACAGAGTCAGTGTTCATAAGTTTAAGGATAGTCCTGTATCAAAGGAAGCCTTGGACAGGATGGTTAAAGCAGCCATGATGAGTCCCAGCTGGAAGAATAATTCATCCTATAAGATTATATTAGTTCAGGATAAAAAGAAAAAAGATATGATAGCCAGCTCAATTATTAATAAAACTGAGGAGGCTGCAATCAGTATAAGAGAGGCTCCTATTGCTGCAGTTATTATAGGAAATCCTAACAAATCAGGAGAAATTGATAATAAAGACTTATATCTTATAGACAGTGCCATTGCCTTAGAACATTTCATTTTAGCTGCTACTGATGAAGGCCTTGGTACCTGTATTATAGCTTCCTTTGATGAAATTAAGATAAAGGATGCTCTGTCCATACCTAAAGAGTATAGAGTAGTTGCAGTAACTCCAATTGGAGAAGCCTTAGAAAAAAAGGAACATTACGAGGAAAAAGATATAAGGCAGTATGTATTTATGGATAACTATAGTTCATCTTACAATTATTATAGAAATAACTAAAAATCTGCGTCAGCAGATTTTTTGCTTTAGTGCGGTAAATTGTTAAATATATTCAGAATATTCAGACATGAAATTATAATGAATTTATATTAATTTATGCCATAATAAAGATAAAAGAGAAATCAAGGAGGATTTTATGGGGGAAGTAATTATTAATGGTTCTGATCTTACACTGGAACAGGTGATTCTGGTTTCAAGAAAAGGTTATAAGGTAGTTTTAGAATATGATGCAAAAGAAAAAGTTATAAATTCAAGAAAAATAGTAGATAAGATAGTAAATCAGGGAAGAGTAGTATATGGAATAACTACAGGTTTCGGTAAGTTTGCTGATGTTACAATTTCTCAGGAAAAAAGCAAAAGCCTTCAGAGAAATCTTATTTTATCACACAGCTGCGGCTGCGGCCCAAAATTTGAGGAAGATACTGTAAGGGCTATGATGCTGCTTAGGGCCAATGCTTTAGCAAAGGGCTTTTCAGGAATAAGATTAAGTACTTTAAATACTCTTATAGAAATGATAAATAAAGGAGTACATCCGATAGTATTTGAAAAAGGATCCTTAGGAGCATCTGGGGATTTAGCTCCTCTTGCCCATATGGTTTTACCATTAATTGGAGAGGGAGAAGCCATATATAAGGGAGAACTTATGACTGGGAAAGCTGCTATGGATAAAGCAGGAATAGAAATAGTTTCTCTTACATCAAAGGAAGGATTGGCTCTTATTAATGGAACCTGTGTTATGACAGCTGTTGGAGCCTTAGCTCTATATGATGCCATAAGACTTATAAAGACAGCAGATATTGCAGCAGCTTTATCCCTGGAGGCATTAAGAGGAATAAAAGATGCCTTTGACAGCAGAATTCATACCATAAGGCCCCATAAGGGACAACTGGCAACTGCAAGAAATATTTTAAAGCTGATAGATGGAAGTACGTTTGTTACAAAACAGGGAGAGCTTAGAGTACAGGATGCATATACACTCCGGTGCATTCCACAGGTCCACGGAGCAATAAAGGATGCAGTTAATTATGTACTTCATGGGGTTAATATTGAAATGAATTCTGTAACTGATAATCCTATAATAATAAACGAAGATGATATTATTTCGGGAGGAAATTTTCATGGTGAACCTATGGCATTATCCTTTGACTTTTTAGGAATAGCCTGCTCTGAGGTTGGTGATATCTCTGAGAGAAGGCTGGAGAGGCTTATAAATTATCAGCTGAATGATCTGCCTCCTTTCCTTGTAAAAAATGGAGGACTAAATTCCGGGTTTATGATAACTCAGTATGCAGCAGCAGCTTTAGTATCAGAAAATAAGATTTTATCTCATCCTGCCTCAGTTGACTCAATACCATCTTCTGCCAATCAGGAGGATCATGTAAGTATGGGGACTATAGCTGCCAGAAAGGGAAGAGATATTATCAAAAATTCTGAAAGGGTTATAGCAACTGAAATTATGGCAGCCTGCCAGGCCATCGATTTCAGAGAAGGTCTTAAATTAGGAAAGGGAACAAAGATAGCTTATGATATTATTAGAGAAAATGTTTCTTTTATAGATGAAGATAAAATAATGTATAAGGAATTAGATAAAATATCAGATATAATAAAAAGTGAAAAAATCATTAAATCAATTGAAAAAGAAATAGAATTAGAAGTATAGAGGTGTAATATGGAAAAGATAGTAGAATGTATCCCAAATTTCAGCGAAGGAAGAGACAAGGAAAAAATAGAAAGGATAATAGATTCCGTTAGAAAAACAGAAGGAGTTAAGCTTCTTGACTATTCCAGTGACAAGGATCATAACAGGACTGTTGTTACATTTATAGGAACAGTAGAGGGGGTAGAAAAAGCAATTATAAGTATGGCAAAGCTTACATATGAAAATATAGATATGAGAGTCCATAAGGGAGAGCATCCCAGGATGGGAGCACTGGATGTAGTTCCATTTGTTCCGGTAAAAAACGTTTCAATGGAAGAATGTATTCTACTTGCTAACAGAGTAGGAAAACAAATTGGCAATAAGTTTAATATCCCGGTTTACCTCTATGAGGATGCCGCAAAAGTCGAAGGAAGAAGAAACCTGGCAGTAGTCAGGCGCGGACAGTATGAAGGCTTTTTCGATAAGATAAAACAGCCTGACTGGAAGCCAGACTTCGGTCCTGTTGAGGTAAATCCTAAAGGAGGCTGTGCAGCTGTGGGGGCCAGAGTTCCTCTTGTTGCATTTAATGTTAACCTTAATACAAATGATATAGATATAGCAACAAATATTGCAAAGATTGTAAGACATATAGGCGGAGGACTCAGGTATGTAAAGGCCATGGGAGTATCCTTAGAGGCGAGAAATATTACTCAGGTATCCATGAATCTGGTAAACTATGAGAAAACAGCAGTATACAGAGCCTTTGAGATGATAAAGATGGAAGCTAAAAGGTATGGGGTATCCGTTGTAGGCTCTGAGGTAATAGGACTTATTCCTATGGAGGCATTAATGGACTGTGCTAAATTTTATCTTCAGCTAGAGAACTTTTCATCTGAGCAGATTCTTGAAAAAAGAATATATGAATAAGGAAGGGGAGTAAATTGAGATTAATAATAAAAAAAATATCCAATTTAGTTACCTGCGCTGGGAAAGGCATTAAAAAGGGAAAAGAGCAAAGAGATGCAAAAATAATAGAAAATGGTTATGTCATAGTAAATGATGATATCATTGAAGAGCTTGGATCAGGTGATGATTATAAAAAGTTTATAGATAAAAATACAATTTTAATAGATGGAGCAGGAAAAACAGTAACTCCCGGACTTGTGGATCCACATACCCACGTTGTGTATGCCGGAAGCAGAGAAAATGAACTTCCTCTTAAATTAAACAAGGTAAGCTATATAGATATATTAAAAGCAGGAGGAGGAATTCTGTCCACAGTAGAAAACACAAGAAAAGCAGCAGATGCTGATTTATTTAATGAGAGTAAAAAAAGGCTGGATACCATGCTGCTTCACGGAACCACAACTATTGAGAGTAAATCCGGCTATGGGCTTAATTTTAAAGATGAGGTAAAAATTCTTGAAGTTAACAGGATGCTAAGCAGTAAACACCCTATTGATGTAGTGTCAACATACCTGGGAGCTCATGCAGTGCCGCTTGAGTTTAAAGATGACAGGGAAGGGTATATTAATTTAATGATAAATAAGGTTATTCCCTATGTGGCAGAAAAAAAATTAGCAGAATTTATTGACTGCTTCCTGGAAGAGGGAGTATTTAGTTTAGATGAAGCGGAAAGGATACTAAAGAGGGGCAGGGACTGCGGCCTTAAGCTTAAGGTTCACGCAGATGAAATAGTATCAATTAAAGGAGCAGAGCTGTCAGGAAAGCTTAAAGCCACCTCTGCTGAACACCTGGTTGCCATATCAGAAGCCGGCATCAGGGAAATGGCAGAAAACAACGTTATAGCAGTTCTTCTTCCGTCCACTTCATTTTATCTGATGCTTAATAAATTTGCTCCGGGGAGAAAAATGATAGATGAAAACTTAGCAGTAGCACTGGCTACAGACTGCAATCCGGGTACATCACCTACCGAAAATCTGCAGAATGTTATGACCTATGCCTGTTTTGGAATGGGTCTTCTTCCTGAGGAAATAATAAATGCAGTTACAATAAATGCAGCATACGCCATAGGAAGAGGAGACAGCATTGGAAGCATTGAAAATGGGAAAAAAGCTGATTTAGTTATTTTTAATTCTAAGAATCTGAATTATCTCATATATCATTTTGGGGTTAATGCAGTGGATAAGGTAATAAAAAATGGTAAAATAGCAGTAGAAAATAGTAAGATAAAGGAGAAATTTTATGCTTAAAAATCTTATTCTTGAAGACTTTATTGATAAGCTTAGCTCGAAATCACCGGCTCCGGGAGGAGGAAGCGCGGCCTCTCTTTCAGCCGCCCTGGCAAGCAGCCTTACATCAATGGTCTATAATTTAACTATTGGTAAAAAATCCTATGATTTATTAGAGGAAGATGTTAAAAAAAGTATAGAAAATGGATTAAAAACAGAAAATGAGAATAAGCTCCAATTTCTGGATTATATTGATAAGGATGCAGATGCATTTTTAAGCCTTATGTCAGCATTCCATCTTCCAAAATCCAGTGAAGAGGAAATAAAGCACAGACAGGAAAAGATAACAGAAAAAACTATAGCAGCTTTGGAGGTGCCGCTTAATTTAGCAGAAAAAGCCTTTGGTGTTTATGATAATGTGCTTTTAGCTTCCAAATATGGAAATTTAAATGCTGTATCTGATGCAGGAGTAGCAGCGTTAATGCTGCAAGCCGCCATTGAAGGGGCAATTCTTAATGTAAAAATAAATTTATCTTCAATTAAAGATGATAAATATAAAAAAGATATAATGGAAAAATGCGAATTTATATTATCAGAAGGAATAAAAAAGAAAGAAGAAATATTAAAGGAAGTAAATAAAAAAATAGAGTAAGCAAAGAGGTAATTATGGGGGATAAAAAAATTAAAAAGGCAGTGAGCCTGGAAACTTTTATATTCTTATTAATTTTTATCTTATTTTTTACTTTTATCGGAAGCAGAATGGGCACTGTAAATATGTTAAACACACTAATGAAAACTGCTCATATGCTTCTTCTGGATACTGTATTTTTTATTATGGCTTTAGCTGTCATAGCAGGGGCCATAGCAGCACTCCTGTCAGAATTTGGAGTTATAGCTCTTATTAATAAAATGCTTTCTCCTCTGATTAAACCAATTTTTGATTTACCCGGAGCCTCGGTAGTTGGAATTGTAACGACTTATCTTTCCGATAATCCTGCCATACTTACTTTGGCAAATGACTCAGGCTTTAGGAAATACTTTAAGAAATATCAGATTCCTGCCCTTACTAATTTAGGGACAGCTTATGGTATGGGTCTTATAGTAACTACATTTATGATGGCTCAAAAGTCACCGGTAGGGGAAAACTTTATAAAGGCTGCATTAATCGGAAATCTGGCAGGAAGTGATAGTAAATCTTCCATATATAGGTGACAAGCTGTCCTTTATAATAAGACCATTATTTGGCTTTAAAAATTCCCAGGCAATAGCTTTTCCAATAACATCTTTGGGAGCAGTTGGAGCTGCTATCAGCCTGGTGCCTACATTGCTTAAGAATAATCTGATAGGCGGAAATGAAATAGCTGTTTTTACCGCCATGGGTATGTGCTGGAGCGGATATTTGAGCACTCATGTGGCAATGATGGACTCATTAAACTGCCGTGATCTTACAGGAAAAGCAATTTTCAGCCATACAATAGGAGGACTTTCAGCAGGCATAGCAGCCCATTTCATTTATATGATATTTTAGGGTTATGGTTTTAGAGTTCACCTAGAGATTTAAAACTATAACCTCTTTCTTTCCATTTTTTTATTACCTGATCTAATATTTCTGTATTAGTATTTGATACTGCATGAAAAAGATATATGCCTCCAGGATGGGTTCTGTACATGATTTTTTTCACAGCATATTCTTTAGAAGGCTGTTTTTTTATATCCCAATCTGCATAGGCAAAACTCCAGAATATAGTTTTATATCCTAATTTACTAGTTAAATATAATGAATACTCACTATACTTTCCCATAGGAGGCCTGAAAAATTTAGGCATTGGTTTTCCGGTCAGCTTATAAAATTCATCTTCACATATAGTAAGCTCTTTATTAAATTTATCTGTATCATATATCTTTGCCATTGATGGGTGATGGGCAGAATGATTGCATACCAGATGACCTTCTTCAACCATTCTTAAGATCAAATCATTGCTGGTCTTTATATAGGGTGCTGTCACAAAAAATGCTGCTTTAACATTATTTTCCTTTAAAATATCAAGGATTTTGCTGGTGTTGCCATTTTCGTAGCCTTCATCAAAGGTAAGATAAATATATTTTTGACTTGTATCTCCAAGATAATAGCTATTATATTTATTTATTATATCAAGCACTTCTTTTGGTTCTGTTGATGGAGTCTCATCGGTTCTTATCTGATAAAACCAATTTCTTTCTGCTTTAGACAAACTTTCAGTATCAGCATGATTAAAGTTGTTAACTTCTACTGCATTTTGTTTATCTGAAGGACTGGAACAGGATGATAATAGTATTGGAATTAAGAGAATTACCAATAATTTTTTCATAATCTGGCCTCCATATGCTATACTGGGATTAAGGTTAAAGGGGGATATTATGTTTGATTATTTAGCAAATGATGTAAATGATTTATTTAATATTTTAAATGAACATATTGATAGTATGTTCAAAATAACAGCAATTATTAATTTTAAAAATAAATATAAAATAAAAAGAAATGAAAAGATAGGTGAATTCTGCACCGAGCATATGGAAAACAGGGAAAGAGGAGCAGTTTTTACGCCTATTGAAATTGCAGATTACCTGATAATAAATTCTATTAAAGCTTCTGATATCATTAAAAACCCATTTATTAAAATTCTTGATCCCTGCTGTGGCAGCGGAAATATATTAATCCCTTTATTTCTATATTTAAAGGATATTTATAGAAATAATATACAGGCTGTTAATAGCTCTAACTGCCTTAATTTAAGACTTCAGGATATAGAAAGACATATAATAGATAATAATATTTTTGGCTTTGATTTAGATGAATTTTCATTAAAAATACTTAAGATAGATCTTTTTTCTGTTTCATATTATATAAATGAAGAAAACATAAGAGAAAGAGATTATTTATTATCAGAAGAAGAGGGAAAATTTCATATGATAATTGGAAATCCTCCCTATATAGGACACAAGACTGTATCATCCCAGTATTCCAGGATATTAAAGAGTAAATATACTATATATAAGGACAAGGGAGATGTTTCCTACTGCTTTTTTGAAAAAGCGCTGCAGGATATGGTA
This sequence comes from Clostridiaceae bacterium, assembly GCA_041670885.1. Lineage (GTDB taxonomy): Bacteria > Bacillota > Clostridia > Clostridiales > Clostridiaceae > JAJBWD01. The sequence continues at coordinate 10,636 of JBAXYJ010000090.1, forward strand.
AATGGAGGAAAGCTTACATATATTACCTCCAGGTATTTTATTGAAGCACCCAGCGGAGAAATACTGAGAAGACTAATTTATGAGCAGTTTTCCATAGAAAAAATTGTTGATTTCTATGGATTCAGACCTTTTAAAGGA
>JBAXYJ010000091.1:0-10635 GCA_041670885.1 Clostridiaceae bacterium
CATACATTTTATATTATTAATATATTTTAAATATCAAAAAATGTGAAAAGCCCTCGGGCCAGCCGAGAGCTTATTCAAATTCCTCCGGAATTTTTTCACTTAATTTAAATTTATATAGTATGGCATCTTTTATCCTTTTTGATGCTTCACCATCACCATATGGATTTATTGATTTACTCATCTTATCATAGGATACTTCATCTTTTAAAATATTATTAGCTTCATTTACTATTGTGTCTATATCTGTCCCCACCAGTTTAACTGTTCCCTTGGTAACAGCCTCAGGTCTTTCAGTTACATCCCTTAAAACAAGAACAGGCTTACCCAGGTGCGGCGCCTCTTCCTGAAGTCCGCCGGAATCTGTCATAATCATATGACATTTATTCATCAGGTTGTGGGTTTCATTTATATCTAAGGGAGGAAGAAGTGTAACCTGGCGGCAATCTCCTAAATACTTATAAACCACGTCCTTAACTATAGGGTTCAGGTGGACCAGATAAACAATGTGGGTATCTTTATTTTCTTCTAATATTTTCTTTAGAGCCCTGCATATGTTTTCTATGCCGACTCCCCAGTTTTCTCTTCTGTGAGCCGTTACCATGATTACTTTCTTAGAATAGTCTATTTTGTTTAATTCATCATTATTAAATACATATCCATCTTTTACAGTGTATTTCATGGCATCTATCACCGTGTTTCCGGTAATGAATATGCTATTCTCATCTATTCCTTCTCTTAGAAGATTATCTTTTGCATTTTTCGTTGGTGAAAAATGAATATCCGCAATCTGACCTGTGAGTTTTCTATTCATTTCCTCAGGATAGGGGAAATATTTATCGAAGGTTCGTAGACCTGCCTCTACGTGACCTACTTTTATTTTTTTGTAAAATGATGCAAGAGATGCAGCAAAGGTGGTAGTTGTATCACCATGAACGAGTACCAAATCAGGACTTTCTTCATTAAATATTTTTTCAAGCCCTGTAAGGACACTGGATGTTATAGATGTAAGGCTTTGCTTGCTTTTCATTATATTAAGGTCATAGTCCGGTTTTATGTTAAATATATTAAGCACCTGATCCAGCATTTCTCTATGCTGAGCTGTCACTATTACCTTTGATTCAATCTCAGGAAATTTAGAAAGCTCTAATATAAGAGGTGCCATTTTAATAGCTTCAGGCCTTGTTCCGAATATCGTCATAATCTTTAGCTTCTTCATAATACCTCCATTAATCTCTGTTTTTTATAAAGCCAAGCTTAATTGCAAGTAAGGACAAAATTATAATCACAATTATCATAAATATATATGAGACCTTGCTGTTCATAGTAGATGCAAGGATTGAAATAAGTCCTAAACTTCCGCTGATTAAATACATAATTATAACGACTTTTTTCTGAGAAAATCCCAGTGCCAAAAGTCTGTGATGGATATGACCTTTATCTGCCTGCATTATGGGCTTGCCATTTATTTTTCTTCTTATTATTGCAAAGGCAGTATCGTATATTGGAACTCCAAGAACTATTATTGGAACGGCAAGAGTAATTGCTGTTGCTGATTTCACTGCACCAATTACGGCTATTGAAGACAGCAGGAAGCCAAGAAGCTGAGCTCCTGTATCTCCTAAAAATATTGAGGCAGGATTAAAATTATAAGGCAAAAATCCTAAAATTGCCCCTGAAAGGATGCTGTTTAATAAAACTGATTCATCTCTTCTTGTAATCATGCTGACGGCAAGCATTGAAACAGAAGAAATAAGAGCCAGCCCTGAGGCCAAGCCATCTAGTCCATCTATTAGATTAAATGCATTTGTAACTCCTACTATCCAAAATAAAGTAACAGGTATGCTGAGCCACTTTTCTAAATTCATAAAGCTTATGTATTTTGTAAATGGATTTGTAAGCAGATTTATCTCCACTCCCATAAAAATAAGAACTAAAGCTGCAGAAATTTGGAAAATCAATTTTTGAACAGGTTTCAGGTCATATTTATCATCTAGAAGACCTCCAATTAATATAATGGTCCCCCCGATTAATATGGCCAGCTTTTCTTTTGTAAAAATGCCTGTTCCTATCAGCATAACAGTAAAAGATATGTAAATTGCTAAGCCTCCGATAAGCGGTATAGGTCTATTATGAACTCTTCTTGCATCCTTAGGTATATCTATTATATCAAGTTTTACAGCTAGTTTTTTAACAAGGGGAGTTAAAGCAAAAGATATAACCATTGCTATAAAGAATAATATAAAATATCTCATTTTTACCTCTTCTAGTATGAACTATCTCCTTCTAAGGAGTCGTCATTTTCTATCCATTCAGATACATATATTTCTCTGAAATTTGTCTTATTGTCCCTGATTACAACCTTTTCTATTCCTGAGTTTATAATAAATCTCTTACATAAGCTGCAGGGAGCAGCTTTTTCTACATAGCTGCCTGTTTTTACTTCTTTTCCCACTAAGTAAAGACATGATCCCAGCATATCCTGCCTTCTTGCAGATATTATGGCATTTTGCTCTGCGTGAACAGACCTGCATAATTCATATCTGGTTCCTCTTGGTACATTAAGATCTTCTCTTCTGCAATATCCCAAATCCATACAGTTTTTTCTTCCTCTGGGAGCACCGGAATATCCTGTGGAAATAATCTCATCATTTTTTACTATTATTGCTGCAAAATTTCGCCGCAGACAGGTTCCTCTTTCAAGTATTGTCTCACAGATATCCAGATAGTAATTATTTTTATCTACTCTGATCATAAATACCTCCAAACAAATTTCAATCTACTATATTTTACTCTAAAAATAATAAAATTGAAAGATTTTTTAAATTAATTGCCCTTAATATGTTAAACATAGGACTTTTAGTTAAAAAAAAAGGACCTATGTATACATAAGCCCTCTCACTTTATTTTGTTCCGAATAGTCTGTCCCCTGCATCACCTAAGCCTGGAACTATATATCCATTTTCATTTAATCTTTCATCTATTGCTGCTGTATAAATATCTACATCAGGATGAGCATCCATAACTGCCTTTATTCCTTCCGGAGCTGATATTAAGCACATAAGTCTTATATATTTTGCACCTTTATTTTTAAGCATTGTTATGGCATCAATTGCTGAGCCTCCAGTTGCCAGCATTGGGTCTGTAACTATAACTTCTCTTTCTCCGATATCCTGTGGAAGCTTGCAGAAATATTCAACAGGCTTTAAAGTTTTCTCATCTCTATATAGTCCAATATGGCCAACTTTTGCAGCTGGTATTAATTTTAGCATGCCATCTACCATTCCAAGTCCTGCTCTCAGGATTGGAACTATTGCTACTTTTTTACCTGATAGTGTTTTACATTTTGTCCTGCATATAGGAGTCTCAATCTCAATCTCCTCAACAGGCAGGTCTCTTGTAACCTCATAGGCCATAAGCATTGCTACTTCTGAAACCAAATCTCTAAAGTCCTTTGAGCCTGTCTTCTTGTTCCTTATTATTGCCAGCTTGTGAAGTACTAATGGATGTGCTATCTGTGTTACTTTACTCATTATTATTCCTCCTGTTTTCTTCTATCTTTTTAATTTTATCAATTCTTGTCTGATGTCTTCCTCCCTGGAATTTTGTAGTTAAGAATATATCAACTATGTCTAGTGCTAAGCCCGGGCCTATAACCCTTTCTCCCATGGTAAGAATGTTTGCATTATTATGTTCTCTGCAGGCATGGGCTGAAAAAGTATCTGAGCATAAAGCAGCCCTGACTCCATCTACCTTATTTGCAGCTATTCCAATTCCAATACCAGTTCCGCAGATTAAAATTCCAAAATCATAATTTCCATCTACAACCTGATGAGCAACCTTTTCTGCAAATTCCGGGTAATCACAGGATTCTTCTGAATATGTACCAAAATCCTTAAATTCTATCCCTTTTTCTATTAGATGCTTCATTACTTCAGCTTTTAATTTGAAGCCGCCATGATCACTGCCAACTGCAACTTTCATATTATCCTCCTTACTACAAAAAAAAGATAATTGTATCAATAAATACCATTATCTTCTTTTAATTTTTTATTTAATAATAGAATACTATTATTTAACTGATTGAAAGTTTGTCTATAAACCTGAAGGTCTCCTCCAAATGGGTCTAATATATCAGAATTTAATCCAATAAATCCATTTAAAGTAAATATCTTTTCTATGTATGCTGGGTAAGAACTCTTAATTGATTTTTCTATTGCCCCAGTCATAGTAAAAATTAAATCTGCTTTCTCCACCATTTCTCTGCTAAATAATCGGGCTGGATTTGATGATATATCAATATCTAAATTTTCTTTAATAACTAAAGCTGCATTTTTAGAAGTTCTTGTCCCTGAAACAGCCATTATTCCCGCTGAATAGGCCTTTATATCTTTATCATTATTTTTTTTGTTAAATATAGCTTCAGCCATTCTGCTTCTGCAGGTGTTGCCGGTGCAAAGGAATAGGATATTCATGATTACCTCCTAATCTGCTTTAATAATATCAAAGCCCGCTGATTTTTTTAACCTGTTCATAATAGCAATGCCTATACCGCTTTCCTCAAAAGACTCTGATAATATAAGATCAACTTTTAAATCATCCAGAGTTCTCAGAGTTTCAAACAAGTTGCTTCCTATGGTCTCTTCGTCATTTCTGCTGCCAAGAGATATGACTCTGCCCTGTTTGTATAAAGCTTTTGTCTCATCTGTAGCCATTATACCAACCTTCGATTTATCATCTCTATAATTTTGCACTATTTCATTAATTTTTTCAACTGTTTTTTGCATTGATCCCTGAATTATTTTAACCTTTGCCTTTGGAGCATAATGCTTATACTTCATTCCCGGGGCTTTAGGTATTTCATTTCCTGTAATCAGGCCGCTGTCTATGTATATATTTTCATCAATTTCTCTAAGTTCTTCCAGTGTTACTCTTCCTGGTCTTAAAATAACCGGAGGATAAACTGAACAGTCAATGACTGTTGACTCTAACCCATAGTCACACTTCCCTCCTCCTATTATAAAATCAACCTTGCCTTTTAAATCCTCAACGCATCTTTTTACCTCAGTAGGGCTTGGAAGTCCTGAAGTATTAGCTGAGGGTGCAGCTACCGGAACTCCTGCTTTGCTTATCAGCTCTCTTGCAATAATATTTTCAGGCATTCTTATACCAACGGTAGATAGCCCAGCGCTTGTTACGATTGGCACTAAATCTGACTTTTCCATAATAACGGTTATTGGGCCCGGAAAAAATCTATCCATTATTTTTTTAGCAGCAGGTGGTATTTCTTTAACCAGTGAGGGAACCATGTCTTTTGATGCCACATGGACTATGAGGGGGTTATCCTGAGGCCGGCCCTTAGCTTTAAATATATTATTTACAGCCTTTTCATTAAGTGCATCTGCTCCTAATCCATATACAGTTTCTGTAGGGAAAACAACTAATCCTCCCTTTTTTAATATTCCGGCTGCTTCCTTTATTATTTCATAATCTATATTATTTATATCTAAAATTTTTACCTTTGTTTCCATATTTTCACCTTCCTAAAATAGAGACATTGTAAATCCAAGCAAATAGCCAATTAAAACTCCCAGTGCTGTCTTTTTAGTTTTCCCCATTCTAAAGCCTTGAGGAAGCATCTCAAATATTACTACGTAGAGCATTATCCCGGCAGCTAATCCATAAGAAAGTCCCAAAAAAGTTTTTTCTAAGGCTATTTTGTTTCCTATTATAGCACCAATTGGGGTAGTAAGCGACGTAAGATAAGCATATATAATTGCTTTTTTTCTTTTCTTTTTATATAAAGGTGCTGCTACCGCTAAGCCTTCTGGAATATCATGAATTCCTATGGTAAAGCACATCTTGAGCCCCAATCTTGTCCTGCTTCCAAATCCGATTCCCATTATAACACCTTCCGGGAAATTGTGAATAGATAAGGATATGGCAGTAAGCAGTGCTAGTTTATCAGCTGATTCCTCTCCTAAAAAAACATCAAGCAAATACATAAATAAGATTCCAACAAATAAAATTAAGTAAAACATAGAATAGCTTATGCTCCTTATCCCCTCCGGAATAAGGTCAAAGGAAACAACCGAAAGCATAAGTCCTCCGGATATACTTATGAGAAATCCCAAATATTTGTCTGTTGGGTTATTGTCAAAAACACCAATTATAGCTCCCAGCATTGTCCCCAGCTGTGATACAACACATCCTATTAAAATTTTAATTAAATTATTCAAATTATGCTTCTTAAAAAATTTCTATCTATAATTTCTATTTAATATTATTTTATTTTATTCCTTCTCTGTATTCTTTAATTTTTTTAATTGCTTCTTCTGAATACTCTGCATATACACATGCCTTAAAAATAGAGTTTAATAATGGGTATTTTTTAAGTCCTCCCTTATTTAATATTAAATAGTAATAGGAATCTTCATTTCCCTTTCTTATGATGTCTAAATAATAAGAGGAAATATATCCATGCTTAATAAGAAATTCCTTATCAATTTTTTTAGCCCTTTTACTTCTTATTTTGGCTGCTGATATGAGAAGTATCTGAAAATCCTTTTCTCCTTCCTCAATGCCTACGAAAACCACTTTATTCCCTGATATATTTATTTTTTCATTAAATATTCCCAAGTATACTACTATCTTATACCCATTTACACTATAGGATAATTTATAATAATTCAGAGTTACAAATATAGCGGTTAACATTATCGCCACTATTATTATAAGATAGGTTAAAAAAAATGTCTGATAGGTATGGGTTATCAAAAGCACAGCTATTAAAATAAAAAAAATAAAGCCCATAAAAAGCAAAAATCTATTAACAGATTTATCCTGCTTTTTTATAGCTTTATTAATATTCATTATTCCACTCCTTTAATTGCTGCCCATATTCTTCATTTTTTCTGATTGATCATATGTAATAAGTGCATCAATCATTTCATCTAAATCTCCATCCATAAATGAATCTAGTTTGTACAGTGTTAATCCTATCCTGTGATCAGATACTCTTCCCTGAGGATAGTTATATGTTCTTATTCTTTCGCTTCTGTCTCCTGTTCCTACCTGGCTCCTTCTGTCTTCTGCTATTCCTGCACTTCTCTCTTCTTCTGCCTGCTGATAAAGTCTGGCCCTTAGTTCCTTCATAGCTTTTTCCTTATTCTTAAGCTGAGATTTTTCATCCTGGCAGGTAACTACTAAGCCTGATGGAATATAAGTAATTCTAACAGCAGAATCTGTAGTATTTACACACTGTCCGCCATGTCCTGTGGATCTGTAAACATCTATCCTTAGATCATTTGGGTTTATCTCTATATCTACATCCTCAACTTCCGGAAGAACTGCAACTGTTGCAGTTGATGTGTGGATTCTTCCCGAACTTTCTGTATCCGGAACTCTCTGAACTCTGTGAACTCCGCTTTCATATTTCATCTTGGAATACACTTTATCTCCTGTTACCATAAATACAACTTCCTTAAAACCCCCGATGTCAGTTTCATTGGAATTCATAAGCTCAACTCTCCAGCCTCTTCTCTCAGCATACCTGGTGTACATTCTAAAAAGGTTAGCTGCAAACAGTGCTGCTTCATCTCCGCCGGCACCGGCTCTTATTTCTATAAAAACGTTTTTGTCATCATTTGGGTCCTTTGGAAGAAGAAGAATCTTTAATTCTTCCTCAAATAAAGATACGCAATCAAGGAGATCTTTAATCTCCTCAGCAATCATATCTCTCATATCCTTATCAGTTTCTTCCCTCTGCATTTCTTTTGCTTGTTCTAATTCTTCCCTGGCTTTTTTGTATTCTCTATATTTAGTGACTACTATCTCCAAATCAGAATGCTCTTTGCAAAGCTTCCTCCAGCTGTTTTGGTCTGCCATAACTGTTGGATCACTTATCTTAAGGGACATTTCTTCATATTTATTTTCTATAAACTCAAGTTTTTCCAGCATATAAACCACTCTTTCTTAATATTCTACATTGGGTATTATACCATATATTTTAAAAGTTTAATATCCTAGAAACTTAGCAGTTATTACTCTGTCTTTTCCTGCTAAATCCTTATAGGCTTTTATATTAACGAAACACTTTTTCTTAAGTTCTGCTTTTACTCTTTCCTTTTGATTATATCCAATTTCAAAGGCTATTAATCCGCCTATATTAAGTACCTTTACAGCATCATCTATTATTCTCCTGTAAAAGGTGAGTCCATCATCTCCGCCATCTAAGGCCAGCATTGGTTCATAATCCTTTACATCTTCCATAAGAGAATCTATTTCTCTTGTTTCTATATATGGCGGGTTTGAGACTATAACATCAAATTTTTTATTTTTCTCTACAAAATCATACAATAAATCACATTTTAATACCTTTGCACTGCTAAGCTTAAGCCTTAATATGTTTTTACCTGTAACTTCTATAGCTCTGTCTGATATGTCAGATAAGGTTACATTAACATTTTTTGCAAACCTGGCAATAGAAAGACCTATGATACCGCTTCCGCAGCAAAGGTCTAAAACATCCTCATATTTATTTTCAAGTATTTCTCTAAGAACTGTCTCCACTAATATTTCAGTGTCAGGTCTTGGAATTAATACTCCTTCATTTATGTAAAAATCAATGCCCATAAATTCGCACCTCTTAATGATATACTTAATAGGCATCTTATTTTTTCTCATGTCCAGCAGCTTAAAAAACTTATTTTCATCTTCTTTATTTAATTCCTTATCTACGTTAAGAAGAATATACAATCTGTCCCTCTTTAGTGTGTATGCAAGGAGAAGCTGACTGTCTATAATATATGAGTCTATTCTATTCTCTTTTAATATACTGTATGACATTTTCAAAAGGGAACCTATAATCACTCTAACACCTCTTGACATATTTCATCTTTATCTTCTATTCCCTCAGAAGCCTTTAATGCAGCTATTGCAACTTCAAGCTGCTGCATATCCGGTTCCTTTGTAGTTAACTTCTGAAGCATTAACCCCGGGAAGGCTATTGCCTTGGAAATAAAATTGTTGTTTTTACCAAGCCATTTAATTAATTCATATGTTATACCTGATACAAATGGAAGAAGCAGTACCCTGTACATCACTCTCTCCAAAAGGGAACTCCATGGAATAAGAGAAAATAAAATGATACTAATTATAAAAACCAGAAAAATAAAATTTGTACCACATCTTGGATGAAGCCTTCCATACCTGCTGCAAACTTCAGGAGTTAATTCATCTTCATTTTCATAACAAAATATGGTTTTATGCTCAGCACCGTGATACTGAAATACTCTGTATATATCTTCCATCTTAGTTATTATAACTAAATATAATAAAAATATCATTACCCTTATTAGTCCCTCAAGTAAATTAAGAACAATTACATTATCGGTAACTTTACTAAAAAAATTAGTAATAAATGTTGGCAAAATAAAAAAAATAGATACTGAAAAAGCTAATGATAAAATAAGTGAAAACCCCAAAACAATATTTGTGGTCTTTTCCTTAAACTTATTTTTTACCCATTTATCAAATTTTGACTCCTGCTCTTCATCTTCAAAAAAAGATGCAGAATAATTCAAAGTCTTTATTCCAATAATTAAAGATTCGATCAGCGTAATAAAACCTCTTAATATAGGAATATTTAATATTTTATTTCTTTTCGTATAGGGGACATACTCTTCCTTATTTACTACTATGCTGCCATCTTCCAGTCTTACAGCAGTTGCAGTACACTTTGAGCCCCTCATCATAACCCCTTCTATTACTGCTTGCCCACCTACAGTACAGTTTTTTCTCATAGCTTGCTCCTTGATTTTTCGTATTTTTCTTTAAGTTCAAAATAGCATTTAGGACACAGGGCTATATATTCCACATTATCGACCTGATCTATAGCAACCTGGTCTCCCTGAAATACAAATTCTCCATTTACAAGTCTTCCATTTAGCATAGCCTTTTTACCGCATTTACATATAGTCTTAAGCTCCTCTATGCTGTGAGCTAAAAGAAGAAGCCTTTCACTTCCTTCAAATCCATTCATCATAAAGTCTGTCCTAAGTCCATAGCAAATAACAGGTATTCCTAAATTAACAGCTATGCTGAACATCTCATCAATATGATGCTTTTTCATAAACTGAGCTTCATCAACTAAAATACAATCTATCTTTTTACTTCTTACATAATCTTTAATAAGCTTAAATACATCTTTATCCTTATCTATTAAAAAATCTACCTTCCGGGTTACACCTAGTCTGGATAATACTCTATCTCCGCCTTTTGTGTCAGTTCTTGGCTTTAATATTAAGACATTCATCCCTCTTTCCTCATAATTATGAGCTACCTGAAGTAAGTTTGTAGATTTTCCACAATTCATGGCTCCATATCTAAAATATAGCTTACTCATATTATCCTCCAAAAAAAAATGTCTTCATCTATTTTAACCTAAATTCTTTATAAGTTCAATTAATATTAATATTAAATTAAAAAAATCGACTAATACATTTGCTTGATTTTAAAAGGCTTGTCAAAATATTGGGCTAAGTTGTAAAATGAAATGACCGAACCACAAAAAAATAAAGACTCAAGAGAAAAACTCTAGTACAATGTTAAGTGACAAAACAAAACAAAAAAGTACAG
>JBAXYJ010000092.1:0-10600 GCA_041670885.1 Clostridiaceae bacterium
CTTTACTGTATATATCTAAAGTATCCGGGTTTTCAAAGCCAATATATTCTTCTAAGACTTTCTGATCACCGCCGCATACCATACCCAATGAGGAGGCTTCTTTGTTTGAAAAGTTAAAATATTTTTGAACAGAACATTTCTTTTCAAACACTTCTTTTGAAAGCTTTATTGTTAAAGCTTCCATAATACCTCCTCCTACTGTACCAATGATTGAAAAATCTTTCTTTATAATCATTTTAGTCCCTTCTTCTCTTGGAGCAGAGCCGGACTTGGTAAGTACAGTGGCAAGGCAGAAGCTTTCCTTTTTTGTAAGCAGCTCATTTATACTTGAATAAACATCAAGCATGTTAAGTCCTCCTTCTATTATCAAATATTTTTCTTTTTAATCTTCCGTTTCCTGTCAATATATGATTACTAATCTGAAGATCGATTTTTAGCATATTCCTGTCCAGATTTAAATTTTCATATAAATCATGTAATAAGCAATTTTTAACAGAGTCTAAATTATTATTTTCATGCATTTCCAGCTTTATTACCATATTATCGTCTAAGATAACTTCATAATTTAATATTTCTTTTCTTTTAAGAAGTATTTCATCTAAATCAGTAATATTTATATATTTATTATCGTATAATTTTGTAATATTTTCAATTCTTCCTCTTACTCTTTCCATAGTTTTTAGGATTGTTCCGCATATACAGGGTTTTTCAATAAATCTTCCTATGTCTCCGGTGCGGTACCTGATAAGAGGCATACCTTTTCTTGTTAAAGTAGTAAATACTATTTCTCCATATTCTCCATCAGGAAGATTTTCTCCTGTTTCTATATCAATTACTTCAAAATACATGTCAGCTTCTCTCATATGGTAGCCATTTAATGCTTCACATTCCACTCCGCCGCCAAGGCCCATTTCAGTCATGCCATAATGAGTATAAACCTTACACTTATCAGAGCTTAATTCTCTTATTATTGTATCAGGTACATAGTCAGTACTGAGGAGTATTCTGGTAATATTATCATTATATAATTTCTCATTTTCTCTTTTAATTCTAAGTACACTGACAGGTATTCCAACAATGCAGCTGATATTTTCATTTTCTATAATTTCAGCGATTTTTAGTTTTTCTGAGGGATCATATATATATGAATAAACTTCCATTCTGCTTAAACCCTTCTGCAGCAAATCACCTACACTTCCCACAGTTTTTCCCGGCAGCAAAATTAAAACCCTGTCACCTGTCTTTACAAGGCACTTCATACCATTATGAAAAAAATCAATTGTAAGCTCCTGGTCTTCCTTTGTGAAATATATTCTCTTTGGTTTTCCCAATGTTCCTGAAGTATCCAGGGAAACTATTCTCTCAATGTTTTTTTGAGATATACATAAAAAATGCAGAGAATCCTCTTTTAATTCACCTGAGGTAGTAAAGGGCAATCTTTCGAAATCACTAAAGGATTTTATATTATCTGCTATAGTTTTAAATTTATTTTTATAAAATTTACTATGTAATTTAACATACTCTATATTTTCTTTTAATTTGTCAAGCTGCCAGGATTCAATTAATTCTCTTTTATGTTCTCTGCAGCCAATTTTATCTAATATCCATGGTTCCAGAGGAGAGTTATTCATCTGATTCACCCTTCTGATTAAGTTTTCTATAAATATATTTTCCTTTATAATCCGTTAAATTATATGCACAAAAAGGAATAAGCTTTCCCTGAGGACTAACTATATGAATACAGCAGTCCTTAACTCTTTCTGTATCAAAATTCCAGGCGTCCTGAAAAGCCATGCCGGATATGCTGAAAGAATAATTTTTAATGCTGCATATTATATCATCCCAGCTTAGTGCTTTTCCTTCCACAAGCTTTATTTTAGTTCCTTTTGGTGCAGACCAGCTTCTTGCAGTAAAGCTTTTAGACTTTTCTGCACCCAAATCTGCCCGGGGCACTTCACTGCAGCAGCTTCCTTTATTTGAGCTTACCGGCATAAACTGTCCTTTTCCTTTATAAATGAAGTTCCCATGAAAGGAGCATAGGGAATTTTCACAGCAGGGAGCCGTGAAATTATCTATTTTTAATCTGCCCTTAGTCTGGCTCTCCAGATTTCTGATTATTTCAGGAATAGTTAACCTTTCAAGATTTACGGGTGTATACTTAAATCTTCCAAAATAACTGGCAGGCTGGAAATGTATGCCTCGAACAGCCGGTATCCTTTCCATTGCATAGTCTACAATGGATCCAATATTATGTAAATTTATATCTCTTACCAGGGTTGGTACAAGAATTACTGCAATATCAAACTTTCTGCAGTTTTCTATGGCTTTTGTTTTTATGTCCAGAAGTGCCCTGCCCCTTAGCTTTTCATATATTTCATCATCTGTACCGTCAAACTGAAGAAATATGGAATTTAAATCTGCTTCTTTAAGTTTTTTTACAAAATCCATATCCTCAGCTAAGCGGATGCCATTAGTATTTAGCTGGATAAATTTGAAGCCCATGTCATGACCTAATTTTATAATATCAGGAAGATCATCCCTTAATGTAGGCTCCCCCCCTGATATCTGAATATTGCATGTACCTGAATACTTTAAAACACTTTCATACATGAACCTTATAGTGTTTATATCTAAATCCTTCGCTTTATTATTTTCGCCGGAACTGGCAAAGCAAAAGCTGCATTTTAAGTTACACCTTTCTGTAATTTCAATTAACGCTGTACATGTATGCTGCCTGTGGTCGCTACATAAACCGCAGTCAAATGGACAGCCTTTTAGAGTTTTAGTGGCAGGCTCTTTAGGATATGCGGGTATTTTATCTCTTATCCAGCTTTCCATGGCAGGTTCTCCGTCCCAAATTAAAGTTTTGAAGCTGCCATGTTCCGGACAGGTCTTCTCCATATAAAACTTGTCTCCCTGTTTTACCCTTTCAGCCGGTATTTTTTTTAGGCAGACTGGGCATACACTTTCCGTTTTATATATATCCATATTAATCTCTGTCTCCGTAATCATAATCATGCTCCATCAGAATCTGCTGAACCTTTATATAACATTTTGTCAGTGTTTCTCCACATTTTACAGGATAATTTATATTACCCTTCTCATCCCTTATTTCCTGTGCTCCTACCAGGTCCTGGCAGTCAGTGCTGCCAAATTCCTCTTCAAACCAGGTATTATATTCCTTCATCATGGTCATATAGTCATCGCTGCAAGGTTCTCCTGCTTTTCCTTTTCCTGCATAAAGTCCTAGAACCAATATCCCACCGGTTAAAAGTCCGCAGGCTTTTTTTGTATAGGCAATACCTCCGCATAAGCCATGCACCGCTTTTATTAAATCTATATTTTCTTTATCCTCATCTTCAAGTACCATCTTTATTAAAGTCTGTGTACAGCAGAAGCCCTGAGATGAAAGCTTAAATATTCTAAATGCAGTATCATCCATTTATATTCACTCCTTCTTAGCTATTAATAAAAAGTAACCTACTTTACATTTTGATAATATTTCCTGGAATTTCAGACAATTTGTACTACAGGAAGAAGCTTTGCTCCAAAATATATTCATGGATCCATATTCAAATATGATTTTCACCATAAGCTGTTTTAACATATCTGAAAAGTCCTGATAGTACATAATCTGAAATCCATTATCAATCAGGTTCATTTTTAGATTCTCAATATCATGAAGACCCCTCAGACAGCTTTTAAAAGAGAAATTCTGAAGCAAGCTCAGGTACTGAGGGTTTTTAGCATATACGTCAGTAATAATGAACCAGCCATCTTTTTTCAGTACTCTGAAAGCTTCCTGCATTACCTTCTGCAGGTCATCCATAAGAGACATTGTACATTCAGCAAAAACTCCATCCATCATATCATCATCAAAAGGCAGCATTTCTCCTTTTCCTTCAAATATCTTAATTCCCGGATATTTTTCTCTGCCTTCATTTAAAAGGAGCCTGGAGGGGTCTATTCCATAGGAGTCTAATTTATATTTTCCATTAAGGTAATTAACTGAATCCCCTCTTCCGCAGCCAATGTCAAGTACTTTGTCATTATTCTTAAAGCCACAGTACTCTGCACCAATATCAGTAAGGGCAAAGCCTCCTGGCCGCAGTGTACCTCCAAGAACACAGGACATATGTTTACTTTCATATAAATTACTTTCTTTCATTATTTGTCCTCTAAACTTTTTTCAACTTCCAGCATCTTGCCCCTTGCTAATTCGTCAGATATAAATACCATATTACATTTTGGGCATTTCATTAAGTCAACTTCAAAATTACCGCTTAGGTATTTTACTTTTACTAATTTCTTTTCCAGTTTAGTTCCACATTTTGAACAAAGCCAAGGGGTTTTCTCATCATTTATAACATTCATATTACTCCTCCACAACTTCCATCCTATGACTATAAGCATTGTGAACTATATAGGATTCATTTATTTTTTCATATTCAGTCCAATATGTTACATTATCAAGCCTTTTTCTTGCAAGAAAATGTCCATTTTCAGGGTTTATAAATTTCTCATTTGTTTTTTCTGCATTCTCTATTATTCTCTCTATGTCCTGAAGTAAAATCCATCTGTCTTCAAGAGTATCTTTAATTTCTTCACTCAGTTTGATGTTTAACTTTAATTTTTTCTCATCTTCCATTTTATCACCCAAAAGTTTTAATATTCTTTTTTTAGTGTTCAGCCGGTTTATACGTCTTTCCCATATTCTTGGCCCTTTCTTATTCATTGCTTCATCAAGATTTTCACTAAATAAAAGATCCAGTATATGAAGTGTTCTCTTTCCTTGTGAAGCAAATAAATCCCTGCACATAGCACAATATACCACAAAGTCACGGCTGCTTTCTTCGGTCCTTGCCTTTATATCTTCATTGGTGTATTCCTTGTTTGCAAAATACGCAAGACCTCCATAACCGCAGCATTTGGTTTTCTCTTTTGAATATTTAAGTTCTTCAATTTCATGTCCCAGGTCTTTTATTATTTTTCTTGTAGTATCCTGAGCATCTTTATTGTATCTGGCAGAACACGCATCATGAAGAGCAAAAATTCTTTTATCCGTTACATTTTCATTTTTAGGTATGCCATGTTCTTCCATGAACTCCCAAATAGAAATACATTTCATCTCCGGCAAATATTTTTCAAAGTTTCTCCAGCAGCTTATACAAGCCAGAATAAGTGTCGGTTCTCCCATCTTGTGCCACTTATCTTTAATGTTTTGCAGTGTTTTATCAAGCAGCTCTTCCCTTCCTGCCCATTCTGCAGGAGCGCCGCAGCATCCAAGCATAACACCTGTACCTTCATTTGTTTTTGAAATAATATATTTATATATGTCTTCTACATATTCAGGATTTGATGCACTGAGCTGGCAGCCGGGGAAGAATAGGTACCTGCTTTTATTAAATCCCTTTTGATGTTTTAATAAAACACATTTATCACTGTTGCTAAATTCCATGTCCTTTATGGCAAAGTCATGGGCAGAAGGAGGCATTTTGCTTCTCTCCACCATGCTTTTTCTTGTATCAAGTATTATTTTACCCATATCTAAGCCTGAAGGGCATACCTCTTTGCAGAGACCACACATTGTGCAGGAATTTATCATCTGATTTGCATAATGGTCTCCCATGATTATCTCTTCATTATGCTTTATCTTTCTTATATATATTTTAGGCATAATTTCATATTTTCTTAAATGAGAACATGCCTTATAGCACTCGACACACTGACATTTAATGCACCTTGAAGCTTCCTCTATTGCTTCCTTCTCACTTAACTCATTGCCCTGATTCTGAATTTTATTGACCACCGGAATATCATCTGTATTTAACTTAAGTGGAGTATCATAAGATCCTTCATTTTCCCTGACAGCTGTCAGTGATTTTTTTTGTACATACCTGTCAATGGAATTGGCTGCCCTTCTCCCGGAAGATGCAGAAAATATTATTGAATCGTTATCATAAACTGCCCTGCCTCCGGCAAATATCTTCTCCTTTTCCGTCTGAAAAGTATCCATATCTATTTTTTCATGTATTTTTTCGCCAATACCTACATAAACAGCATCAAACTCACTACAGAGTGAATCCAAATCACCTGATTTTATCTCTGAATTAAATTTAATCTGTATACTGCCTTTAAGGATAGGCTGAATTTCTTCATTTATAATATCATCCGGAAGGATTTCTTTTGGAAAATTCCACAACCTTCCTCCTAATTTATTTTCCTTTTCAAATATAGTTACACTGTATCCTTTTCTATCCAAATCAACTGCAGCTGTAAGACCACTTATTCCTCCGCCTACTACCGCAACTTTTTTTCCATTCTTAGGTATAGATAAAACCCGGGGAGGTTTTGCTGCACCATACTTAATTACTGCTTTTTCTAATTCCTGTATTGATATAGATCCGCCTAAATCTTTTCTTATACAAACATTTTCACAAACATGATCACATATTCTGCACAGAACTTTAGGAAAAGGTAATTTCTTAGTTAATATTTTATAGGCTTTGCTGAAGCTGCCCTGAGTGACTTCTCTCATCATTCCATTTACATCAACATGTAAAGGACATTTAGCTGTGCATGCAGAAGGTTGTTCTGTAATGCATAAACGCTCATTATCTAATAATTTTTGTAAATCCATATCTTATTAACCTCTTTTCATGATATAAAATTTATTTCCCTTTAATATTATACTCTTTAAAAATTTGATCAGTTCCGGTCAAAATCAAGATACAATTTTTTATTATATTAATTAAGAGAATTGCACAAAGTATAGAAATATGAAATTTTCTTAATTAATATTATACCATATAATCAATGAAATCTAACTAGAAAATGCTTATGTACAAAACCTAATGCTTTATATATTTTATTATTTAAGAAAAATTGCATAATTCATAAATCAACTTTTTCAGCCAAAATGTAATTATGCAATTTCCTTATTTAACTTTATACTAAGGGCGGCCATTAGATAGCCTTTTATAACTCTCTAATGGCCTGTAATTAATTATTTGATTATTTGTTTTTTAAAGCTGCTAATACTTTTTCAGGATATGCTGGAAGCTTAGTTATTCTAGCTCCACAAGCATTGTATATAGCATTTACTATAGCTGCATGTGGTGCTGACAGAGGCATTTCTCCTGCACCTGATGCACCATAAGGGCCGTTTGGTCTCTTTGTTTCTTGATAAATTATTTCTATTTCATCAGGAACATCCTTAATCTGAGGAATTCCACAACCAGTTAGTGTAGTGTTCTTCTTCAAATCTTCGAAGTCTTCGCTAAGTGCAAGTCCAATACCTTGAGCAAGGCCGCCATACATCTGTCCATCTACAACCAGCTTATTAACAATAGTTCCTACATCTGAAACTAAAGTTAACTTCTCAACTCTGGTTTTTCCTGTTGTTGTGTCAACTTCAACTTCAGCAAGCAGAACACCATACATATAAGTTGGGAATGGATTTCCCTGACCTGTAGCTGGATCTGGTGCAGTACATGGAGCAGTCCATTTTCCATCAATTTTTGTAGGACGTCCTTCAGCAACCATTTCGTCATAAGTTCTATAAGTTCCGTCTTCTTTCTTCAAAGCTGCAACTAGGTTTTCACAGGCAACTCTTGTAGCATTACCGGTTAAAACGTTTGAACGGCTTCCACCAGCAGGACCACTGTCTGGAGTAAATTTCATGTCGTTCATAACAAGTTTAATCTTATCAGGTAATATTCCAATTGGTTTTAAAGTTTCATATGCTATAGTAAGAGTTCCCATTTCAGCACCCTGACCATGGTCTTCCCATGAGTTAGCAACTGAAATACCTTCTGGTGTGATTTCAGCCCAAGCATTTGATGAGTCAGGACCGTCAAGACCGCAACCATAGCACAGGAAGGAAACACCCATTCCATATTTTTTGTCTGTTCCTTTAGCTTCAGCGTTCTTAGCAGCTATTCTCTTCTTTGCTTCAGCATATTTTGGTCTCATTTTATCGATCATTGTTGGAAGACATATTACATCAGGATCACATCCTGTAGGAGTTTTATCTCCTTTTCTGTAACAGTTTATATATCTGAATTCCAATGGATCCATGCCAATTTTTTCAGCTAATTCATCTGCAAGTACTTCTGAAGCAAACAAACTCTGTGGTGAACCATATCCTCTGAATGCAGAACCCCAAGCATGGTTTGTAGCAACAGTACGTCCATTACCTCTGATATTAGGTACATTGTAGCAAGCACCCATGAACTGTGAACCTCTGGTTGTAACAAGGTCACCAAATTCGCAATATGGACCATGATCGCAGCTCCAATCAGTTTCAAGAGCCGTAATCTTACCATTTTTATCTGCACCATATTTAAGATGCATAAAGAATGGTGATCTCTTTCCAGTATAAGTTATCTGCTGATACATATTAAATTCAAGGTAAACAGGTCTCTTAGTAACCATAGCAGCTACTCCAAGGAAACCTTCCATTGTTGGACTGAACTTATATCCGAAAGTACCTCCTGTTGGATTCTGTACTATCTTAAGTTTTTCAAGAGGAATACCTATACCTTCTGCAACCATTGCTGCATGTATATGAATACCGATACTCTTTGTATGAACCATTAAGTCACCGTCTTCATCATAATAAGCAAATCCTACATCTGGTTCAAGTGGAAGATGTGGCTGTCTTCCTACATAGAAGTCATCTTCAACAACATAAGGAAGCTTTTCCATTAAAGGTGCAGTTTCTTCACCTTTTTTAGTACCACATTCAAAGTATATGTTTGGAGTACCCGGATGAATTTCTATAGCATCTTCAGCCATTGCAGCTGGAGCACTCATGTAAGCTGGTAATTCTTCTATTTCAACTTTAACCAATTTTGCTGCTTTTTCAGCAACATCTGGATCTTCAGAAAGTACTAAAGCTATGGCATCACCGAACTGGAATATTTTCTTATCATTTAATATAGGTCTTTCTTTTCCGTCACCTTTATTTGATGGGAATGCCAGACCATTTATTCTGTTTGTTCCTGGTACGTCTTTATAAGTTAATACTTTAAATACTCCAGGTACTTTTTCTGCTTCTGATGTATCAATTGAAAGAATATTTGCATGAGATACTGTTGCCTGAACCAATTTCATGTGCAGAGTTCCTTTTGGAAGCTGTGTTCCCATATCTGCTCCAAACAGCCAGTTTCCTGTAACCTTATCAAGTGCAGTTGGTCTTACTGTTTCACTGCCCATCATGCTGCCGCCGTGAGGTAACTTATACCATAAATCTTCCTTTTTAAGTTCTCCCCTCATTAATTTAGCTGCATCCATTACAGCATCAACTAATGGCTTATATCCAGTACATCTGCATACATTTCTATGTTTCTGGAACCATTCTCTTACTTCTGTTCTTGTTGGGTTTATATTTTCTGTCAATAAAGCTTTTGAAGACACTATGAATCCTGGTGTACAGAATCCACACTGTGCAGCTCCATGAACCATCCATGCAAGCTGAAGTGGGTGAAGATCTTCTTCAGTTCCAACACCTTCTATAGTAATAATCTGGGCCTCATCTGGAACTCTTTTGAATCTTGTGATACAGGATTTAACTACTTTGCCGTTCATTATAATTGAACAAGCTCCGCATTCACCTTTACCACAGCCTACTTTTGTACCAAGAAGATGAAGCTGTTTTCTTAAAACATCTGAAAACAAAGCTTCTGGTTCAGCAATGACTGTTCTTTTAATACCATTAATGTTTAAAAATTTTCTTAGCATTTTTTAACTCCTTTCAATAAATAAATATATAAATTCGATTTATTAATATAAACCGCCTTTACCAAAATCACAATCTAGGAACAGCATTTATCAAAGCCTATGCATAATATAGCTTATCCAAAAAAGAAATATCTTTCTGCAGTTCTCCTATTTTAAAACGTTTTCTTAACCTTATTCAAAATTCTTGGAATATCTTCTTCTTTTACTCCACAAATAATAATAAAGCATATTTCATGCCAAATATATATACCCGATTCTCAGGCACCTCCTACTATTTATGTTCGTTTTTTGAGCAATATCTTATATATAACTCTGTCTTTTATTCGAACACTGTCTTTTATTCGAACTGTTCAGTATAACTTCCTTGCTTACCTTCATTATTCTGTGTTTGAAGCAGAGAATGGCTCATATAGAAGCAGATGATTCAGTTTAACTGCCATAACTCTTTCAAGAACAGCTCTTTGTTTTTCTCTGCAGAATATCTGATTTGTATTTTAATTGTTTTAATTAAAAAATTGTTAATATGTGTTCCATATAATTAGTATTTGTTATTATTATAAAAAAATTTTTTTCTTATACATCAGCAGTTTAAGTTTGCTGTTTCATCATATAGATAATTAATTGTCGCAGAGATTATGAATATTGCCTGTATTTTTCAGCAAATTTTAATAAGCTTTCCTTTGTAATCGTTTACCCTGATTAAATGCAAAAAAAAAATCTGCCATATGCAACCTTGGTAGATTTTTGTTTTTTAATAAATTTAATAGTTTGAATATATTCATTATAAATTAGAATCTAAGAATGAAATGAGAAAGAAAAAGCATCAGTAATAATAGTATTTCCCATACTTCGTATA
>JBAXYJ010000093.1:0-10496 GCA_041670885.1 Clostridiaceae bacterium
CCCAGTGATCTGGCAGCTTTAGCCTTAGGAGGAATAGATAAGGTACCTGTTATTAAAAAACCGGTGGCAGCTTTTATTCCAACCGGCAGTGAGCTTGTACCAGCAGGTACAAAACCTCACAGAGGTCAAAATGTAGATTCCAATAGTATTATGGCCAAGTATATGCTTCTTGAGATGGGTGCTGAACCTTTATGTTATCCCATTGTAAAAGATAATCCAAAAGACATTAAAGCTGCCTTGGAAAAATCATTGAAAGAAGCGGATATCATTATAATAAATGGCGGCTCTTCTAAGGGAGAAGAGGATTTCACTACAAGAGTAATGAAAAGCTGCGGAGAGGTTCTTCTACATGGAGTTACGGCAGGTCCCGGAAGGCCCATGAGTCTGGCAGTTGTTCAGGGAAAGCCTGTGATAAATTTATCCGGACCTTCTGTAGCTGCATATTACGGGTTAGACTGGTGCATCAGAGCCATAGTCAGTAGGTTCCTGGGTCTGCCTATGATTAAACGCCAAAGGGTTACTGCTGTCCTTACCGAAAATATGTCTTGTCCAAAATTTATTTCATTTTTGTGCAAGATGAATGTAGAAAAAGCGGAAGATGGGACTTATCTGGCTGCTCCTGTTCCATTCAAAACTGCCGGTATTGGAATATGTTTGGGAACAAATGGTCAGTTCGTTTCAGAAATTGGTGAAGGAGACTATAAAAAAGGAGATGCCATTGACATAGAACTGCTTTGCAGTGAAGAATTTATATTAGAAAGGGTATAGAAGAATAGATATATAACTCAAAAAAACAGCCTTTCTACGATAAATCATAGGAGGCTGTTTTTAACTAACAGAAGAAAATTAATGAGGCAGAAAACAAATTTATCACAATCCTCACTTTTTAATTAATCATTTATTTATAAATTACTACAGACATGGTTTTGAAAACCACATATATTTCAGTACCCTTTTCAATACCCATTTCATTTAAAGAATTTTTAGTTATAAGTGCTTTTATAGGGATACCTATATCAACAACTACCAGTGCACTGCCATCAGCATATAAAATGTCAATAACTCTGCCTTTATGGATGTTTCTTGCGCTGCTTACAAATGTACCCTCCGCTAAAATAATGTTTTCCGGGCGGATAGAAACTTTAACCTGTCCTTCAAGATCAGTGTTAACACTGATGCGGACTGATCCAATTTCAGCAAAGGTTTCATCGCCTTCCTGCTTTATGTCTGCTTCATAAATGTTTTCATAGCCTCTGCTTTTTAAAAGGTAAGTTTCCAACTGAGTGTCAGATATACGAATATGCCTTCCTATGTGGTGAGCCTCAAGCTCTCCACGTTTAATAAATTCATATACAGTACCTTTTGTTATCTTAAGCTTTTGTGCAATCTCCTCCGGTTTATATAAGATGTCTTCATTCATTCAACTCACCTGCTTTTTTTTATTTTATTATAATATTTTACCATAAAACCTACTTAATTTTAAAGTAAAATTTCCATGTTAAATTTTTATATAAGGAGTATTCGTTTTTAGGTGTTTCATTTACAGATATAATTATGCCCAATTATTGAAAAATTAACAATATTTTTTTATTTAAAGAAAATTTTATGAAAAAAGTAAGCCGAATATAAAACAAATGGTCAGATTATAATAAAAATACAGGCAGCTGCACAGAACATGTTGATTTACTGGCTGGGATTTTATTTTAGACAGATTTTTCACTAATTATATGTTATGGTTTACATTTTTAATTGACAAAATATGCGAAACATTTTATAATCAAGTAAACTGGTTTTAGATGGTTTTAGTTATGTTTAGTAAATTTTAATTCAATTTTAAAAAATTAAGAGGAGTGAAAACATGAAAAAAAGAAATGTTATTTTGGCATTATCAATGGTTTTAGCCCTAGCCCTTACAGGGTGCGGCAAAACTTCCGCAACCTCAGGAAATGAATCTGAAAAAAAAGCAACAGATCTTAAAGGCAAAACACTGCATATCTATTGCGGTGCAGGTATGGCAAATCCCTTCAAGGAAATTGCAGATGCCTTTAAAACTAAAACGGGATGTGAAATGAATGTTACCTATGGAAATGCAGGTCAGATTCAATCCCAGATAAACACAGCTAAAGAAGGGGACATTTTTATTGCAGGCTCATCTGATGAACTTCAGCCTGTAAACACATATGTATCTTCAAGCAAGAAACTGGTAAAACATATTCCTGTACTGGCTGTCGCAAGCGGAAATCCTAAATCAATCAAAGGCTTATCCGATTTAACTAAAGAGGGAGTTTCTCTCATTATTGGTGATACGGAAGCTACTCCTATAGGAAAAATAGCCAAAAAGGCTTTATCCGATTTAAAAATATTCAATAAAGTAAAAATTGCAGCAACAACAACTACTGCACCTCAGATGCCTGCTGCTATTGCGGCTGGACAGGCAGATGCATCAATCGTATGGAAAGAAAACTGTAATGCTAAAGGTGTTGAGGTAGTAAATACAACTGATCTTGATAAATATGTTAAAACTGTACCTGCAGCGTCTTTGAAATGCACATCGGATCAGGCTACCGTTGACGCATTTATGTCATATTTAGATACAGATGCAGCTATACAGATTTGGACAAAATATGGTTATGAGAAAGCCGATTAAATGAAACGAAAAGTTGAAAAGGCAGCGAAATTCGATGCATTTACTTTAATATCCATTACCATAGCACTGCTTGTTATGCTGTTTATAGGTAGTGTTGTATGTGCAATAATTATAGGGGGTATACCGAATTTTACCATGGCATTCCAATCGGAAGAAGTAAGGTTTGCAATTAAATTGAGCTCTATGACGGCAACAGTTTCCACAGTCATATGTATGCTGCTTGCCATTCCTACAAGCTATGCATTAACCAGAACAAATATGCCCTTTAAAAGACTAGCAAGAATATTGCTTGAATTGACTCTTTCAATGCCCTATTTACTGCTGGGATTCAGCCTTCTGATTATATTTTCATCCAGCTTTGGGAAAACGCTGAAAGAAATGGGTATAAAGGTGGTATTCAGCCAGCTGGGCATAATTATGGCGCAGCTTACAGTAAACCTGCCTTTTTGCATCCGGATGGTACGTACAGCGTTTTCAGATGTGGAAGAACGGCTGGAATATATAGCTCAATTGTTGGGTGCTTCGAAATTTAAGGCGTTTATTACAATTACACTGCCCCTGTGCAGGAGTGCACTGGTGAGTACTTTTATCCTGACCTGGTCAAGGGCTTTGGGTGAATTTGGTGCAACTCTTATGCTTGTAGGTATAACCCGGATGAAAACAGAAACACTGCCAGGCAGTATATATCTTAACATATCCACCGGAAATAATAGTATGGCCATGGCTACAGCAATGATAATTCTTTTAATTTCCGGAGCTGCTCTTATAATATCCAATTTGCTCAGTGGAAATAAAAACCAGGGCAGGACAGGAGAAGCATAATGGAAAATTCCATATTAAAAATTCAGGACTATTCTGTACGCAGAGGAGATTTTTTATTAGAAGATATCAATCTTAATATTTATGAAAAAGAGATATTTGCCATATTAGGTAAAAGCGGAGCTGGAAAAACTGTTCTGCTGGAATCCATTGCAGGTATTTATCCACCTACAGAAGGTTCAATACTGCTAAATGGCCGGAATGTGAGAAGTATACCATTTCAAAAGCGGAATATAGGCTTTGTATATCAGGACTATGGACTATTTCCCCATTTGTCTGTAAGAGATAATATCGCATATGGATTAAAGATGAGAGGGTATTCAAAAAAAGAAATAGAAGAAAAAACAGAATTTATGATGGAGTTATTTTCTATAAGTCATATTGCTTCACAGTTTCCTAAAAATATCAGCGGAGGGGAATCTCAGAGAACTGCACTAGCCAGAGCTCTGATTCTGGAACCGGAGCTGCTTCTGCTGGACGAGCCATTTGCTGCAATTGACTGTTCTACTAAGAAAAAAATGTACAGCGAACTAATGAAAATACATGAGAAATTTTCATGTACAATAGTAATTGTGACCCACGATTTTTCTGAAGCCCAGCTTTTGGCAGACAGGATAGGAATAATCCTTCAGGGCAGCCTTAAAGCCGTGGCTGACAGCAAAAATTTGATGGATAAACATTATAGTGAAGAAGTAGATGTTTTTCTGGGGAGGAAATAAAAATGACACATGAAAAATTATATGAAACATTGAAAACTAAATTTCTTAAGATATTGGCAGATGAGAATCTGCTTACAGAGAAAATTGAAATCATTTCAAAGGCACTGACACCTGAAGAAGCTATAGGAATTACAAAAAGGAAGGATTTCCCAATTATTACCGGTAAAGAGATAATGATACAGGCTGAATGCAGAGGCTCAAAAGGACAGGCATTTACAGATTCACCTGCTGTGTTTAAGGGTACTTTGGCAGAAATATGCAATATGGATCTGGAAAAGGATCATCAGGCAGCAGGGCTTTTTATAGCATCATTGAATGCTGTGATGAAATACCTTGGAAAGTCTGACTGTACAATACATTGTAAGTCAGAAGGACCGGAGAAATGTGCAAAGGATATTCTGACATATATCAGTGAAAAATATGGAAATCCTAAAATAGCACTTGTAGGGTATCAGCCGTCTATGCTTGAAAATTTGTCAAAAGAATTTAACCTGCGGGTGCTGGATTTAAATTCGTCAAATATTGGAACAGTACGTTATGGAGTTAAGGTTGAAGATGGTATATCAGCATATGAGGAAGTGGTAAAGGACTGGGCTGACCTGGTGCTATGTACCGGCAGTACAATATGTAATGGGACCATTGTTAATTTTATGGAACTTAGTAAGCCTGTACTTTTCTTTGGTACTACACTTTCCGGTGCAGCACCTATACTTGGACTTAACCGGCTGTGTTTTGCAGACCGTTATAATTAGTTTCCTAAGGAATACAGCTGCATGGCTGATTTCTTAGCCTAGCGATATTCTATTGAAAACATAACGAATTTAAAACAAACAGTCAAGCATATAACAGGGATATGATTAATACACAGAACATGATGGATTTTTACAGCAATAAGCTGAAAGAAAGAGGGAAGGAAAAGATGTTAAAAACAGAGTCGGAAAATTTTTATAAGGTTAAAATTTTAAGCCTTGTAATTATTCTAATAGTAATGATTATCATTTCCTTCCAGCTTGGCCGTTATCCTATACCCACTAAAGATCTTTTTACTATTCTTCTTTCTAAATTTTATCCTGTTCAGCATTATTGGACGGATCAAACTGAAGCTATTCTATTTAATGTACGCATGCCCCGCATTATTTTGGCCTGTCTGGTAGGCTGCTGCCTATCAAGCGCAGGAGCAGCCTATCAGGGAATCTTTCAAAACCCCATGGCAGCACCGGATATTTTGGGGGCTTCAGCAGGTGCAGCTTTTGGCGCAGCACTGGCTATCCTGCTTTACGGCAGCAGCCGTATGACTACAATCAGCGCCTTTTGTTTCAGTCTGCTTTCTGTTGGTCTGGTTTACTTTATAAGTAAAAGGGCTAAAGGCAAAGATATACTTGGATTAATACTGTCCGGGATTATGGTGGGTTCCCTTTTTTCTGCAGGTACGTCTTATATAAAATTGGTTGCAGATCCCACTGATCAGCTTCCGGCTATTACATACTGGCTTATAGGCAGCCTGGCAGGAGCTGAGATGAAGCAGATTGAATTTGCAATTATCCCTATGGCATCAGGTCTTATCGTTTTGTTTCTTTTAAAATGGCAGCTTAATCTCCTCACCATGGGTGATGATGAAGCAAGAACCATGGGTGTTAATACCAAACGGATACGCCTGCTTGTAATTATTTTTGCTACATTGGTAACTGCAGCCAGTGTATCAGTCAGCGGCATGATAAGCTGGGTAGGCCTGGTTATACCTCACCTGACCAGAAAAATTGTAGGTAACAATTACAAGAATTTAATGCCTGCTTCCATGTTACTTGGGGCAATTTTCCTTCTGGTGGTAGATAATGTTTCAAGGAATCTTCTAGCTGTCGAAATTCCGCTGGGCATTCTTACCGCATTTATAGGAGCTCCTTTCTTTATCTATCTTATTACAAGAAAGGGGGAGACATATTGAGCATTGAAGTATCAAACCTTAGTTTCAGTTATGGAGATCATCAAATCCTTAATGACATTAGTTTTACTGCTGAGGATAATCAATTGTTGTCTATTCTGGGACCAAACGGGGTAGGAAAAAGCACCATGTTCCGCTGCATACTGGGCCTGCAGAGCGGTTACAGGGGAAACGTACTTATAAACGGCATTGATATAAAGGAGATTGATATCAGGGAAATGGCTAAGCTGGTTGCTTATATTCCTCAATCCCACTATCCATCCTTCAATTTCAGTGTTTTTGACATGGTCCTGATGGGTACATCTATTCAGGTTTCCGCCATCTCCAGCCCTGGTAAAAAACAGGTAGGAAAGGTTCAGGCAGCTTTGGAAAGACTGGGAATTGATCATCTTAAAAACAGGGGCTACACCCAGATAAGCGGCGGTGAGAGACAGCTTGTTCTGATTGCCCGTGCTCTGGCGCAGGAGACAAAAGTTCTGATTATGGATGAGCCTGCTGCAAACTTAGATTTTGGCAATCAGGTTCGTGTAATGAGTGTAATAAAATCTCTGGCTAAAGATGGATATACAATTATTCAGTCAATGCACAATCCTGAACAGGCTTTTCAGTTTTCAGATGTTGTATTGGCACTAAAAGATGGAAAAGTACTGGCTAGAGGTATATCTGATGAGATTTTCACTAAAGCCTTGATCCAGTCGCTTTATGGCATAGATGTTGAAATGCAGTCTTTGTACAGAGGAAAGATAAAAGTCTGCATACCAAGATGTATTATTTGTGAAGGCTATGACCGTGATTAGATCTGGTCTTAATCATATTTAAATTATTTTAGGGGGAATTGAAATGAAAAAGAAAAAACTCTTCGCAGCCATGCTTATAGCTTGCATGTTAATATCCATGTTAGCTGGCTGCAGCAAAACCAAATCAACTGCCGCACCTGTCAGTGACAAGGTTGCTTTTACTGACTCCGCAGCGCGTAAGGTAGAACTTCCGGCTAAAATTACTAAAATCGCAGCATCAGGTTCTCTGGCACAAATCGTACTTTTTGCTTTGGCTCCTGATATGCTTGTAGGGCTGTCTGATAAATGGTCCGCAGATGCTGAAAAATATATTGATTCAAAATATTACAATCTTCCTAAGCTTGGCCAATTTTACGGAGGCAAAAACCTGAACCTGGAGGAAATTGCAAAAATTAATCCCCAGGTCATTATAGATATCGGAGAATCCAAAAAAACAATAGTAGCAGATATGGATAAAATCACAAAACAGGTCAATATACCTACCATTCACATTGAAGCTACTACAGCTACCATGCCTCAGGCTTTTAGAACACTTGGTAAGCTTTTGGGAAGAGAAACTCAGGGTGAAGCTTTGGCTAAGTACTGCGAGGAAACCCTTAAAAATACCCAGGATCTTATGAAAACCATAGGAGACAGCGGTAAGACTAAACTTCTATATTGTTCCGGAGATGACGGTCTTAATGTAATTGCCAAAGGTTCTTTCCATGCTGAAATTTTAGACATGGTCAGCAACAATCTTGCTGCTCTAAAAAACCCTTCCAGCAAGGGAACAGGAAATCCGGTGGATATGGAACAGATTGCTTTATGGAATCCTGATGTAATTATTTTTGCTCCTGACAGCATTTATGGTACAGTTGCAGGAAATTCAGCATGGCAGAAGCTTAAAGCAATCAAAAATGGAAAATACTACGAAGTTCCAAGTGCCCCATATAATTGGATGGGTTTCCCTCCATCAGTTAACCGTTACTTAGGGATGATCTGGATTACTCAGTTATTATATCCGGATAAAGCAAAGTATGACGTAAATAAGGAAACAGTAAAATTTTATGATCTGTTTTATCACAGTAAGCTGACAGAAGATCAGTATAAAGAATTGGTAAAAAATTCTATACTTAAAAAATAATTAATTAAAAAATAACAAAACTGTGCTTCGGCATGGTTTTGTTATTATGCAGATTAAAGGAGGATTTGAAATGAAGCTGGTAACTGTTGCAGGACCGCCGTCTTCGGGGAAAACTTCTGTTATTTTAAAGCTGATTGAATGTATGGATAAGCCGAAGGGCAGTATTGGAGTCGTAAAATTCGATTGTCTTACTTCATTTGATAATCTGCGCTATGCTGAAGCAAATATTCCAGCAGAAACAGGGTTTTCCGGGAAAATATGTCCAGACCATTTTTTTGTCAGCAATATTGAAGATGCCGTTCAGTGGGGACTTAATTCTAATTTTGATATGCTGATAACAGAGAGTGCAGGTCTTTGTAACCGATGCTCTCCCTACATCAGCGGAATACTTTCAATGTGTGTAATAGATAATCTGTCAGGTATAAACACTCCCAGAAAGATAGGGCCTATGCTGAGATACGCAGATATTATAGCCGTAACTAAGGGAGATATTGTTTCTCAGGCGGAACGTGAAGTATTTACATTTAATATAAAGCAGATGAATTCATCTGCAAAGATTGTATTTGTTAATGGTATCACCGGGCAGGGCTCTTTTTTGCTTTCAAAATATTTAAAGCAGGTCAGGGATATTGAAACACTCAAAGACATGAAACTTAAGTTTACCACACCTGCAGCAGTATGCTCATATTGTACAGGTGAAACTAGGATAGGAGAGTCTTATCAGATGGGAATGATGAAAAAAATGGAGTTTAAAAAAATATGACAGCGCAGGAATTAGAGAATTTTATAAACAAAAGGAGTCTTGAGGATGTAATAAGGAAATACCCTGTTGCTGAAGACTTTCTTGTGAATTTCCGCTTGGATGCCATTCCTAAAAAAAAGCCGCTGGCCCAGGCTCTTGAGTTTATAGATCCGGATAGCCTGAATGAATTTGGACTGGATAGGCAGGCGGTATCAATGAACTTTTGTGTATTTCTTGAAACATTTTTAAGGTCTCAGGCTTCACAAGCTTCTGTTTCGTCCATAACAATCCTGGGAGGCGTTAATAAATCAAAAGAGGCTGAAAATATAAACCTGACTATTAATTCCGGAGAAATTATCAGCATAGTGGGGCCTACAGGATCCGGTAAAAGCAGATTATTAAGTGATATTGAGTGTCTTGCCCAGGGAGATACTCCAACGGGCAGGCGGATATTAATAAATGAAGCTGAAGTTGATGAGATGAAGCGCTTTGATTTGGAAGGTAAACTGGTGGCCCAGCTTTCGCAAAATATGAATTTTGTGATGGATCTTACTGTCCGTGAATTTCTGGAGATGCATGCAAAAAGCAGAATGGCGGCAGGTCTGGATAAGGTGGTAGAAAAGTGCTTTATGTGTGCTAATGATCTGGCAGGTGAAAAATTTTCTGAAAACACAAAAGTGACTCAGCTAAGCGGGGGGCAATCAAGAGCACTTATGATTGCAGACACAGCTTTTATAAGTAAGTCTCCTATTGTGTTAATTGATGAAATAGAAAATGCAGGGATTGACAGGCGGCAGGCTATAGAACTTTTGGCCCAAAAGGAAAAGATTATTTTTGTTTCCACTCATGATCCTCTGCTGGCAATCAGCGCTGACAAACGTATTGTTATTAAAAATGGCGGGATATATAAGGTAATTAAAATTTCTGATGCTGAGAAGCAAAGTCTTGCAGCCATCGAAAAGCTTGATAATACATTGATGATGCTCCGAAACCGTCTCCGTTCTGGAGAACTAATTACGGAGGATTTACTTAAGTAGTAAAAAGGGGGTATATTATGTGGGAATTATATGATGATTTAATAAAAGGTATTCCGGAGAATTTAACAGTTGATGAGCTTGTATGCGGATGCAGAAATTCATATGTCCGAAGTGGGAATGGATCAGGAATGGAAAATTATTATTTGTGTGATACCAGAATGCCTATGTTTACAAAAAATTTGATTGGAGCACCGCTGAGGGAAGTGGCAGAGTGTGTTAAGTCATGGAACCTTGTGGAAGCTTCCATTGGAGTTGCTGCAATTAATGCCTACTATAACAATCCGGAGGTGGCAAGAAAAAATGGTGTAGAATTTTCAGATTCAAAGTTGGTGGAGGACAGAGTGTTTGATCCCTTTATTATGTCTCAAAATCAGGTAAAGGGTAAAAAAGTTACTGTCTTAGGACATTTTCCTCTGCTGGAAAGGCTATTTGAGCCAATATGCGATCTTTCTATAATAGAATGGGAGCCGGAGGATGGTGATTATCCTATAACCGCCTATGAATATCTGCTTCCAGAAAGTGATTATGTTTATCTAACCTGCAGGTGCGTTATGGATAAAACCCTGCCCAGAGTTTTGGAACTTTCAAAGAATGCAGAAAGGATTACCATGGTGGGTCCGGGAACTCCTCTTGCCCCTGTTTTATTTGATTATGGGATTAAAGAACTTTCAGG
>JBAXYJ010000094.1:0-10303 GCA_041670885.1 Clostridiaceae bacterium
ACATTATACCTGATACAAATTGGGCTTTCCAGCCAGCATCCTTCAGTCTGCTGTTTATTTCTTCAAACTCTTCTATTGAGTCCTTTTCATGTCCAAAAGCTTTAACAATTTTGTGTCCTGTATACATTTCTTCTACATGCCCGCTGAGCAGACCAATTTCTTTCTGTTGAATTGCGAAGAACTTCTGGGACTTCTTTGCAATAATTGAAATAGAAATAATATATAAAGGCATTGTAGCTATTACAATTAAGGTTAAAACAGGGCTTATAGTAAGCATCATAATAATGTATCCAATTATAGTTATCACAGATGTAATTATTTGAGTTAAGCTTTGCTGCAGCGTAGTTGCTATAGTATCAACATCATTTGTAACACGGCTTAATATATCTCCATGAGGATGCATATCAAAATATTTAAGAGGCAGCCTTGCCAGCTTTTCATCCACTTCACGCCTTAAATCACGGACTGTTTTTTGTGAAACTCCAGACATTACAAGTCCCATAGTTAAACTGAAAAGAGCGCTTATTATATACATGCCTATCAGTATGAGAGCAATTACTCCAATGTAATGGAAATCATATTGTCCATTAGTTTCCTTAATTGCTGTAATAACTGAATCTATCTGAGCATCAGTATATTTTATATTACCCTTAGGATTTGTAGGAGCATTCTTCATAGTACTCTGCATTTTAGTTCCTAAATCCATAATCTTTCTGGATACTTCAGCTTTCTCACTTGGATTAGTTAATGTATCCAGTTTTGGCAGTGCAAGAAATTCCTGTAATGATTTTATGCTCTTGGTGTCCATTGTATTATTTGAACTGGTATCAGAAGTTCCCATATCCGGCATTTTACCAAATATGTCCAACATCTGATTTAAAACCTTAGTTTTTTCAGCAGAATCAGTTATTGAATTTAACATAGGAAGCTTCAGTAAATCTTTAACGCTCTTAAGCTGATCTGAGCTCATCATCTCATCTGACTTATTATCAGTGCTGGTTTTATTCATGTCTGGCATTTTGCTGAATATGTCAACCAATTTGCTTACTGCTGCTGACTTCTGCTTTGAATCTTTAATATTGCTTATGTCAGGCAGCGCTAATAAATCCAAAATAGTCTGCAAATCCGCTTTTTTTATTGTGCTGCTGGGATATGACGAAGTACTTCCAGTAGACATATCAGGCAAATTTTTAAATATATCAATAAGTTTAACTAAAGTACTTCTTTTTTCTTTAGCATCCTTTATATCCTTAAGCATTGGAAGCTTCAGTAATTTTTGAACCGAATCCATTGCTTTCTTATCCATTTTACTGGTTGAGGTTGAACTGGAAGCAGCACTGAAACTTTTAATCTCAGGAATCTTTGCCAGCGCTTTATTTATTGTTTTTGTATCAAGCTGCATTGATGAGCTCTGCGTACTGACTGCTCCAGGCATACTTTTTGCCAGGCTCATAAACTTTTTGATTACAGTAATCTTTTGGCTTGAATTTGTAACAGTATAAAGCAGCGGAATACTTAACATCTCTTTTACTGAAGTTAATGATGCTGCATCTATTTGTTCGTTTGACGGCAGACTCTGAAGAATGTTAATAAATTGAAGTGTAGTGTTAACCTTCAACTGTCTGTCGCTGATGGAACTAATCATGGGAAGCTTCATTAACTTTTGTATGGCATCCAGTGTTTTAGCATCCATGGCTGGAACTGGTATCCCCTGCTGCTTAGCAAGCTGCATTTGCTGCAACTGCTGCTGCATCTCTGAAACCAAACTTTTTTGAGCAGCGGCCATCTGGGTAGTTATTTTATCAACTCCAGTTTTCTGACCGGTTAAAACTCCATTGTACAGCTGAATTGCAATGCTTTTATACATTTCATTTAATGCCTTTTCCTGGGCATCTCCCATGCTGGTGGTTATCTGGTCTACAGCCTTCTTCTGTCCATCAGCCATTTGGGAAATTATCTTGTCAACAGCCTCTTTCTGAACATCTCCCATTTTGTCTTTCATCTGATCTACGGCTGTATTTTGGCCTTTCGCCATTTCTTTCAGCATTTTACTTGCCATATATGAATTCTGCAGTTTATTCATAGCTTTACTTGCAATTTTTGGAGCAGCTATAGTAAATAGTGTACTTGCAATTGCAAATATTAAAACAATGACCAGATTAATCTTGTGAGGTCTTAAATAGCGGAGAAGTCTTTTAAAGGTGCCTTTAAAATCCTTTGCTTTTTCCACTGGTCTTCCCATATGACCCATAGGGCCGCCGCCTCTTTGGTTCTGATTCATTTTTCTTCTGTTTTCACTCATGCTATTTCCTCCTCTGAAAGTTGTGAGGATACAATTTGTCTATATACATCACATTTATCTAACAATTCTCTATGGGTTCCAATTCCTACAACGGAACCTTCATCTAAAACTATAATTCTGTCTGCATTCATAACAGTACCAACTCTCTGGGCAACAATAATTACAGTTGATTCTACTGTTTCCTTTTTAAGCGCAGCTCTTAATTTTGCATCTGTTTTAAAGTCAAGAGCCGAAAAACTGTCGTCAAAAATGTATATTTCAGGCTTTCTGACTAATGCACGGGCTATGGAAAGACGCTGTTTCTGACCACCGGATACATTAGTTCCGCCCTGGGAGATCTCGTGTTCAAAGCCTCCATCCACGGACTCAATAAATTCAGTTGCCTGAGCAACTTCTGCTGCATGTTTTATTTCTTCATCTGTAGCGTTGTCATTTCCAAACCTGATATTATTAGATATTGTTCCTGAAAATAAAACTGCATTCTGAGGTACAAAGCCTATTTTGCTTCTCAGGTTTTCCTGGGAAATGTCTCTGATATCCACATCATCCACAAGAATACTTCCGCTTTCTATATCATAAAATCTTGGAATTAAATTTATCAGTGTAGACTTGCCAGCGCCTGTACTTCCTATGATTGCAGTTGTTTCACCGGGCTTTGCTGAAAAGTTTATATTTCTAAGAGCCGGTTCTTCTGCTCCATGATAGCTGAAGGTTACATTCTTAAATTCTAAATAGCCTTTACAGGTAAATGAATCCTTTGCATCCTCCGCATCCTTTATATCAGGTACAATTTCAAGAACTTCATTAATTCTGACAGCTGCAGCCTGTGCACGGGGAACCATTATAAACATCATGGCAAGCATAAGCATAGACATCATAATCTGCATGGCATATTGTGTAAATGCAGAAAGTGCGCCTAAATCCATGCTTCCTTCACTTATACGTATACCTCCAAACCAAAGAATAGAAAGAGATGTAAGGTTCATGATAAGCATAATTGAAGGCATCATGAAAGCCATTATTTTATTAACCTTAATATAGTTATCTGTAAGGTCAACATTGGCTCTATCAAAACGCTTCCTTTCTTTTTCAACCGTGTTAAAAGCACGGATAACTCTTATTCCTGTCAGCTTTTCACGGAGTACCAGGTTAATTTTATCAATTTTTACCTGAACCAGTTTGAAAAGCGGTATCATTTTTGATGCTAAAAGTACTACAACCCCTGTAAGCACCGGTATTGAAACTGCTAATACCAAAGTAAGAGGTTTATCCTCTCTCAGCGCCATAGTAACACCGCCAATTGCCATGATTGGTGCACTGATCATCATACGCATTATCATGACGGTAACTGTCTGAACCTGTGTAATATCATTTGTTGTTCTTGTAATAAGAGTTGCAGTACCTAATTTATCAAACTCATGCAGTGAATAGCTTTCAACTCTTCTAAAAACCTTGCTTCTTAAGATTGTTCCAAGCCCTGCTGAAACTTTTGCAGACAGCAGGCTGGCAATAATTGAACAAATAACTCCTGCTCCGGCAACCAGAAGCATTACTCCTCCAATATGAAATATTCTATTGGTATCTCCCTGCATGACTCCATCGTTTATTATGTCTGACATCAAGGTTGGAAGATAAAGATCCCCTAATGATTGTAAAGTTACAAACAATACTGCTGCTATTACCATGGCAGTAAAGGGCTTTAAAAATTTGTATAGTTTTAACATAAGCCACCTCTTAATTCTGATAATTTAAATTCTGTTTTTAAATCTATATTTATAATATTCAAAGCTTGTAAACAGGTTATTTAAAAATTTGTTTCTTATTATCATTTAAAATTCTATTTAAAGTATTTAAGCCTTCAATTATTTTTTCTATCTCTTCATCAGTACCTGAGCTAAGCAATTTCTCTAAGCTCTTTTCTACTTTTTTATGAATTCCCTTATAAATTTCTTCAACCTTTTGGGTTGCTTTTACATAAACTGTTCTCCTGTCTTCCTCACTTCTTGTCCTTACAACTAAACCCTGATTTTCTAATCTGTCAACTATTCCGGAAACTGTGCTGTTGGATAAGTTAACCTTATTGCTAAGTTCACTGATTTTCATTTCTCCAGACTTAATCAGTGTCCCAATAACCAGGCATTGAGGCATAGTCAGTCCCACATCTTCAAAAGTCTTACGCATGCTGTGTTTTAAAGTTTTTTCTACTTCAGAAAAGAGCCTTGCAGCTTCCGCCCTTGCACCGCTTGTATCCATTTTATTCCTCCTTTTACTTAAGGAAATTGCATAGCTACATTTTAATTAAGTTTAAGCTAAAGCTTACGAATTTAGAGCTTTTTTTATGCTGAAATTAAATTTTTTAAATATGCAATTTCCTCACTTGATTTTTATAATTATTTCGCATCAATATAATTTGTATGCAATTATTTCGTACACTAAACAATTATATGTAAATTAAAACTTTTTGTCAATAAATAATTACAGACAATTTGTTGAAATATACGATTTAAAATTTATCCATATTCCTTAGAATTCTTACAGCGAAATTAAATTAAATCCTTATTATATAAATATTGACATAGATTTCTATCATATATAATAACGTATACGTTAAATAGATGCATATAAGATAGCTGGTAAAATGTTGGAGAGTGGGAATTCTTTAATAAATAAAAGAGAGAAGTTTCAGCACTTCTCTCTTTTATTTATTAGTTAATATGTTATTTTTATCCGCTTATTAATATTTCACTTAGATTAATTTTTACATACTGAAATATGTTTTTATCATCTTCAAGTTTTTTGGATATAATCATATTTTTATATGTAAGAAAGTCAGTCCAACAGGGGTCATAGCAAAGCTGATAGATTTTGCCTGCTATCACATTTTATCAAAATCAGCTTCAGCATTATTCTTATTTAAAATTTTAATTTCTGTGGTCCCGCCTAAACACTTTTGTGTTCTCTCAGCGAGGATACTAAGTGCTGCTTTCAAGTCCCCTGAGCGTCCCGGGTCAACAGATTCAATAATTAGAACGGCATTTTTAGTATCCTCTGTCAGCATGGTCCGCTGGCCATCCCGCCAGTTCCAGCAGCGGCAAACTGCCCCTTCTTCATCCAGATAACAGATCTCACCTGGCAGTGTATTATCATATTCCTCATCTCCAAGGGCTAAAAAAAGATCATTTCCCTTTGTCTCAGTGAGACGAAGATTTCCCTTAAAGGTATCTAAATCTTCTCCGCCGCAGGGCAGTCCATACTGAAGGGAAACCGCATTATAAATATCCACAAGGGGATTTATAGCATCTACTTCTTTTCCTTTTTCCACTCTTTTCAGCAGAGCTTCAATGGAACAGTGAACCCCTTTCTTGGTTTTGAATTTACGGTAGGCATCCCGCCATACAGAAATAATCCTATTTTGACTAAGTACTTCTTCAGTTAAAAATTTTTTAGCCTCCTGATTGCTCTTTTCAAGAAATTCTATTATATCAGGGCGGACAGGTTCTGCAGTTTCCTCTGTGTTATCTATATTTTTTGCTAAAACGATGCCGATTTCTGCATCAGGAAACAGATTCCAAAATGGTTCTTCAATAATAAACTTACTCATATATCCTCCTATATAATTTAAAATCACTGTGATATTTTATTTAAATCTTCCAAACTTTTAGAAATTATCGCTTAACCTATTCCATTTACCTTTAATATTAGCAGATTACTTAGAATATATTAAAATACTCATGCTCCATCTTAATTAAAGTTAAGTGTTTTGTCCACCGTTATTTTTTTATATATATTAGTACTGTTTTTCCCATTTTTCTTAGAATAATACAAAGCATCATCTGCATTCTTTATCAGCATACTCAAGGAATTATCCTTATCCGGAATAAAAGAAGCTGCTCCTAAACTTATTGTAACAATATCTAAAACCTTAGATCCTTTATGAGGTATCCCAAGTTTAATAATCTCTTCTCTTATTTTTTCAGCAACTAAAAATGCATCATCCAGGTTAGTATTAGGCAGCATGCATACAAACTCTTCTCCGCCATATCGCGCTATTAGATCCGTTTTTCTAAGAACTGTTTTTGAAAAGGTTTGTGCAACTTGAAAGAGACAGGCATCACCTGCTTGATGTCCATAAATATCATTAAATGCTTTAAAATAATCAATATCAATCATTATTAATGAAATTACTTTTTTTTCTCTTTTTGCAATGTTCCAAAGCAGCTCAGAGTGTTCATTAAATCTGCGTCTATTTGATATATTTGTTAAACAATCCAGGTATGAAATAGATTCTAAATAATTTCTGTATCTGATTAACTCCATATGGGTATTAACTCTGGCATTTACAACAACAGGACTAAAAGGTTTTGTAATGTAATCTACCGCACCTATTTTAAATCCATATATTTCATCATCTTCTCTTTCATTTCCCGTTATGAAGATGACCGGAATATTTTTAGTACTATCCTCTGATTTTATTATCCTGCATACCTCATATCCATCCATTTCAGGCATAACTACATCAAGAAGGATCAAATCCGGGGGGGGTTGAGAAAATATGATTTTCAGGGCTTCAGCACCATTAGCCGCAATATCTACATTGTATTGATCTGTTAATAGCCTTGAAAGGTACATAAGATTCAGTTTGGAATCGTCAACAATCAAAATTGTCTGTTTCTTATAATTCATATCCATTTGAACAATTTCCCTTCATCCATTTTCAGCCGTAAAAATAAAAGCTGCCATTGAGTCTGTAACAGTAAATCAAAAGTGAACTCGCTTACGCTAAAGCTGAACATGGGATCTTCAGATGGAGAGTCTACCCCACCTGAAGCAGAATTATAGGATCACCCACTTATAGATGTGGGCGTCTTGAAATTTGGATAAAATTCTTTCAGCTTCAACACCAATTTTCAATATAAGAACCTGCATCTTTTCAGCTTTTTAATGCATATAAAAAGCCTCATTTTACCATGGACCTCTCCTGCTCTTTAATTTTGCTTACCAGTTCAGTTATATCAAGTAATTATATCTATGTCAATATCATACATGTAAATAGGCCCATATAATTACTTTTCTATCTATTGTGCATTTCCCTATTGGTTCCCGGTGCCGGTTACCAACCATAGCCTGGAGGTTCAGTCCGGTAAAAACATCTCTGGAAACACTAAACAATACTTTCATATAATATATTAAATTAATAAAACTGGCAGGGTTATATAATGAAAAAGAATAGAAAAAGTCCAAAGCATAATGTTCGGGTACAAATTCCGGAAAGATGCCGGGTTGGCTATCAAAGGTACACCGTAGTTTCAGGAGATACCATGAAGAGTATTGCTAAGCGTTTTAATGTAAGTCTGGAATTTTTAATTGCGGGAAATTCACATATTACTGATCCTCGTAATATCTATCCCGGTGATGTTTTATGCGTGCCTGTGCAGCCTGAGCCGGGAGAAGGACGGGTACCCCCAAGCTGCCCTGAGGGATATGAACGATATACAGTCAAAAAAGGTGATACATTTAGTAAAATTGCACAAAGTATTGGTGTTCCTATTGATTTGATTATTGCTAATAACCTGCATATTCCTGATCCTGCTGTAATTTTCCCCGGAGATGTATTATGTGTTCCGATACCATTAAATTTACCCTGCTGCATGATATTAAAGCCTATAAACCTAAGCATTCAAAATGCTTTTGGATCTGCCCTGGTGCAAAGACTTAAAAGCGGTCAGCATCTGCTTGTAATTACAGGATTTTATTTACCTGATCCAGGTCGCTTGGGAAATTTTGATATATATGATGGGTTTGTTGGAATACCCGGCATAGGCGGCTACGGTTTTGGCCTTACTGCTGTGCCTGAGGAAGCCGGTACTTGGATAGGGCATATAACAATTCAGCCTCTTTTATCCTCCGGTAATCAGATTTATATAATTCCAGGCAATTCCAATACCGGGGTCTCCGGTCGGCCTATTTTGACAGGAATTCTTTGCAATTGCTAAACCATAAAAAAAATCCTTTAAATATCTCTGAAGCAGATCTTGCAAAGGATATATGAATGAAACTGTTGACAAATATATTATGTCAGCAGTTTTTGGTTTTTTAAAATTTTGTCTATAACTATTTTGCTTTGCAAAGGTACATTAAAGGGTATATCAGAAAACTTACTTTATGCAATAAATTACTAATTTTAAGCTCTTGCTCATTTTATGTAATTATTGTATAATAGTAGTAAAATATCTAAAAAGGGGGAATTAAGTTGAAAAAACTAACTTCTTGTTTTATTGCATTTATTATGTTGTCATTATCCTTTATAGCCGTCCCTGTCTCTGCAGGCACCGTGAATGCCACACCACCTAAGTATGTGGCCTTAGGTGATTCAATTTCATTTGGAATGAGTGCTGCTAATAATATAGGTTATACTGCTATGTTCAGTAATCACTTGAAATCTTTAGAGCAGTATAGCAGCCTGGTTTTCGTAAATAAAAGCCAGCCTGGGTATACAACTTCGGATTTATTAAATCAGCTTACGATTCCGAGTGTCCAAGCTGATTTGTTAAATGCAGACATAGTTACAATAAGCATCGGCGGAAATAACTTATTATCTCCATTTATTCGAGCAATAGCAGTTGGGCTTAACGTTCCTGCTAATATAAATGATATAACAGCTGCAATTACGAAAAATCCAAATAATGCTGCATTACTATTAGCAAGTCTTCAAGATCCTACTGACCCATTAACTGTGCAGTTAAATGCATGGCTTCAAGATGGAGTTGCAAAATTTACAGGCGATTTCCCTAAAATTATTGCAGCTATCAGGACGCTGGCTCCACATTCTAAGATTTATGTTAACACTTTGTATAACCCGCTTCCAGCTTCTGACCCTTTATATAATCAATATAATACCTTAATTAGTGCAATAAATTCAGGAATTAAAGCAGGGAGTGGAACCCTTGGATATAATGTGGTTGATGCAGCAGCTGTTTTTTCCAATTATACCGGCCTAGTGCCTGCTGTTAATTTTAGTTTAACAAAAGCCATTGCTGCTGCAGGCATATACGTTCAAAACCCCACATTACCGGCTGGCCAGGCTGCACTATTGAGTATACCAACATTCCTTGACCCTCATCCAAATGATATAGGCCATCAACTAATTTACAAAGCATTGGTTCCTGTAACATCAATATCTTTAGATAAGACATCTCAAGATTTAATATTAGGTAAAACATTAAAGGTAACATGCAGT
Source organism: Clostridiaceae bacterium (assembly GCA_041670885.1). Taxonomy (GTDB): domain Bacteria; phylum Bacillota; class Clostridia; order Clostridiales; family Clostridiaceae; genus JAJBWD01. The sequence continues at coordinate 9,540 of JBAXYJ010000094.1, forward strand.
GTTTTGCCCATAGAAGCAACTTATCCTGATGTTGTATGGTCTTCGTCAAATGAAGCTGTAGCTTCTGTAGATGGACAAGGTTTAATTACAGCAAAAGCACCTGGAACAGCAAAAATAACAGTTAGAACTAAGGATGGTAATAAAACAAGTTCTCTTGATATCAAAGTAATTGTTCCTGTAAATAGTATTACATTAGATAAAACATCATTAACATTATATATTAATGGTACCTACACTTTAAAAGCAACTATATCTCCAACAAATGCTTCAGGTAAAACTTTAATATGGAAATCCAGTAATGAAGCAGTTGCTAAGGTTGACAGCAATGGGGTGGTTACTGCTATAGCCAATGGCACAGCAGATATAACTGTTTCTATATTAAACAGCAATGTTACAGCTAAATCAACAGTTACTGTCATAAATCAGCCTGCTTTACCTAAAACCGGATCGATTTTTGATTTATTTTTTATGGTAACTTTAGGTTGTACATTAATGGGAGTTGGTTTTGTTATTATTAAGAGAACCAGTATAAAGAAAAACTAAATTGTAAAAATGAAAAAAGCACCTATAACTGATGTGTTATAGGTGCTTTAATATATTCATAGAATTAATGTGTTAAATTAATTCCCCTTCAAAGAACTCCAATGTATAATCTAAAACCTCATCTTCCCAGCTCTTATTATTAAAAGTATGATCTGCTCCTTCAATAACATGAAGTACGGCTTTAGTTTCATATTTCTCCAGATATTTTTCTGATGCAATTA
>JBAXYJ010000095.1:0-10277 GCA_041670885.1 Clostridiaceae bacterium
CTTAAAATCCCCAGCTGACATAGTCTTAACTTCATTTTCAGAAATATTAAGGCTTTCATTTAAAAGTGATTCTATATTATCCACCTTAGCTGAAGCAATATCTTCAAATGTCATTTGGTTTTTACTTAATAAGGATTTTATGTCATCTCCGCCAGCTGAAGTGATATTATCAAATGTGATCTGGTTTTCACTTAACAAGGATTTTATATCATCTAAGTTAAGTTTAGAAATAATACTTGAAATATCAGTTTTATCAGTATCCAGTGTGTTGATTTCATTAGGATTCATCCCTTTTTCTGAGAGATTCCCGGAAGAATATTGACTTATAAGAAGACTTAATATATCACTATTTACTCCCTTATCAGACTTATCTTTTTTACTGGAAAATAAACCTGAAACAAGCTTTTTGAAATCAACAATACTTATACTTTTCCCATTTGAGCTGCTTTTCCCAATAGTTTTATCAGTAGGAATATTTATTACCTCTCCAACATTCATTTATTCACCTCCCTGTATCCTCCTTACAAAGCCGCTTATTGCAAATTCGTCATTTTCTTTTTGCTCCTGCTGCTTTAGAGTTTTAATAAATCTTTGGTAATCCTTTTGCTTTAATATCTCTACTGTCTTGCTTTTAATTTTTTTTTCTTTTAAATCTGCCCTCCTTTCCGATAATATTTTATCTTTATAAATAAGCTCCTGATTAGTATTTTGAATATTTTTAGACATTCCTTCTAAATAAAACCAGGTTAGCTTTTTATCAATTATTGTTCCCATGTGCGTTTTTTCAGCATATTTATGGTACTCATGATTTAGCCATTCCAGTTTATCCTGGACTTTTTCCTTTTCTACCTTAGCTTCTTTAAATTTTATTTTGCTGTCTTCTTCCTGCTCTGCTCTGATATCTAAAAGCTTTTGAAGATTAAACTTATACTTTTTCATGTTTCCTCCCATAATTATGGAATTATACAATTTTATTAAGATATGCTAAATATACCTTTAAGTTTTTCTAAGCTGTCTTTAAATTCACTGTTATCTTCAACCTCTTGTTTAAGATATTCCTCAATACTGTCCTGATATTTTATTGCTTCATCTATTTTACTGCTGCTTCCTTTAACATAAGCTCCTATATTTATCAAATCCTCGGATTCTTTATAAACTGATAATAAATCTCTGGCTTTAGATGCTGCACTTTTATGATTTTTATCTGTAATTTCTGACATTAGCCTGCTTATGCTGTTTAAAACATCTATAGCAGGATAATGATTTTTTGCAGCTAAGTCTCTTGAGAGGACAATATGACCATCTAAAATGCTTCTTGCTGCATCTGCAATTGGCTCATTAAAATCATCGCCGTCTACAAGTACAGTATAAAAAGCAGTTATAGATCCCTTATCTGACATTCCTGTTCTTTCCATAAGCTTAGGAAGCATTGCAAAGACTGATGGAGTATAGCCTTTTGTAGCAGGCGGTTCGCCTATAGCCAGACCAATCTCTCTTTGGGCCATAGCAAATCTGGTTACAGAGTCCATCATAAGTATTACCTTTTTGCCCTGATCTCTAAAATACTCAGCTACTGCAGTTGCAGTAAATGCTCCCTTTAGCCTGACTAAAGCAGGCTTGTCTGAGGTTGCACAGACAATTACTGACTTTTTAAGTCCGTCGGCCCCCAGGTCCTTCTCAATAAAGTCAAGAACCTCTCTTCCTCTTTCTCCAATAAGTGCAATAACATTAACATCAGCTTCTGAATACCTGGCAATCATTCCAAGTAGTGTACTTTTACCTACTCCGCTTCCTGCAAATATACCAACCCTTTGTCCTTCACCACAGGTTAAAAATCCATCTATTGCTCTTACTCCGGTAGGAAGCACTGATTTTATTCTTCTTCTTTTAAGGGGGGATGGGGGCTGCCTGTCTATAGAATAAACGGTGCCATCTTCAATTTTTTCTTCTCCTATAGGATTTCCCAGACCATCAAGTACTTTCCCACATAAATCAAATGAGCATTTTATGTTGTGACATTTCCCTGTTTGAATCACCTTGCAGCCTGGTGATATTCCTGTCAGTTCACCTAAAACCATTAAAATTATCTTTTTGTCCTTAAATCCAACAGTTTCCGCGGGTACCGGAACGTTCATATTGTTATATATAAAGCAAACCTCTCCTACAAAAGACTTGATTCCTTCAGCTTCAATGGTTATACCTATAACCTGACTTACAATTCCTTCATATTTCCAAATATTAAAATTTTCTATATCTTTTTCTACTTTTTGGAAATCAATATTTATCATTCTAGGACTCTCCCAAAATAATTTTTCCAACATTATCCATAACCCTGTCCATATCTAAGATAGCTCTTCCCTCATCTTTTACAAGAACTGCTGAATTATCATTTATTGTAATATCATCTATTATAAATACATCTAAATTGCTGCCGGTTTCTCTTTTCCAATTATCTATTCTGTTTCTGAGAGAATTACAGTATTTTTCATTACACCTTACTATTACCTTGCTGCCCTGTTCCTGATTTAGAGCATCAATTATAACTTCATTTAAGGAGTCTGAAAATCCCAATTCCCTTTTCAAAACATTTTTTACTATTTTTGTTATAAGTTTTTTAATTTCATTTTCTTTTTCACTAAGATATTTGTTATACTCTGAAACTGCTTTATTATATAAGTCTTCTATTTTATCCATTGCTGTTTTATTTCTCTTCTCAGCCTCTATAGCTGCATCCTCTGCTCCCTTTTTAAAGCCTTCTTTGTAACCTTTTTCAAAGGCTGCTTTATATGCTTTTTTAGAATCCAGTTTAGAATTTTCTATTATTTTCTCTGCTTCTTTTAATGCATTCTGATAAACAGAGTTATCTGTCTCAGGTTCTAACTTTGACTGGATTTCTTTTTCAATTACATTATTAAGATATAAGGTTATTACCTCTTTGTTCCCTAAGTTAACAATATTGGTCTTCTTTATAACATTACTCAATGATTGCATCGCTGCCTCCTCTTGTAAGTATAATTTCTCCTGTTTCATCCAGCTTTCTTATAACTGAAACAATTTTCTGCTGTGATTTTTCCACATCAATCAGCCTTACAGGTCCTAAGAACTCTATATCTTCTTTCAGGGAAGCTGAAGCTCTCTTTGATTGATTTCTGAATATTGTCTCTGAAACTTCCTCTGAGCAGCCTTTCAGTGCTAAGGCAAGTTCTTTTGCATCCACATCTCTTAAAACCCTTTGAATTGAAGCATCTCCCAGGTTAATAATATCTTCAAATACAAACATAGAATCTTTAATTTTTTCTGCCAGCTGGGCATTATTCTTGCCAAGACCTTCAGTAATATTTTTTTCTGTAGACCTGTCCACCTGATTTAAAATATTAACAAGAGTATCTATTCCTCCAGCTGCTTCCACGTCAGATCTAACAACTGAAGAAAGCTTAGTGTCTAGAACCTTTTCTATTTCCTTAATCATAACCGGTGATGTATTGCTCATACTGGCAATTCTATATGCCACATCTATCTGAAGCTCTGTTGGAAGCTCAGATAAAATCTGCCCGGCTTTTTCCTTTTGAAGGTAGCACATAATAACTGCTATAGTCTGAGGGTGTTCATTTGTTATTATATTAAGAAGCTGCCTGCCGTCTGCTTTCCTTGCCAGTCCAAAAGGCCGAAACTGCTGAGTTGCCTCAGATACCTTTTCTATAATATCTTTAGCCTGGGCAGCCCCTAAAGCCTTACTTAAAAGATTTCTTGCATATTCCATTCCGCCTTCTAATATATAGTCTCTAGCCTGATTCATATTTATAAATTCATCCATTATTTCTTTTCTCTGCTCAGAATTTACTTTAGTCATATTGGCTATTTCATATGTAATTTTCTGTATCTCAGTTTCCGGCAGCTTTTTTATTATCCCTGCTGATATCTCAGGTCCCAAAGTTATAAACAGCATAGCCGCCTTTTGAACACCTGATAATTTATTATTAATTTTCACCATATCTTTACCTCTCATCTTCAGATAGCCAGGATTTAACTATGTCAATAACCTGATCCGGCTTTTTTGAGGCATATTTTTTAATTTCATTTTCAAGATGTTCATTATCATTAGTAACTTCCAAATCAATTGGCTTTAGCGCTACTGTCTCAGCTTCCGGCAGCGAATCATTAAATATTTGATTAATTCTTTCCATATCTTTATTTCTGCCTTTTTTAAACTTCTTTAATAAAATTACAATAAATATAATAAATAAGACTGCTGAAGCTGCCGTAAATCCATAGGTTTTGTATAGGTTAAGCTTAGCCTCTTTAGCTTTCTCACTGTTTATTTCCTGTAAGTCTTTGGCTGCTGCATCTTTTGCATCAGTATTAAATTTTACGCCTTCTACAAAAATAGTATCTCCCCTTGTTGCATCAAAGCCAATAGCACCCTGAACCAGATTATTTATAACGTTTTTTGTATTTGCATCTATATTTCCATCAATTACAACCGAGGTACTTAGCTTATTAATTGCTCCCGGAGCTTTTATAACTTTTTCTTCTGTTTTTGAAATTTCATAATTAGTTATTTCCTCGGAAGATCCGGTACTGCTTGTCCCAGTGGATGTTCCTGTTGTATTATTCATATTATTATCTACTGGAGAGGATGAAGTGCTGTCGGTACCTGACAAGTCTCCATTTATAGACTTTTGCTGGCTTTTTATTACTCCCTCAGGGTCAAATTTTATTATGTCCTTTTCTGAAGAATCAAAATTAAGATCTGCAAATATCTTAACCTTTACCTTGTCCTTACCGTATACTGCCTCCAGCATAGACTTTATGCTATCTTCCAGTTTGTTCTCAAAGGTTGTCTTAACTGTCTGATTTTTTTGACTTGTACCGGCATCTGAATTATCAGCTAAATTATCTGTAAGCAGATTCATTTTATTATCCATTACCTGCACATTTTCTTTTTTCAGATTCTTAACACTGCCGCATAAAAGTGCAACTATTGACTTAACCTGATTCTGTGATAGTTCAGCACCGGATTTTAAGCTAAGAGTTACAGATGCGGTGGAATCTTCTGTATCTTTAACAAAAGTACTGTCATCGGGCAAAACCAGATGAACCCTTGCTCCTTCAACCTGAGTGAAGCTTTTTATAGTTCTCTCCAGCTCTCCTTCTAAGGCTCTCTGATAGTTAATCTTCATCTCAGCATCTGTTATCCCAAATTTACTTGAATCAAATAGTTCAAATCCATTTGTTCCTCCATTAGATGTAACTGATGAAAGCATCTCCATTCTAAGCTGGTCCACCTGATCCTTAGGCACATATATGCTGTTTCCCGATACCTTTGTTGGGATATTCTCATCTTTTAATTTTTGAACTATAGTATTTGCATCATTTGTATTCATATTTGAAAAGAGAAGTCCATATTTGGTAGTTGTCATATTAATAAATAAATAGGATAGCCCAATTACTGCTGCTGCAAAAAGCAGAATCAGAGCTATCCTCCTGCTTTTGGTATAGCCCTTCCATTTATCTTTTGCACTCTTAAAAAACCCAGCAAAATTCAAGGTGAATTCCCCCTATTATAACTGCATACTGTTAATCTGTTGATATGCTTCAACTATTTTATTTCTAATTTGGACTGCCGTTTCAATAGATATTTTAGCTTCCGCAGCTGAAAGCATAACCTGATGAATATCTATATCCTTACCATTTATAAAATCTTCAGTAGCATTTTCCGAATCTTCCTGCAGCTGATTTACCTCATTTAGCTTATCATTTAAAAGAGTCTTAAAACTTTCTATCCCATTATCATTACTTTTTTCATTGCTAGTGTCTAATAAATCCATAAATTTCGAATTAACTCTATTTATTTCCATATATATTACCTTCCAATCTCTAAAGCTTTCAAAAACATACTTTTTTCAGAATTCATGGCAGTTACATTTGCCTCATATGCCCTTGTTGCAGTAATAAGGTCTGCCATTTCATTTAATACATTTACATTAGGCATAGATACGTATCCATCTTTATCTGCATCCGGATTTGTTGGATCATATTCCTTTTGAAAGGGGGATGTATCTTCTTCTATTCCGACAGCTTTAACTCCAAGAAGTTTATTCCCATTATTTGATGCCTGATCTAAGTTTTCCTGAAAAACAGCCACTTTTCTTCTGTAAGGCTCTCCATTTTCTCCTCTTGTGGTATTGGCATTGGCAATGTTTGAGGATATTGTATCCATTCTAAGCCTTTCAGCAGACAATCCGCTGCTGCTTATTCTTAAAGATTTAAATGCACTAAACATAATTATCACTTTCCTCCGTTAATAACGTAGCTCTGAACAGAAAGCCTGGTACTTATATCACTTACAAGAGCGTTATACATTAAAGTATTTGCTGACTCGTCTACCATTTCACTGTCAATATCCACATTATTTCCATCTTCATTCATACTGGTAGACGTATCCTGCTTTACCTGAATTTTATTAGCTTCATTTTCAAGATTATCCTTAAAATTAACATAATACCTTTTATATCCTTTTGTGTTGACATTTGCTATATTGTTTGCTATTACTTTTCCTCTTAAGGAAGATATGTCCAGGGCTTTTTTGGTAAGATTGTAAACGTCCATATTACCTCCTAATTAAGCAATTTATATTATTTAATTTTTTTTAATATTCTGTAACATCTATTACTAATTTTTATAATATTATAAATTGTATTAAAATTCAAGTTAAATATTGATTTTATTTTAATTTATTTTATTTAATTACATTATATTACTATTTATACTTTAATTTCTACGTACTGCCGTTTAAATTTCTTTTAATAAAATGTCGATTAAAATTTTATTATGTCATACATTATATCAAAAAAAATAGGAAATTATTATATAAAATAACAATTTCCTATACTTTATCTATCTAAAATTTTTAATATCTCCGATGGCATCCTGTTTGTTTGAACCATCAGTGCATTAGATGCTTCTGCTAAAATTTGATATTTTGAAAATTCAGCTGTCTCTTCAGCAATATCAGAATCCATTAAATCACTTTCTGCTCCCTGAAGTGATTGATCTATATCACTAAGTCTGTCATAGGTTCCTTCAAACCTGCTTTCTAATGCTCCATAAGTACTCCGAATTGAGATTAAATTATTCATTGCAGTATCTGCCAGATTCAATTTTTCATCTAAGTCTAATCCCTCATCATATAGACTGTCTAAATTCATGTTTCCAGTTTTACCTATATTACTTAATGGAATTTTTATATATTCCTGTGCCTCACTTCCTGATGCCATAATAATATTTGTCTCCGGGTCATTTCCTGAAAGAAGCTTAACTCCGTTAAATTCCGTATTATCTGCTATAGAGTATATTCCTTCTGTGATACTTTTGATTTCATTATCTACTATTTTTTTATCATCAGCAGAAAGACTACCATTTCCCCGGCTTACCAGCAGTTCTTTTGTCCTTTGAAGCATATCAGTAATATTGCTAAGTCCCCCTTCTGCTGTCTGCAGCATACTCATTCCATCCTGCATATTCCTCTCTGCCATCTGGGTTCCCCTGATTCTCATGTTTATTTTTTCTCCCTTAGACAACTGGTTTGGACCATCCTTGGCAGATTTTATTTTTATGCCGCTGGATATTTCAGAAAGGGACTTTTCCTGCTTTTTAAGTACCCTGTTATATTGCTTTAATATGTTCATAGAAGCTGTATTATGGTATATCCTCATATTATCCCACCTCTTCTTATTTCCTATATACTGATGGCATTACATACTTAAAATTATAATCTCTATAGTTTATAGATTCGGAATGACCAATGAATAAATATCCGCCATATTCTAAGGAGTCATAGAACTTATCAATCAGCTTTTTTTTTGTCTCTAAATCAAAGTATATCATAACATTCCTGCAAAATATAACATGAAATTTCTTTTTAAAAGGAAAAGCTTCCTGCATGAGATTAAATTTCCTGAATATTACTTCATTTTTAATCTTATCAACTACTTCATTTTTATTATCGTCAATTTTTTTAAAATATTTAGTAATGTACAATTTATTCAGTCCGGTAAGCTGTTCATTTTCATATATTCCCAGCTTTGCTTTATTTAAAACATTAGTCGATATATCTGTTGCCAATATTTTTGTATCCCTGTTTCCCTTAAGTCCATTAAAATAGTCATCTATAACCATGGTCAGGGTATAAGGCTCTTCCCCTGAAGAACATCCCGCACTCCATATTCTAAAATCTTTTCCGCTGCTTTTGTTTATCTCTAAATACGGCAAAACTTCTTTTTTAAAGAATTCAAAATGATCAGCTTCTCTCATAAAGAAAGTATAATTTGTAGTAAGCTTATTAATCATCTGTTCTACAACTTGTCCAGTCTTATCCTTGATCAAAAAATCATAGTACTGGGAAAAACTATTAAAGTTTTTCCCAGTTAAAACTGACTGCATCCTGCCTTCTATCAGCATTCTTTTTTGAGACAGGTTTACTCCATAATTTGATTTTACGTAATATACTATATCATTAAATTCATTATCATTAAGTTTAATCATTTATTACACCAATTAATACTTCCCAAACTCATTATCGTCCAGTTCTATTTTTACTTTAGGAGAAATAGCAGATTCAGTTTCAGTTTTTGCTTTATTTCCTTTTGCATTTTCTTTATTAATCAGGCTTTTTATAAGTTTCATAGTCTTATCATCAATATCTAAGCTATTGTTTTTAAAACTTTCTTTCTTCTTTAATTTAAATTTGCCCACTCTGTCTTTTAAGAGTACTGCCTGGCTCCATAATTCTTCAGAAGCCGCGGCACTTTCCTCTGCTGTAGCTGTATTTGTCTGTGTAACCTTTGATATTTCTTCTACTGCCTGATTTATCTGAGCAACTCCTGTTGCCTGTTCATTTGAAGCCTCTGCTATATCTCCAACAATATCTGCAACTTTAGCAATATTGTCTACTATTTTATTTAATGCCGCTGAAGTTTCCTCTGCTATTTTCTCTCCCTCTCCTGCTTTCTTTATTGATTCTTCAATCATAACCGTGGTTTCTTTAGCAGCCTGGGCACTCCTTGCAGCTAAGTTTCTTACTTCCTCAGCAACTACTGCAAAGCCCTTACCATATTGTCCTGCTCTTGCAGCTTCTACTGCAGCATTTAGTGCCAGTATATTTGTCTGGAAGGCTATTTCATCAATTACCTTAATAATCTTGGAAATGTTTGCAGAAGAAGTATTTATCTCTCCCATAGCTTTAAGCATAGTTTCCATCTGTGTCTTTCCAACAACTGCATTTTCCTTTGCAGATGATGCCAGTTCATTAGCACTGTTTGCGTTATTTGCGCTTCCCTTAATCTGGGTTGCAATTTCTGTTATTGCAGCAGTTACTTCTTCTATGGAACTGGCCTGTTCTGTGGAGCCCTGTGATAAGGCCTGGCTTGAATCAGATACCTGCTTAGAGCCTGCAGATACCTGCTCTGAAGCACTGCTTATTTCACCAAGTACATTATTTAAGGAGTCTACTATGGTGTTTAATGAAATTGAGATGCTGTTAAAGTCTCCTTTATATTCTTGTACATGTTCTATATTAAGATCTCCATCAGAAATTTTCCCAATAACACTTGAAATTTCTCCAACCACATTATTTAAAGCGGAAGCTGTATTGTTAACTGATTTAGAAAGAACGGCAAAGTCCCCCTGATAGCTTCCGGTAACTGCTGCACTCAGATTACCTTCTGACATTTGTCCCATAACATGAGTTACTTCCTGAATAGGCTTAACCATAGCTTCTACTAATTCATTTAATCCATCTACTATTCCCCTGAAGTCTCCATAATGTTTAGATGCATCTGCTCTTGTATTTAATTTACCGGAAGCTGCTGCTCCTGATAACATTGTAGCATCTGCTGCAAGTTCATCAACAGCATTTTTAACCTCTTTAAGGCTTTCATTTATTTCAGTAAACTGCTGATTTACCTCTGCAGTATACTCATCTGCCTCTTTAACATTAGTATCAAAGCTTGTATTTCCCTTTGCCAGGAGTCTTAAGTTTCCTTCCAGCCTCTTAACCTCAGTTTTTGTAAAGCTGCTGACTCTGATTATAGGTGTTAAATCTGATACAACCTCCACAAATCCAACGTTTTCTCCCTTCTTATTTTTCAAATAAGAAGTATCCTGCTTATTATTCATTCCGCACCAGTCAAAGAAGCTTTGAGGATTACCTTTAATCAGCTGCTTAATTCCACATTTTTCAGAATTACATATAGTGGCTCCTGCATGACTGCAGGCTA
>JBAXYJ010000096.1:0-10140 GCA_041670885.1 Clostridiaceae bacterium
ATGATTAACGGTTTAATCCTTCCCTCATCCGGAATTGTCCAAATTAACGGCATGAGTACAGGAAACAGAAAAGACATAAAGAAAATCAGAAGCCTGGTAGGAATGCTGTTTCAGAACCCTGATAATCAAATTATAAGCCCTATTGTTGAAGAAGATGTGGCCTTTGGTCCTATCAATCTGGGCCTTTCAAAGCAAGAGGTAAAAGAAAGGACAGATTGGGCACTAAAGGTTTTAGGTATAGAAAAATTAAGAGAACAATCCCCTTATATGCTTTCAGGCGGTCAAAAGCAAAAGGTTGCTATTGCTTCTGCTTTGGCAATGAAGCCTTCTTATTTGGTTTTAGATGAACCAACCTCAATGCTGGATAATGAAAGCAGGACTGAGTTTTTATCTACATTAAAATTTTTAAACAGCAGGCTGGGTATAACTATTGTATTAATTTCACATCTAATGGAAGATATGTCCGATGCTGACCGAATAGTCATTATGAATAAGGGAGAAATATATCTTGATGACATTCCCTGGAAGTTATTTTCTAGTCCTGAAAAACTCAAAGAGGCAGGTATAAGTCCCCCAAAAATTGTTTGTTTACTTGACAAACTAAGGGAAAGAGGATATGAAATTGACAGTAATATTATCACAGTGAATCAGATGGAGGAATACATATGCCGATTATTGAAGTAAATAATATATCTTTTACATATTGCCAGGGTACTCCTTATGAAAAAAAATCACTGGATAATATATCCTTCACAGTGGAAAAAGGCGATGTTCTTGGAATTGTTGGAGAAAATGGCTCTGGTAAATCAACTCTAATAAAACATTTTAACGGTCTTCTTAACCCAACCTGCGGAAATATTAAGGTTTTAGGAAAAGACTTATCAAATAGTCTTGATAGAAATGAGTTGTGGAAAAGCGTAGGCATGGTATTTCAATTCCCGGAGCAGCAGCTTTTTGAGGATACTGTATTTAATGAAATAGCCTATGGGCTTAAAAATTTAGGAATCTCCAAGGAAAAAATCCCGGGCATGGTCAGCGAAGCACTAAAAAAAGTAGGACTTGACAATGAATCAATAGAGCAATTTTCTCCCCTTTGTCTTAGCGGAGGAATGCGAAGGAGAGCAGCTATAGCTTGTGTACTTGCTATGAAGCCGGAGGTACTGATATTAGATGAATCAACAGCTGGCCTTGATTTATCAGGACGTGAAAAGATTTTAGATATTATCAAAAATATTAAAGAAGATAATAATACTACAATAATTATTGTATCTCATAATTTAAGTGAATTGATTTCAGTATGCCGCCATATTGCAGTTTTAAAAGATGGTAATTTAGTTTCTTATGGAAAAACAAGAGAGGTATTAAGCCAAAAGCTTGTCCAGGATTTGTGTCCTAAGATGTTTCCTGATTATATTCAATTAATTCACAGATTATCAAAAAGATATAATTATATAAATACAGAAAGCATTTATCTTGAAGAGGTTGAAGCTGAATTAGATAAGCTGTTACAGAGAGGGCTTAATATATGAAGGGACTTAAACTAGGACAATATGTTAAAGGGAACTCTATAATTCACAAGCTGGACCCAAGAACAAAACTTATTTACTGCTTATTTATTGTTTCTTCTACACTAATAAATTCAAATTGGATAATTATTTTAATAAACATATGTACTTTAATTTTAGTTATGTTTTTATCTAAAATTAATGTTTTTAAATTTTTCAGAAGAATAAAATCCTTAGTTATTCTTTTTATATTAACATTTATATTTCAGGGAATTCTCACTCAAGGAGAGCCTATATTTCATATAGGTAAAATATTTTTCACAAAACAGGGAGCATATTTAGGAATACTTACCATATCCCGGCTGTTGGCAATCTATTTATGTTCAACCGTAATGACCATGACAACCTCCCCAATGAAATTAACATCCGGATTGGAATCATTATTTTCACCTTTATCCAAGCTGCATATCCCTGTTAATCAGCTGTCTGTGATAATCGGTATCTCCTTAAGATTTATTCCTACAATTATTGAAGAAACCGAAAATGTAAAATGTGCCCAAAAATCCAGAGGGGCACAATTTGAGTCCGGCAGCTTATATGTTAAGTTAAAAAGCATAGCAGCAGTACTCATTCCTGTTCTGGCAACCTCTCTGCAGAGAGCAAACGACCTGGCAGCGGCTATGGAGAGCAGGTGCTTTGATAGTCAATCAAGCTCTAAAATCAATTCCGGACTTCAGTATAAAAGAAATGATATAATAGTAATAGTCTTAGTATCAATTAATTTAATTACTTGTTTTTTAATTTGATAACTGTCAGGCTCACAAGATGGGAAATCATGCTTGTGAGCCTTTCCTTTAGCAACAATTGATTAATTACATGTAAGATAATCTATAAGCTGTGAGCTTTGACTTTTTCTAAATTTCCCTTCCTCTAAGCAGTAAAAGCTTGCTTTTTTGCAAACTTCTGATATATAATTAACCAGCTCTCCATGACAAGTCAATATAAATATCTGATTATTCAGAGACAGCTGATTTAGTACATTTACTGCACTTTTTATATTAATAGAATCAAAATTTACAAAGCTGTCATCTAAAATAACAGGAAGCTTACTGCTTAGCTCCATTAACCGGCTAAGTCTGACAGATAAGAAAAGCTGCTCTGAGGTAGCCCGGCTTAAATATTTAGAAGTTTCAACTTTGCTGCCGTCCTCCTTTTCCACCTTAAAATCAGAGGATAAAATATTGTCCTCAGGCATAATTTTATTATACTTTCCTGATGTAAGCTGATTAAATATCCTGCTTCCCCCACTAAGAAGCTTATCCTTCGTCTCCTCCATAAAGCTTTTCTGAATATTCTCCAGAATGAAGGCAGCTGCCCTATATGAAGCATAGGATTTGGCCAGTGGCTCTAAGTTTTTTCTCTCTGCTGCAATATTAATCTTTGCCTGATCAATCTTTTCATAAGAATTAAGCTCTGATATCTGATATAATAGCCTGGACTTTTCATCCTTTAGAGAATTATAGGATTTACTAATTTCATTAAGTTTTTCCTGAAGATGCCGGAGATTTTCTTCCACCTGATTTTCTGAGCTGTATTCATCAAATAAATTCATGAAGTTTCCGAAAATCAGCTTTTGTGCCCTAGAGCTTTCCATACTGCTTTTTAATCTTTGCTGCATAAAGAAGCAATTATTTTTATATTCCATAAGCTTATTATACTTTTCTGCCTTTTCTATATAAGTGTCTATGCCGGAATCTATATCTCCTTCAGTTATATTTAGCTCCAGTCTTATTATTTTCTCGTAATCACTTAACTCTTTTTCTGATGTCTTATAGTTTTCGCAGCTTACTATGCTGCCGGATAGTCTTTCTGTCTCCTTAAATATTCCATCCACAGATCGTATATCTTCATCCACAGATATCCCAAGGATTTCACCTGCTATCTTGTATATAGATTTAAGCTCAGCTGATAGTTTACTAAGAACTGCAGCTTCTTCTCCTTTTTTAGAATCCAGCTGGTAGAGCATTTTGTTTATCTCATTTATTTTTAGATAATATGTTTTTATTGAGGATATGGGAGCATCTTTACTCATTTTAAGAGAAATTTTTATATCATTTATAAGATTTAATGAGTATGTAAGGTCTGTACAAAGCTTCCTTTCCTTCATCTCATTTTCATCTATTTTACTTAAAACAATCTGATATTTTTCGCTTATATTAATGTAGTTTTCTCTGCCGGCTGATTGATTTTTAACCTTTGTATACATATAAACGACAGCTGCAATAACTCCTGTCATGGATATTATGCTTCCAATATACTTGTTATATATAAATACAAGGCTTCCTAATATAAGAATAAAAACATTTGCCATCATATACTTTAAATAGGATTTATCATTTTTTACTTCCTTATATTCTTTTGCCAGGTTTTCATAGGCTGACTTTTCACTGTTTAATGATGCTCTGCTGCTTTTTATTACTTCTAAATCCTTTAAACAGTTATTGTATTCTTCAATAATATTCTCTATTTTGCTTATAGACAGGCTGTCTCCCTTAATGCTTTTTATTTGCTCCTTATTACTTAACAGGTCTGCATTTAAAGATATAATTTCCTGGTTTATCCTCTGCTCTGCCTGCTTTATCTCAATTTCAGCTCTGTCACTATTCATAAGCCTGTTTTTTATGCCTGAAGCATTCATGTTTATATTGATTATTTCTTCTTTTTTGGAAAGGAGTCTGTCTAAAATGTCTATATCACTTCCAAAGATTAATTCATATTCATCTTTATACTTCTTAAACTTTGCTTTAAGCATAAGATAATTGTTTTTAAATTTATTTCCATCTTTTATATCATCAGAACTAAAGCTTTTGATAAATTCACTGTTTTCTTCCAGCAGATTTTCAAGTCTTTTAATCTCCAGATATGTGTCAAAATTAGACTTAATCAGCTCAAGCAGATACCTTTTATCCTCTTTTTCTCCTATTTCAGCTTTAAGATTTTTTTCTTCTTCTTCAATTTCTGACAGTCTCCTGCTTTTTCCTTCATACTCCTTTAGCTTTTCTGAGGCTTCATTTATTATCTTAAGCTGATTTTTTATATTATTGTAATAGGGTTTAAACTCTTTTGTGTTTGGGCTGCCGGTTTTTCCTCCTATTTTTTCTGCTTCCTTTTCTATCTCTTTCAGTATTGAAGGTATCTTTACTATTTCCTTAAATCCGCCTCCAAGAAGCACATACTGCAGCTTGTCCTGTTCCTTATCAGCTTTTTTAAGCTCATCTAAATCTATGGTAAAAAGCCGGGAGTAGGTATAATAGTCTATCCCATATACTGATTCAATATCTTTATCTGCTGTAAGCTTAGGTTTAGCATATCCAGACAGGAGTATCTTATCTTTTATTCCATCATAATCTATATCTGCAGATGCTCTGTATTCAATATTAGCAGGAGGCATGTCATCCCCCCTGCTGATTCCGTATCCAAAGCTTCTTAAAAGCTTAGTAAATGTAGTCTTTCCTGCCCTGTTTAGTCCTCCAATAACATTTATTCCGGGAGACAGGTCCTCTAAAACCTGATTTCTAATAATGCCAAAATCATCTATATAAATTTTCTCAAATTTCATCAGAATCTCCCCTTTCAATATATTTATCTATAATTATTTTCCTTGCTTCCTCTAAAATGCTGTCAATAAAATTATTATCAGCCTTTATCTTAGTATCATCCCTATCTTCATTATCTTCCCTCAGGTCATATAAGCTTCCCAGACTTCCAAGCATTTTCCCCCTGATGCCGGCCTCCTTATTTATCGATTCTATAACTCTGTCCATGCCTTTATACAGTTTACTCTCTGTATCAACATGAATATCCAAACCTGTATTTATTTCTATATCATCTGTGTGAACAAAGGGAGAATGACCTTCGTACTCTATATTTAAAGTCTCAATAATATTTTTAATAATGTCCTCTTTGCCCTCCTTTAAAAGAGAGTGAATTTCTCCTCTTCCTTTAATATTCCATCTCAAAATATATCCGGCCGGTTTATATGCTGAATTTAAAAGGTCATCAATTTTGCCCCTTAGTACATCAATAATGTCTGTTATATTTGAAAGATTGTAATCCCTTATATCTATCCCAATTTCCTTATATATATAACCTCCAATAGGAATAAACTCCGGAATTGCTTTTCCATTTGTTACAGTTACCATGTAGCAGCCCCTTACCCCTGTCTCTCCAAAATCTCTTCCCTGAGGGTTTCCGGGATATATAATGCATGGATTCTCTTCTTTTACTATTCCGCCTTTATGAATATGCCCCAATGCCCAGTAGTCAATTCCTTTTACTGAGGAAAGCTCATTTACCGAGGAAGGAACGTATTTTTTATCATTTATATTAAGTGATGTATGCAAAACTGCTATATTAAAAGAGGAATCAGGAATTGAAAAAGATTTATATATCATTTTGCCTTCCTCTTTTTTCTCATAGGACTGACCTATTATTCTGCAGATTACACTTCCTTCCTTGTCCTTAATTTCAAAAGTTTTAGGACTGTCATAGGGGAAAACGTAAAGATTGTCAGGAGTGTTATATAAATTTTTCATACCTTTAAGAGGATCATGATTTCCGTGAATAATATATACATTTATATTGTTTTTCCGCAGCTTTTCTACTCCATCTAAAAATATTTTGTTTGCCCTTACATAATAACAGTCCCTGTCATATATATCCCCAGAAATAATTATGAAGTCCGCTTTTTTTTCTATGGCTGTATCAACAGCCTTATTAAATGCATCATAAACTCCATTTATTTCTATCTCACGTATAAAGCTTGTCTCATTATTTCCTATATTTAAAATACTTCCTAAATGCAAGTCGGAAATATGCATAAATTTCATAATACCACCTCAACAATTATTATAATCTATTTCCTTAAACTTGACATAAAAATTATTATATTATATTATTTAAGAAATTGCTTAACTGAAAATTTTATTTTTTTACTTAAAAAACCTTATATATAGGTATTTTAAGCAGGAAAATAAGTTAAAAGGTTATTAAAAAAATTTTTATAAATTAGAAAATTGTAATTATACAGTTTTCTTAACAGGAGTGAAAGAAATGTACGATAAGGTAAGAACAAGATTTGCCCCAAGCCCTACAGGCTACATGCACGTGGGAAATTTAAGAACAGCCCTTTATGCCTATCTGATAGCAAAGCATGAAGGCGGCGACTTCATACTTAGAATAGAAGATACTGATCAGGAAAGACTTGTCCAGGGAGCTACAGATGTAATATTTAATACTCTTAAGGAAACAGGACTAATCCATGATGAAGGTCCGGATGCAGGCGGAGAGTATGGCCCATATGTCCAGAGCGAAAGAAGGGATATATACTTAAAATATGCAAAAGAATTAGTTGAAAAAGGAGAAGCCTACTACTGCTTCTGCTCAAAAGAAAGACTTGATATGCTTAGAGAAAATTCAGAAGCACTGAAAAGGCCTTTTAAATATGACAAGCACTGCTTAAGCCTGTCAAAAGAAGAAATTGAGGAAAAGCTGAGCAGCGGAATCCCATATGTTATAAGGCAAAACAATCCGTCTGTTGGTTCTACCTCCTTTGATGATGTTATATACGGAAAAATTTCAGTAGACAATGAAGAGCTGGATGATATGATACTTATAAAATCAGACGGACTTCCTACATACAATTTTGCAAATGTAGTAGACGACCATCTGATGAAGATAAGCCATATAGTTAGAGGAAGTGAGTATCTATCCTCTACTCCAAAATATAACAGGCTTTATCAGGCTTTTGGCTGGGATGTGCCTGTATATGTTCACTGTCCTCCAATAATGAAGGATGCTCAGCAGAAATTAAGCAAAAGAAACGGAGATGCTTCCTTCCAGGACTTAGTAGCCAAAGGATATTTAAAAGAAGCAGTACTTAACTATATTGCACTTTTAGGGTGGAATCCGGGCATAAATGAAGAAATATTTTCCTTAGAGGATTTAGTTAAAATATTTGACTATCATAATATTAATAAATCCCCTGCCATATTTGACCCGGTTAAATTAAGATGGATGAATGGAGAATATATTAAGAAGCTGTCCTTTGATGAATTCCATACTTTAGCTGTTCCTTACTACAAGAAGACATTAAGCAAAGATTTTAATTTAATGAAAATCAGTGAGCTGCTTCATACTCGAACCGAAGTACTCAGCGATATTCCGGAGCAGATAGACTTTATTGAAGCTCTGCCTGAATATGATATAGATCTTTATGTTCATAAGAAAATGAAGACTAATTATGAAAATTCACTATCATCTCTAGAAGAGTGTTATCCGGTTCTTGAGGAATTGGAGAATTTTTCATTAGAAGGTGTAAGAGACGCAATTACAGCTCTAATAGAAAAAACGGGAGTTAAAAACGGTGTGGTGCTGTGGCCACTTAGAACAGCCCTGTCCGGAAAGAAATTTACTCCCGGCGGTGCCTTTGAAATAGCTGACCTCATAGGAAAAGAGGAAAGCTTAAAAAGAATTGAAATTGGAATAGAAAAACTAAAAAATGCATAATAAAAGAGATTGCATAATTCATAATTTTATTCCATGTTGAAAAAACGGTGAAAATTCGTTATTTTTAACATGGACCAGCGGTCGGTAATTATGCAATCTCCATAATATAAAGCCCCTAGTCTTCAGGGGCTTTCATATATTCATTCCAATTTTTACACATCTGGTATAAGCTTACTACATCCTGCTCATTATAAAGCAGGATTTTTTTTATCTTTTCCTTAGGAATTCTCTTAATATAGCAGTCATCCTTTGTTAATTTGCTAAAGGTTTTTGCCAGTGTAGAGCCGCTGATTAATTGACTTTCCCTTACTATATTAAACTCTTTTTCAAGAGCCTTAAGTCCTATAGATGTTTTGCGTATTTTTTCATATTCCCTTTGGATATCGATATGTGTATACTTTTCAGATATATTATAATTAATGCTGAACTTATCAAATAAATAATTAATAACTAAAAAGTCATTATTACCTGAAAATGTTACTATATACTTTTTCCCTTTCTTTTCACATTTCTTGAAGTATTCTTTTCCCCAAAGAAGAATTTCTTTAACATCTCTTTCATCCTCTATCATATATTGGGTCACTGTAAGCTTACCCTGAATATATGTGCAAACTCCAAATACTCCAACACATTTTGGCTTTTTATAGACATAATGTTCTAAATCGAAGAAAACAGATTTACTGCATACCTCTTCATAAGAGCCATTTAGATTATTTGCTTTTTCATCAGGCATTTCTACATCAATTACTTCTTCTTTTATAATCACTAAATCACTCTTCTCTACAAAATATTAATGCAGTCTTTATCAAGCTGATAAACCACATCTTTTCTTTCTACAATTATTTTTGCCCTATCTTTTAATTTTTCATCCATCAGAATTTCATTTATAAGTTCTCTTGTTGGATTTATGGCAAAAGGATAGGCTACCCTTCTAAACATTGATACATCTCCTGCAGTATCCCCATAAGCAAAGCTTTCATTTAAATCTATATTATATTTTTCAACAAATCTATTTATTGACTTTTCCTTGCTTATGCTGTCCCACATTGGAATGACCTCTCCGGTATATATATGGTTTTGATTTAAAGTGTATACTGAACCAACATAGTCATGAAATCCATATTTTATCGCCATCTGAGATACCAGTTCCATAGGGCTTCCGGATATTACGATAAGCTTATGGCCCATATTCATATGCCATTTTATTCTATCTCTTGTAAATGTATATACTCTATCTCCTTTTTGCTCTATTACATTCTTTGCAATAAATTCAACCTGAGATTTGTGAAGCCCAACGATTCCTTTTTTATATATTTCAGCCATTTTTAGCAGATAATTATCATAGTTTCCCTGCCTTTTATCCCATTTATTATAATCCGGCCGTACTTCATTGTACCATTTTTCCGGAGGAATTATTTCATACTTTACCAGTTTTTTAAATACTTCAGTAAGTAAACCTTCTCTATAAAGTGTTCCATCTATATCAAAAAATGCAGCTTTCTCCATTTCACTACCCCTTTACTTATTAAGAAAATTTTACAATTTAATTTCCTGTATTTATAATATCATAATTTAGGCAATAAAAAAATAATTTATATCCCATGCTGTAATTTATATTTTTGACGCCTTGCTTTTTGTTCCGAAATTTATGGATACCTATTTTAATCAGAATAGGACATCCCCTCTGGATGCCAAACAATTATTGATTTCAATGTTTTTAATCAGGCAGCAGAATATAGTAAACTCCATAGTATTAAATGCCTTATGAGCCTTATAGAAAGCAGCATACTTGTTTAGATACTTACTGGATACTCCACGAAATTTTTTCATCCATGTTTTGAAGCCCGACAGGAGCTTCACTGCATAACCTGCATTGTAATAGAATTTTCTTTTACCCTTTCTTTTTGATATATCCATCACTTTAAACTTATTATATAAAAGAGGTAATCTAAAGGGGTAATTAACATTAAGACACATTTTACTTTTCTTATCTATTTCATTTGATATATCACAAATAAAATCCATTACTCTTGTTTTATCCCTGTAAACATAGGAATCAAGCCGATTA
>JBAXYJ010000097.1:0-10120 GCA_041670885.1 Clostridiaceae bacterium
AAAGATCGGAAGAGTGAATAAATAGCTTGATTTAAAAGCGTTTTAGTGGTACAATTACTATTCGTAATCCCTGCTGTGAAAATCACAGCCGTTAGTCCAAGGGGAGGAGGTGAAATCTAATGAGAAAGTACGAAACAATTTTTATATTACATCCAACACTTGATGAAAATGCAGTTAATGAAGGAATCGAAAAAGCTAAAGGTGTAATTGAAAATGGTGGCGGAGTAGTTGAAAATGTAGATTTCTGGGGTAAGAGAA
Source organism: Clostridiaceae bacterium (assembly GCA_041670885.1). Lineage (GTDB taxonomy): Bacteria > Bacillota > Clostridia > Clostridiales > Clostridiaceae > JAJBWD01. Next base: position 259 of record JBAXYJ010000097.1, read on the forward strand.
AACTTGCTTATGAAATTGAAAAAGTTAAAGATGGCTACTACACACTAATTAACTTCAGTTCTGATACAGACTTACCTAAAGAATTAGACAGAGTTTTCAGAATCACAGATTCAGTTATCAGACACATTATAGTTCGTTTAGAAAAGTAAGAGGTGCTATGAATGAATAGAGTGGTTTTAATTGGCAGATTAACTAGAGACCCAGAATTAAAATATACTCCTGGAACAGGAACTGCAGTGACCACTTTGACTTTGGCTGTTGATAGAAGATTGCCAAACAAGGATGGTCAAAGAGAAGCAGATTTTGTACCTGTAGTTGTCTGGGGGAAAATAGCTGAAAATGTTGCAAATTACTGCAGCAAAGGAAGACTCGTAGGAGTATCAGGAAGACTTCAGATTAGAAGCTATGAAGGAAAAGATGGTAATAAAAGGACTTTCACTGAAGTAGTTGCAGATGAAGTTCAGTTCCTTGAGAAAATGAATCAGGGAGCTAAGTCAGCTCAGCCAAGCTTCAAAGAAGATTCCTATGAAGATATGACTCCTATAGAAGACGGAGAAATTCCATTTTAACAGGTAAGGAGGTAAGGAAATGAGCAGAGAAGGAAAAGATTTCGGAAAAAAGAACGGCGGAAGCAGAATAAGAAGAAAGAAGAAGGTTTGTTCTTTCTGCGTTGAAAAGGCTGATGCTATAGATTATAAAGATGTAAATAAATTAAGAAAATATGTAACTGAAAGAGGGAAGATTCTTCCAAGAAGAATTACAGGAAACTGTGCTAAACATCAAAGAATGCTTACAGAAGCAGTTAAGAGAGCAAGAAACATAGCTCTTCTTCCATTTACAACTGAGTAATTAAACAGCCTTATGGCTGTTTTTTTTATTTTTATTGAAATATATACTATTATTATCTAAAATGGTTATATAGATTAAGGAGGATGAGGATATGGGTAAAAATGATTTTAACATAATATCAAGTGTTAGAATTATAGAAAGTCTTAAAGCTGAACTTATAAGCATTATTGGAGATTTGTTTAAGCTTATGAACAGAGGGACAAATGTTGCAAAGGATTCCATAATAGACTGCATATCAGGTAGCGTAATAATTCTCTATATTTTAGCAGACAGACTGGGATACTCTTATCAGGGAGTAGATGATAAAATTAAGGGGAAACTAAAGACAGGAATCATAGAAAACGATGATATAGAATTAAAGGGTAAGGATTTAAGCAGATTGTATGATCATTTTAAAGAAAGAAACTAATGGAGGAATAAATGAACAGAAAGTACAACACAAATGAAATAGTTGAAGCCGGACTAATAACAGGTATAATAGTAGTGCTGATGCTTATAACAGGATATGTACCGGTTTTGAAAATCGTATCAACTCTCCTTCTTCCGGTGCCTGTTACTGTTTTAGCACTTAGAAGAGGGTATAAGCTTTCTTTTTTATCTGTAGTTATTGGTACAATACTTACCGCTATGGCTTATGATCCGATAACTGCAGTGCAGAGTGCAATTATCTTTGGACTTTCAGGAATTTCACTGGCCTACTGTATTAAAAATGATAAGTCCTTTGGTGAGACCATAATGATAATGACAATTGCCACCTCTGCTGCATTAATTCTTAGTATTTCTTTATATTTAGGCTTTATATTAAAAGATGGATTTAATGGTGTATACAGCCTGATGGATAAGTCAGCTGCTATGTTTAAAGATTCTTATGAAGGTATGAAAAAGACCTTAGGTACCAATAATTTTAATAGTACTGCAATGAAGCAGTATGAAGCACAGCTTAAATTATTGACACCAGATTATTTAATTAAGGGTTTATTAGGCGGTATATTAGCCTGCAGTATGGTAATTGCTTATATAAATTATCTTGTGGCGGAAAAAATATTAAACAGATTAAAATTCAGTGCAAAAGAACCAACACCTTTCAGGTATATAAATATTGATGCAAAGCTGGGCTTAGCAGTTGTTATTATAATGCTTACAGGCTCAATACTTAATTACTATAAAATCCCTGCAGGAGAATACATGTATGGTTCTGCTGAAAATGTTCTAATGTTTTTGATTTCTGTCCAGGGAATATCGGTTCTATCCTATCTGTTTCTTGAAAAGACTAAAATACCTAAAGCAGGAGTTATTGCAATTATTGTATTAGGCTTTTCCATTATCAGTACAGTTTCAATTTATTTAGGGTTAGCTGATTTAATACTTGACTTTAGAAAGATAAATAAAAACAGCTTATTTAATAAGAGAGGAAAATAAATGGATGATAAATACAAGTCTTTTTCCACCGACAATAAACTCTATATGCTTTTTATAGCAATAATGATAGGGGTACTTTTTCTGTTTCAGCATTTAATTTCCGGAGCTGTATTCTTAGCAGTCTATTTAATACTTATAGTTTATAATATAGTAAATGAAAGAAGAAAGGAAATTAAGTGGAGAAATTTTATTGAAGAATTTTCTATTCAACTGGACAGTGCCACCCAAAATACTCTGGTAAAGAATCCATTTCCAATTGTTATAACCTCTGAGGATGGAAGTATATTATGGTATAATCAGAAGTTTGTAAAGATTGTATCTATCCAGGATATATTAGGAAGAAGCATAAAAGAGATAAACAGTAATATTTCAATTTCAGATATTTCTGAGGATAAAAAAGAATTCAGATTTTTATCTGTTGAGGGTAAATTCTATGATGCCTATGTAAACAAAATAGATACAGTTCAAAATGGCGATATCTTTGAAAATGTATATATTTTCTACTTTTATGATGTTACGGATAAGCATAATCTTATAAAAGAGAGTGTTGAGAGGCGAGAAGCTGTGATGCTTATAGAAGTAGATAATTTTGATGAGGTAATAAGGCGGGTTGAGGAGGAGAAAAAACCTCTTCTTCAGGCAGAAGTTGAAAAAAATATTTACAGCTATGCCAATAGCTTTAAGACCTTTTGCAAGAAATACGAAAACAACAAATTTTTACTTACGATTCAAAATAAATACCTTAAAGAAGAAGCAGAAAAGAAATTTGATATTTTGGATCAGGTAAGAGAAATAAATATGGGAAATACTTTAGGAATTACCTTAAGTATTGGTGTAGGTGATTTGGGAGAGACACCAGTTGAAAACTACAATTTTGCTAAGCAGGCTATGGAACTGGCATTAGGCCGGGGAGGAGATCAGGCCGTAGTTAAAAGTCAGAATAAACTGGATTTCTACGGAGGAAAGACTAAAGAGGTACAAAAAGGAACAAAGGTAAGAGCAAGGGTCATAGCTCATGCTCTTCTTAATATAATAAATGAAAGCAGTTCGGTTTTTATAATGGGACATAAAAGCTCAGATATAGACTGTCTTGGATCTGCTGTTGGACTTTCTAGAGCCTGCCTTCTTTTATCTAAGCCCTGCTATATAGTTATGGAAAATGAAAATGGCAGCGTATATCCGCTGATGAAAAAATTAAAAGAGGATCAGAATTATCAAAATATAATAATAAATTCCTCATCAGCTTTAAAGCTTATGGATGAAAAAAGTCTTCTTATACTAGTTGATGTAAATAGTGATGAGTATGTCCAGAGCATAGATTTACTTAGAAATTCAGAAAGGTACGTGGTGATAGATCACCACAGAAGATCAAGAAACTTTATTGAGGGAGCACTGCTGACTTATGTAGAGGTGTATTCTTCTTCAACCTCAGAGCTGGTAACGGAAATATTTCAGTACATGCTTGAAAGCCCAAAGCTTACTCCAATTGAGGCTGAGGCGCTTCTTGCCGGGATAGTAGTAGATACAAAGCATTTTACTCTTAAAACAGGAGTCAGAACCTTTGAGGCGGCCAGCTTTTTAAGAAAACAGGGAGCAGATACGGTAGAGGTTAAAAGGTTATTTTCTAATGATTTAAATTCATATCTGGAAAGGTATGAGATAATGAAAACAGCTGTAATTAAAAATAATATAGCAATTGCTAAAAGTCCTGATGCAATTAATGACAATGTTATAGCATCTCAGGCGGCAGATGAATTAATAAATGTAACAGGAATCTTAGCTTCTTTTGTACTTTATAGGTTAGAAAATGATATACTTATAAGTGGAAGATCCTCGGGAGATGTGAATGTTCAGCTTATACTGGAAGAGCTGGGCGGCGGAGGACATTTAACCATGGCAGGAGCCAGACTTAAAGGTCTTAACATGGAGGAAGCCTTTTTAAAATTAGAAGCTGCAATAGATAATTACTTTAAGGAGAGTGATGAATAATGAAGGTTATATTACTAAAGGATGTTAAGGGAGTAGGTAAAAAGGATGAGGTAATAAATACCTCTGATGGATATGCCAGAAATTTTTTATTTCCCAGGAAATTAGCTGAGGAAGCTACAGATAACAATATTCACAGGATAAATTTAAAAAATGAAGCTGAAAGAAAAAGAAAATTAGAAGAGACTGAGAGAGCTCAGGCTCAGGCTAAAGAATTAAAAAATAAGGTTATTAACATAAAGACAAAATCAGGAGAAGGTGGAAGACTTTTTGGTTCTATTACTTCCAAAGATATAGCAGAGGAAATAAAAAAGCAGCTTAATCTTGAAATCGACAAGAAAAAGCTGGTTATTGACTCTATTAAGCAGCTGGGAGAGTATACCGCAGAGCTGAAGCTTTATCCTGAAATATCTACAACTATAAAAATAATTGTGGAATAATAGGTGATTTTATTGAAGGACAACGAAGTGTTTGAAGATTTATCAAAAGAATCCAGAGTAAAAATTTTATATGATATAGTTTATAAGGTTTTAGATGAAAATACTATAAGAGCAAGGATTGTAAAATTTAGACTGGAAAAGCATATTCATTCGAAAAGCCCATGTGAAAGACTTTACGCAGTAAACAGAATAATAAGCGATGGTAAGGGAGAAAAGCTAGTCCCAAAGGAAGAAAAATTTAATGAAATAGTTAGAAGGACAAATGACTATCTGACAGATGCCATTGCAAAAAATTATGTAAGAACAAAAATTGAATCAAAAGTTGAAGAGACACTAATAGACAGACAGGAAAAATATATGGATGAGGTCAGGCTGAGTATTATTAAAAAACAGAAGGGACCTGAAAATGCTAAAACTCTAAAGAAATATGGAGAGCTTAAAGTTTTAGACAGCAGAAAATTAAGCAAAAATATTCAGGACTTACTAAGACCTGACAGTTTTTCTGAAATAGTAGGTCAGGAAAGAGCAATTTCAGCACTTCTTTCTAAAGTAGCTTGCCCATATCCTCAGCATATAATCCTATACGGACCTCCTGGAGTTGGTAAAACCACTGCTGCCAGGCTTGCCCTGGAGGAGTCAAAAAAGCTTAAATACACGCCATTTTCCAAAGACGGAGAATTTGTAGAGGTAGACGGAACAACTCTCAGGTGGGATCCAAGAGAGATAACAAATCCTCTTCTAGGCTCAGTTCATGATCCAATATACCAGGGAAGCAAAAGGGACTTAGCTGATATTGGGGTTCCGGAGCCAAAACCCGGTCTTGTAACAAAGGCTCATGGAGGAGTGTTATTCATTGATGAAATAGGGGAGCTGGATCCTATTCTTCAAAATAAGCTGCTTAAGGTTCTGGAGGATAAAAGAGTTGAATTTTCATCTTCCTATTATGACCCAGATGATGAAAACACTCCAAAATATATAAAATATCTATTTGACAATGGAGCACCGGCTGACTTTATTTTAATAGGAGCTACTACAAAGGAACCTCAGGAGATAAATCCTGCCTTAAGGTCAAGATGCACTGAGGTATACTTTGAGCCTTTGTCCTCAAAGGATATAGAGAAAATTGTAATAAATGCAGCAGAAAAGCTAAACATAGAGCTGGATGCTGAGATTCCAGAAATAATATCCAGGTATACCATAGAAGGAAGAAGAGCAGTTAATATACTCTCTGATGCCTACGGGTATGTTCTTTATAACAATAGAGACAAGAAAATAACTAAAAAAGATTTAATGGAAGTCATTTCAATAAGCCGGCTTATTCCTTATGAAAATAGTATAAAGTCTGAAAAAAAGGAAGTAGGACAGGTGCTTGGACTTGGAGTATCAGGCTTTATTGGATCAAGTATAGAAATAGAAACTGAAACCTTCCCGGCTAAGGAAAAAGCAAAGGGACAGGTAAGATTTAATGATACAGCAGGATCAATGGCAAAAGATTCAGTATTTAATGCAGCTACAGTTATAAGAAAGCTTACTGACAAGGATATTAAAGACTATGATATACATGTGAATTTTATAGGCGGAGGAAAGATAGACGGTCCTTCTGCTGGAGCTGCTATAACTATATGTATAATAAGTGCTCTTTTAGATAAGCCTGTCAGGCAGGATATTGCTATAACCGGAGAAATATCACTCCGAGGAAAGCTAAAACCTGTGGGCGGTATTTTTGAAAAGCTATATGGTGCAAGAAGAAAAGGAATTAAGAAGGTCTTTATACCAGAGGATAATAAAAATGAAATACCAGCAGGACTTACAGATATAGAGGTTATAACTGTATCTAATATAGAAGAACTTATGAAATATGTATTTTAGGAGAGATTGGTATGGATGGGAGCAACATCAGGATATTTCCACATAATGTAGAAGCTGAGCAGTCTGTCATTGGTGCTATGATAATAGATAAAAATGCCATAGCAGATGCCTCTGAGGCACTTAGCAGGGATGATTTTTATCAGGACAAACATCAGGTACTGTTTGCGTCTATTCTGGATTTATTTACTAAGGATACACCTGTTGATATAATAACTCTAATTGAATATCTAAGAGCAAATGACAAAATAGATAAGTCAGGCGGAATTACATATATAACAGAGCTTTCAAATTCAATTGCCTCAACTGCAAATTTATCCTCCTATATAAAGATAGTAAAGGATAAATCCACACTGAGGAGGCTTATAAGAGCTTCAACTGAAATAATTGAGGACAGCTACAATAATCAGGATCAGGTAGAATCAGTTATTGAAGGAGCAGAAAAGAAAATATTTGATTTGGTTCAGAAGAGGAATGTTTCAGATTATGAGCCAATAAATACAATACTTGAGAGAAAAATAGTTGAAATAGAGAAGGTATATCTGAACAAAGGTGGGCCTACCGGAATAGCCTCCGGGTTTCCTGAGCTGGATGAAAAAACATCTGGTTTCCAGGAAGGCGATATGGTATTAATTGCGGCCAGACCTTCTATGGGAAAAACAACCCTTGCTCTAAACATAGCTCAGTATGCTGCTATGAGTGAGGGTAAAAGTATTGTAATATTCTCTCTTGAAATGTCAAAGGAGCAGCTGGCTAAAAAGTTTTTATCAGCTGTTACTAATATTGAAATGCAGAATCTTACAAATGGTGAACTTGATGACAACGACTGGCAGAAGATAGCAAAAGCATCAGGGCCATTAAGCTCATCAAAAATATATATAGATGACTCGGCAGGAATAACAGTTACAGAAATGAGATCTAAGTGCAGAAGAATAAAGATAGAATACGGTATAGATTTAATTCTTGTTGATTACCTGCAGCTTATGTCCGGTTCCGGAGAAAGCAGGCAGCAGGAAGTATCTACTATTTCAAGATCTATAAAGGCTTTGGCAAAGGAAATGAGATGTCCTGTAATTGCACTTTCTCAGCTTTCCCGTGCCCCTGAGCAAAGAGCAGATCACAGGCCTATGCTGTCAGACCTTAGAGAGTCAGGCTCCATAGAGCAGGATGCGGATTTAGTTATGTTCTTATACAGAGATGAATATTATAATCCGGATTCAGAGGATAAAAATACTGCAGAGTTAATTATTGCTAAGCAAAGAAATGGTCCAACCGGCACAGTTAAGCTGGCTTGGCTTGGCCAATACAGTAAGTTTGGAAGACTTGATAATGTCCACCAAGAGTAAAAGGGTAAGCATTTGCTTACCCTTATTCTATATTAATTTTCTTTTTTTCATCTTTTGTTTTATCCTTTTTTGGAAGCTGTAAATGAAGGACACCATCGTTAAAGGATGCCTTAATATTTTCCTCATCTATATTGTCAAAATAGAAGCTTCTCTTAAATTCACCATAGGATCTCTCGCGCCTTACGTAATTATCATTATTTTCTTCAACCTGGTCTTCTCTCTTAGCGGTTATTGTTAAATAGTTATTCTGGAGATTGATATCGATATTATTTTTATCCATTCCAGGCATATCAGCATCTAACAGGTAATTATTTTCATCCTCCTTAAGGTCAACCCTAAAGCTTCCTGCATTATAAGTGGAAGGAAGGAAGAAATCATCATTAAAGAAACTGTCTAAGAAGTTCTCAAATACATCTCCTCTTCTTTCAATTTTGTTATTTTTTCTAAAAGGAACCATATCAAACATAATTCGTACCTCCTAATATATTTAGGAAATTTCCTGATCTTGAAATTCCCTTGATTTATTTTACAAGTTAATTATATAATTAAAGTCAAAGATAGTCAAAGTCTAAAAAGTAAAGAAAAACGAAGCTATAGTCAAAGAAAGTCAAAGACAAACAGATATACTTGTTAAAAGGACAATTTCAAATTATTTCAATTAAAAACAAAGGAAATTAAAGATATGATATAATTAATATAAAAAATATTAATTTTTTATTGAGGAGGGATGATATGCTAAGATTTTTACCTAAAAGATTTAGCAGAAAATGGTTTATTTTTTATCTTATAACATTTATAGTTCTTTATTTAATTTTATTGTTTGCAGGAAATGGAATATTTAATAAAGTCAGTGGAGGTAATTTTTATTTAAAGATGTTTTACCTGGCCATAATACCATCCACTTTAATATTCATATTTGGATTCTTTGGAGGAAAAATAATATATATGTTTTCAACTGTTGGTATATTTCTAGGCACATTATTTATTTTAAATTCCTCAAAGGCTGCAACAGGATGGGAAGACTTAACAGCTTTTGCCGGTTTTCTTGTAGTTTCAGCTTTCAGCATTGGAGCGGGAATTGCCGCTGAAACAGCAGTTTATGTTTATAGAAAATCAAAAATTAAAAATAAGGAGCTTTAAGCTCCTTATTTTTATGACATTGATTGTAGTAAAACAAATATGTGAACTTTCACATAATTATTATTATATTATATTTGTAACCGATATTAAGTATAGTAATAATTTTAATATAAAGGAGGCTATAAAATGAGTATTTCAGCAGTATCATCTTCAGGAAGTACATATGTAACAAGTGATACAAGTCAAATAGAAAGTCAAAAGGCAAGTATTCTGCAGCAAATTCAGCAGGAAAGATCAAGCAGCGATGACAGCAAAACGAAAGAGGCAAAGATTGCTAAACTTCAAATGCAGCTGCAGCAAATTCAGTCAAGCCAAGTATCTAATCAGAAGGTAAAGACATCTCAAGCTGCTTCTTCTGATAGTATACTTCATGAGTATGCGTAAATATTTGTATTTCTGCGTCACAAATCATAAGATTTGCGGCGCTTTTAAATATTTGAGTAATATATTGGCAGGACCTGCTTATAACATAGATTATTATATTTTTCAAAGAGAAGCGGAGGGATTGGACAGATGAAGCCCGGCAAACAATATGTTTCATATGCGTATATGGTGTTAAATCCAGCAGCGCAGGCTGAAGGATATGGAAAACTATAGTTTAACCTCTTTCAGTAAAGAGGATTTTTATTGTAAATGTGGCTAATGCCCAGGCTCTAAATAATACAATTTAGTATAAAGTTTATCTCCCTATGCAAGGCAGCTGTCTTAGATTTAAAAATAAATATTGAATTAATATGATATTTATGTTATTTTTTATTAGTGTATATGCTTTTGTAGCGCAGTGGCAGCGCAACTGATTCGTAATCAGTAGGTCGG
>JBAXYJ010000098.1:0-10101 GCA_041670885.1 Clostridiaceae bacterium
TATATTGTTTAATTTCGTGTTTTAATTCTTCTAAAGTTTTGCAAGATTTTATATATGCTTCATCTTTAAAGTGTCCAAAAAAAGATTCTTGAGGTGCATTGTCCCATTGATCTTAGGTTTATATCTTCTAACATTACTGCATCATAATTTTCAGCCAGGCTATAAGCCTTTTTATGAAGCCAGTTTAATCTTTGATTTGCAATCTTGTTTTGAATTTTTGATATTTTCTTTTTATGTTTAACCCAGTTACCGGATTTTAATATTTTGTGGCTTAGTTTTTGTTGCTCTTTCTTTAATTTATTCTCTGCTTTCACATATGCCTGCATCATTCATTTTATACTTTTTTATAATAATCACCGTCTAAATAATTTATTATTAACCTTTATTTATATCTTAATATAAGCAATAACGAATCCTTAAAAAAAACACTATTATATGATATTACCGTTGAAATACATTTAAGCTATGGCATTTAGCTGCGATGTTCTGGTACTTATAAAGCAAATACTTAATATTTTTCATTTTAACACTTGTCCATATTATCAGTAGCACAATAAAATACTATTTCTAGTATCTAATTATATACATTATTATTATATTACAACTATTTAAGCCAATAAATTTAGTCAGTGAGATAAAATTTGGAATAAATATAAAACAAAAAGGGACTTCCTTCCAGTCGCTTCCAGTACCCCCTGGCGAGTAAATTTATGGTAAAAATACCTATTAATTCTTCGGTCAAGGTTAATAATAACTGGCTTAATGCAGAAGTAGACAATTTATATATAATAGTTCCTGAAAATACTCCACCATTTTTAATGATTTTTGAAAAAGAAGATAAATTGTCCTGTTTTATATCTAAGGGTGATATGGACCTGCTGTCTAAGGCTATGGATTTTAAACTGAAGGGTAAGGAAACTTAATTAATAATTCTTTTCATTTTAGTAATATAAACTTAACATGCAGGTGGTAATCTATATATGTAGTTTCCCCTTTAATACTGGCTTTGGCCAGTTTTTTCTTTTTGAGGAGTAATTTTCTCTCATCTTTAACAATATGGTAACTGTAATTTAACCCATTCTAAATTAATATTACATAAGTTAAGAATAAAATAAAAATATAGGGGGTGTAAATTAATGATATTTGATACTCATATACTCATATCTCAGATACTGTATGCTAATCTTTCAAATCAGATGAATTTTAAACTTAACAGGTTGGCTTTTGCATACGGTAATGTTAAACCGGATTTTAATAATAAGGACATTAAGTGTTCCCATACTCTTAGTGAAAGCTTATGCACTGTTAATGAATATTCAAAAAAATTATTAAATAAAAACACTACGGTAAAGGAGTTTTCAGTTTCATTAGGAGTTATCTGCCATTTTGCCAGTGATTATTTCTGCCTTTATCACAGAGAAGGCAATGAAAAAAAAGGCATGGCTGAACATCTTATTTATGAAATTTCAGTCCATTTAAAATTATTGACTATTATTTTAAGCGGAAAATTAAAACTTAAAAATCATAAAATATTTGAAGATGACGTGAAAACCATCGTTATGGAACTGCAAAATAAATATGATTCAGAAAAAAAGTGCCTGGGGAGAGACATAAATTATGCCTTATCAGCGGCTTCGCATATTTCAAAGCTGATTCTAAGTTCCAGTGAATTATATATTAAGCAAAAGCAGGCGGATATATCAAAAAGATATCAATTTAATTAATAAAAGGAGGAAAGCATGAAAGTTGCTTTGTTTACTGATACATTTTTACCCCAGATAAATGGTGTTACCAATACTTTAACAAAACTAATAGAGTATTACAAAGCCAGAAATATTGAATATCTTATATTTACACCGGACAGCTATGATAAGCTGAATGAAAATATTAATATTGAGAAATTTATTAGTATTAAATTCATATTATACCCTGAATGCAGGTTATCATTTCCAAATGTTTTCAGATTGAAAAATTCTCTTTTAAATTTTAACCCGGATATTATCCACATTATGACAGAATTTAATATGGGTGTGGCCGGACTTATAAATGGAAAAAAGCTTGGAATACCTACTGTGTCAAATTATACTACAAATTTTGCTCAGTATTTAAAGTATTACAATTTAGAGATTTTAGAAAATGCATCCTGGAATTATATGAGATGGTTCCATAACCAAAATAATATAACTCTATGCCCATCCATGGAGACTGCTAAGCTTCTTAAAAACCATGATATAGAAAATGTAGGCATATTTTCAAGAGGTGTAGATTCTGAAAAATATAATAAATCTCATAGAAGCAGGAAGCTTAGAAAACAGCTGGGAATAGATGATAAAATAGCCTTACTTTACGTAGGCAGGGTGGCAATGGAAAAGGATATTGATGTACTTTTAAAGGGATATACAAAGGCATTAGAAAAGTATGGAGACAAAATTTCATTAATAATAACAGGAGATGGACCGGAGCTGGATAGATATAAGAAAAGTTTCCCTAAAGGTACTATATTTACAGGCTATAAAAAAGGGCATGAATTAGTAGAAATTTATGCTTCCAGTGATATATTTGTTTTTCCTTCCCCTACAGAAACCTTTGGAAATGTAGTATTAGAGGCTATGGCTTCAGGTCTTCCTGTAATTGCTGCAAATGCAGGGGGAGTTAAGGATACGGTAAAGAACAGAATAAACGGTCTTTTATTTAACACTGGCGATGAAAATCAGATGTTTGGATTAATTTCTGAGATGATAGAGAATAAAGATTTGAGAAATAATCTTATTAAAAACGCTGATAAAACAGTTTCGGAAAGAACCTGGGAGAGTATATTTGATGGATTAATTAACACATACCAAGAGGTTATTTACAATAACAATAATAATGTTGGAAGTATAATTTCATAAATTAAAATTTATAATGAAATTGGCTTGCTTTAATATAAGCCAATTATCTTTTGTTTCAAAATGGCGGCTGTAATCATGGAGAATAAAAATAATATTTTCTTTTATTGCCTAGTTAAATTATAAAAATACAATTATCAGGGGAAAATCATTTTATTTTCCCCCATGGGCTTTCAAATAGGTTAAAACTACATAGATAATCATACCTAAAATATATAAAATATGTACTGCTATTAAAATATTAAACGTCTTACTTATCTTCTTTTCTCTTTTTTTAAAGTCTTCACGGGTAAGCTTCTGTTTTATATTAGGTAAAAGAGGTATTATAAATCCTAAGAAAATAAAATTTGAATATAATATAAGCTCATCGTATCTTATTATTCCTTTTGGGTTAGCAAATAATTTAAGCTTTAAAATTGTACTTGTTGTAGTTAGAATGCTTACAGCAATAGAAATTTTAGTAAAAATATTTGCAGCTTTCCTGCTTTTTATATTAAATGTTAAAATCTGAAACTGCCACTCATATTCCTCCCTTGCTTAAAATGGTAATTCATCCTCTGATTCATCATAATTATCAGATTTCTTTACTGCGCATGTTTCTTCTTCTTCAAACAAGCCAAAAGGTACCCCGCCTTCTGTAAATCCAGCTATAAACTCCATGCCATACAGCTCTTTTAAATACTCTTCATATTGTTCCTCTGTAAATGCTTCAATATTATTTTTTGTGTGTTTATTAGATTTTTTCTTTTTACTCATGTTTTTATTCCCTGTTTCCTTTTAAGCTGTCTGCCATTGATACCTTCAGTATCTTTCTCCTGTTTAAAGCCTTTGATAATTCATAAGTTATCATAATTATTACAAAGCCGATTAAAATATTCATATTATTCAATTTGGCAGGTATTGTTATATTCATATCTTTCGTCATTGAATTAAAAAAGCCGGTAAGTGATGCCAATATTAATGGAACAGAAATTACATATCCTAATATCACCAGGATTGTATTACTCCCTAATATTAATGAAAAAACTTCTTTTTTACTGTATCCTAATATTTTAAGCAAGGATATGTTAGTTTTATTCTCATCGATAATTAAGGATACGACTATATAAATTACAATAAGTCCGATAATGAAGGCAGTTGCCGCAATTCCTCCAATCATATACTTCATTGGCATAAGCAATTCATTATAGCCATCTATCATATCCTGTCGGTTTCTTTCTGAAATAAGTTTGTCTTCTGATATATAAAGTTTTCCCTTGGAATCTAATTGAAGGTAACTGTTTTCCGGATAGCCATTTAATTTATTAAATTCAGTTAAAGGCATATATATTATATTTCCTATATAGGCATTTGCGATTTTATCTACTTTAATTGTGAATTCCTTAGAATTAACTTTATTCTTAACTCTTATGCTGTCCCCTTCTTTAATGTTGTACCTGGCACTCATAGATTTAGTTATTATTATATTATAAAAACTGATAGCATTAGTATTTTTATCTGTTAAATTTATAAGCTTTGAATTACTTTCAACTCCATAAATAATGAAATCTTCATTTTTTTTATTAAACTGTGCTGTAAAAGCTGAAAGTGACCTTTTTTCACTTAAATTAATATTTTCAAACTGAAATGCATTAAAGGAATATTCATAGTTGTATTTGTATATGTCCTTATAGCTACTGTTTACCATATAGTCCATAGAATCCTTTGTTGCAAACCCAAGCAGAAGAAGCATTGAGGCAAAGGCCACCCCCAGCAGCATAAAAATGGTTCGGGGTATGCTTCTTAGTATTTCTCTTATTTTAAACTTTGTATTGAAACTAAATCTATTTAATTTAAGATTTTTTTCAATAAAGTTTACTTTTGTTTTGCTTGTTCCTCCCCTCATAAGCTGCTGAGGAGATAATTTAAGTGCCCTGTTTATGACTATAAATGTTACCGGAATTAAAAATGCAAATGGAAGCAGTAAGCTTATAATAGTATACTTAACATTAAAATCAACAATAAGCAGAGGGAGGTTATAATATACTGAAACAACAGAAAGCAAAGGTTTTACAAGAAAACTTCCTATTATTGTCCCTAGAACAGCTCCTATAGAAGAAATTACTAATGAATATCTAAGATAATGCAATATTATCTCCTTTTTTGTATAGCCAATTGCATATAATGTTCCTATTACTGAATATTCCTCTTTAATAAGCCTTGATATTACAACAGATACAAGTACACAGGTTAACAATAAAATAGCTATAGGCATGTACTTACCTACTGCGACGCCGCCATTTATATCTCCATCTATAAAGGAAATTCTGTTGTTATCTTTTTTGTTACTCCATTGAATCAATAAATTATCACTATTTATGTTTTTCTTGAATTCATCCATATTTTGCTTATTAAATTTAACGCTGTAATAGGTTAAAGGCTTACCTGTTTTCCCAATATCTCCTTTTGATACTACAGCTATGCCAAAGGCTTTTGGGTTTTTTAAAATATCATCCTCAGATTTTAAAGGATATACATAATCAGGAGTAGTCATATAGCCTACAATTTTAAAATTTGTGCTATTTATTTTCAAATTATCGTCTATGGATAAGGAATGGGCTTTAGCAAAGCCTTTATCTATTAATATTTCATCATCATTATGAAGAGCATTGCCATCGATAACAGCATATTTATCAATTTCTTCCGTCTCTGCCAGCACTCTCAAAACAGATTTACTGTCAAAATTATAATCAGTTGATTTTCTCTCTTCCAATAACAAATCATACTTGTTTTCTAATTCATTTACATTAATTAATGGTTTCTGCAGTATAAAGCTGGCATCTTCTAATTTATTTTCCAATCTAAAACTTTTAAGATTGGAAAGTACATCTGTCATGGCAATATTAAAAGAACAATAAAGTATGCAGCATATTATTATTAATATTATAGAACCCATATATTGAGACTTATGTTCATACATAGTCCTTTTTATTTTTTTATTTAAAATCATTACCACTCAATCCCTTCTGCCGGCAATACATTTTCGTTAATTATATTTTCAATTACTTCTCCGCTTCTAAGCCTTATGATCCTATTTGCTATTTTACTTATTGCAGTATTGTGAGTTATTATCAGCACCGTAGTATTAAAGCTTTTATTTATTTCTGTGATTAACTTTAGGATTTCCTTGGAAGTATTGTAATCTAGTGCACCAGTCAGCTCATCACATAATAAAAATTTAGGATTTTTAACTATTGCTCTGGCAATAGATACTCTTTGCTGCTGTCCTCCGCTTAGTTCTCTTGGAAATCTATTTTTATACTCACTCATACCTACTGCACTTAAAACTTCATCTGTTTTCATAGAATTCTTGCTTATATTCGCTGCAACTTCAACATTTTCATATACTGTCAGGTTTGGTACCAAATTATAAAATTGAAATATAAAACCTACAGAATTTCTTCTATATTGAGTTAATTGATCATCATTTAACTTTACAATATTTACCCCATCTATAACAACACTTCCGCTGTCTATACGGTCTATTCCGCCAATTATATTAAGTAATGTGGATTTGCCGGAACCAGAAGGGCCCAGAATTACTCCAATTTCACCTTTTTCCATACTTAGGTTAACATTCTTTAATACTTTTGTAGACACATCTCCGGTTTTATAAGATTTGCATACATCATTTACTTCAATTAGCATAGGATGCTCCTTTCTCTATTCAATGAATAATTTTGTTGTATACTTACATATTACTACGTGTCCAGGCTATGTTCAATTTTTACTTTATTCATCTGTATGTGAATATTTTGTTTTTATTCATCCATGGATAAGTACATTCAGCAAATCTTTGGCAAGCTACATTATGTAAAAAAATCGGCTGAGTTCCAAAACAGGAATTCAGCCGATTTTTGTTAGTTTTTCACTACCTTATTTTCTGCTGTGAGTATTTCTTATACCGGTCTTTTGAAAAAGGCTGCCAATCAAGTTTCCTATGCAGGCGAGTACACCATAAATTATCATATATATAAATGCTGAATCGTTGTAATAAATAAATAATGCAGGTATGAATAATACAGCAATACAAACCGGATATAGCCAGCATATCCCCCTGCTTATTCCTAAAATTAGTGAAGAAACAAATGTTATAAAGGGAAATACTATAAGCAGCAGCATAACTCCCATATATGATGTCCCGTCAACGGGATTTAAAAGTCTGAATCCTAAGGGCAGAATATTAAACATTACCCCAACAATAATTAAAAAGGGTATCATTCCTTTAAGCTTTGCATTATCCATTTTATTCGCATCTGTTATTCTAGTGTTAATTTTGTCAATACTCCGATTCCAGGATACATATTGTACAAACCATATAACTACGTAAATTACTACAAATATTGCAAAGTAACTTGCAAAACCCATTAAAGAATGCTCCATCCAATAGGTGATATAAGCTGTTGGAAACATGATAAAGATGGTTATTAGAAAATGGACAAATGTCATTTTCAGAATGCTCCAATTATCCATCTCCCATATAATTGAGCTTCCGGCAAATACAGAACCTAAAATGCCGGATAAAAAAAACTGTAATATAGCAGCATAGCTTTCACTGCCGCAGATTTGTTCTAATTTTGGAGCAACCGGGTAATATGAACCATCTGCCATAACCAGGGAAATTAATATTGTAATAAAATAGCTTATGGAAATACCTATGGGAAAACCTAATAATGCTCTTGATAAGATTCTTTTTTTCATTTTTCTCACCTCAAATTCCTAATACTTCTTTAATTTTAGCAACATAACGACGGGATACATAGGTTGTGACATTACCAAGGAGTTTTACCCCAATGGTCCCGCTAAAGCTTAAGTCCATTTTTACTAGCTTTTTCAAGTTTATAATTTCAGAATTAGATATTCTGACAAATACATTCTGATTAAGGCGTTCTTCTAATTCATAAAGACGCAGCTTAAGAACATATTCGCCCTGCTTAGTTTGAGCATATACCTTTTGATTTGAAGAAAATATGCGTATAATTTCCTCCTGCTGAAGAATTTCTGCACTGTCCTCCTTAAAACCCACAATAGCCTCGGTCTGGGCAGCTGAAAGCTTTTTTAGAAGTTCCTCCACCTGTTCTGTCATCTTATTTGTTACTATTAAAATCTTCAGCTCTTCACATTTTTCATCAATTTTAATTTCAATCTGCATTATGTCACCCCCTTTACCTTTATAATAGAAGTATATTTAATTTGATAATAGTTTTCTATTCATTTTCCATAAGTGGCGGTTTTTTTGATATAGATGGTCATTAGGTATATTTTTATACAGATGCCTTTAAGAAGGATTCACAGCTTATCATCATTAGAGTATATTGGGCTTTAGTGGTAACACCGCACTTAGGGCAAAAATTATTGTTATTAACCTAATCAATTCTTCTTTTGAACGGCTGATTAAGTTATATTTTCCTTTGGTCATTTAAGCCCCCAAAGCTTTTATTATTCAGCTTCATTTTATCACATATGTTTTAGTATATGTGATATGAATGCAGACAATTTACCCGCTATATATTCTGCATGAAAAAATTTGCCCCCAGGTAAAATTCCCCGAGGGCAAATCTCTTATAATGATCAGACTTTTCTTTCAATGAGTATCGTATAATGATTAATAGAAAACTTAATTTTTACTGCTTTTACAGGCTGCTCTTTATCACCTTTCATAAGTTCCATATATTCAAGGCATTCCCTTTTGCTTAGTCCCTGCCTTATCAAATCTCTATATGATTTTTCGTTCTTAATCCGGTCTTGATAATATGAAAAATTAATCCAACAATTCTGATTTACCATATGATTATCCCCTTTAACAAACTGCTACATTTTGTATTTTACGGTATTTACCACCTTTGTATCCTTGTCAAACAAATGCAAACCTTCTGCCATTTCTTTCATAGCACTAAGTCCCATTCTGCTTGAATCGTCAATGCGTCCAACATCCTCTGATACAAGCTCCACTGCACTTCTCTGATCCGTACTGCAGAATATACATCCACAGTCTGTGAATTCCAGCTTTTTCTCTATTTCCTCAGGTGTAATATCTTCATTAAGATGTACCATGACGCAGTCAGTCACTGTAATTCCATCTTCCTGCTTTGTAACCATACGTTTATCAATCTCTACATTTACTTTATCTGAAAGGATTTTCCCTTTAATCGTTCTTATTTCATTGTATTCTGCATCAAGGCTTTGGAACTTATCCATAAATTTCTTAATGATAAGCACAGTTCCATTTACCTTTATGGATGTCAGCTTATCAAGTGCACTTTCACTTTCGTTATTAACCGTAAGATCACCATCAACAAAAAGCTTATTACCATTCTTCCGTACTAAAGCATCACTTAGTACTGCATCACTTACATAACTGAATTCTTTAGGTATAGTTTTAATATCCACTTCTTCACCAAAAAGTGTCAAAGCTTCCTCCAATAAATCTTCTGCTATAATTGCCTGCTTAGTTATAAAAGCAGCTCCCTTCTCCACAAGCTTAGAAATATCCAGGTTACCGCCAGCTATAACCACCTTGTTTTTCACGTAGTACTTTGCATTTTTTGCCCTGATGATGAAAGTTCTGTCCACTACAAGATTGCTTTTTAGCCGAATTGCATCTGCCGGATAACAATCAGTTGATCCATTTACATTTAGTTCTGGCAGCTGCTCTTTCATATCTGAAGGAAAGGAGACAGATCCATTTACAGTAATTGAAAGAAATTTTTTAAGTGATTCCTGTGAGCCTTTTCCAATATCAAGTTTTCCATTGACTATCAAAACTGCAGGTCTCAATATTACTGTACTGCCTGTTATCTCATATTTACCATTTTCAATCATAAGCTCTGCATCTGCCGGTACTTCAGTTACATCTGCTGCATTCATACTAATGTTATAACGTGACAACAGCTCTCTTGTTTCCCTTGTTACTATTATAGATGCTGCATTTATTACAATGCTCTCATATGATTCTAATGTTGACTCTGAAACATATCTAGCATCACACACTGATGAATTAATTACTAATTTCTTCTTTTCCATTTCTTTTACTCTCCTTTACCTATCTTTTCAAAATATATTTCTGCCATTTTCTTTCTTGCAGATGATAACCTGGCTCTGACTGTAGATGGTGGCAAATCAAACATTTCGCCAAGCTCTGATGAATTGTAGCCATCTATATATCTCATAAGAA
>JBAXYJ010000099.1:0-9995 GCA_041670885.1 Clostridiaceae bacterium
AGGATATATGGCTAAACTTACAAGAGGTTTTTATGAAAAATCAGGTACTTAGCTTTCTAAAGATTTACTTGGTAAGATATTATTGATGGGAAGAAGATAAGCTGCAGGATTTCAGAAGTTGAGGCTTATATGGGAGTCCTTGATAAGGCAGCACATTCCTACAGCGGAAAAAGGACAAATAGAACTGAAGTAATGTATAGAGAGCCGGGATTTTTATATGTATATATTATTTATGGCATGTATGATTATTTAAACTTAGAGGGGGTACAATTTTTGTACTCCTTAAATTTTTTTATAAAATAGCTGAAATTTTCAAACCCAACCTGAAGACATATATCTAATATTTTTTTATCCTGAGTTTTTAGAATTTTTGCTGCCTGCTCTATTCTATAATAATTAATGTAGTCTACAGGGGTTTTCCCTGTATGATATTTGAAAAAACGACAGAAGTACTCTTTATTCATATTTATTTCTTTAGCTAAATCCTGTAAATATATTTTCCTGCCATAGTTTAAATGTATATAGTTAATCGACTTTTTTATTAACTCAATTTTATAATTATCTCTTGTAAGGGACAGATTTTCCTGAACACTAAATTTATTTAAATATACCATCAGCGAAATTATTTTAAGCAGGGAGGATTTTATGCTAAGTTCCCAGCCTGCATTTTTGTCTTTATAAGTTGAAATTATATCCTTTACCTGACTTATAATTTTAATATCACTTTCTGCTTCAATATTTAAACATAATGGGAAAAGATACTGCTTGTTTATTAATGGATCAATAAACTTGCTCTGGCAATTGTCGTAAATTGAGCTGCTTAGAATATTAAGGTCAAATACTATAGCGTGGTGAAGAGAATCATAATCTCTGATTCCGTAAGCAGAATGCAGCTGTTCACTATTTATAAAATAGCATTCTCCTTCTTTAGCTTTTATTGGAGTCATATCTACATTTAATATAAATTCACCTTTTTCTACATATATTATTTCAATCTCTTCATGCCAGTGGTAATATAATGATGATTTGCTGTTTATATGTCTGTCACTGTATACATATAATGGAAACATAGGACTGCCGTGAGCTACAGCTTCTTTAAATTTATTCTTCTCTTTATCCATGCAAATCTCCTTTAAAAGTCAAAATAATGTTATTTTAAGTTAAAATTATGCAAGTTATATTAGAATATAATATATATAATGTTATTATAACTTATACTATTTATTAATACCATAAAGTTAAGATGAGAGGATACAAAATATGTTTGGAAAATTGATTAATTACAATGTAAAAGAAAACATAATATATTTTAATTTTAAAAATGGTGAGGGAAGAATTGAAATCATTAGTCCATCAATTATAAATGTATTTTCACCATTAAAATATAAAGAGCATAACTCTAAGGCTATTGAAAATTTAAAGCTTGAAAAATGTGGATTTAAAGCAGAAAGAATAAATGATTTTATTAAAATCACTACAGAAGAGTTAATAATAAATATTTATAATGACTTCAAGGTTGATTTTTGTGATAAAAATGGACTAGCTCTTTGTCAGGATTATAAAAAAGAGAGAAACCCGTTTATAAGGCGCGGTGAAATGGGAATTGCAGAGGAAGAAGGACATGAGGCAGAAAAGGGATTTAAAAAACATAAAATAGAGGTTATAAAAAAATTATTTGGAGATGAAAAATTTTATGGCCTTGGAGAAAAAACAGGGCACCTAAATAAAAAGGGGTACTATTACGAGATGTGGAACACCGATGACCCAAGACCTCACACTGAAAGTTATAAATCTCTTTATAAAACCATACCATTTTTCATTACACTTAGGAATAAAGCTGCATTTGGGATTTTCTTTGACAATACATTTAAGTCATATTTTGATATGGGCAAGGAGAACAGCGAATATTATTATTTTGGTGCTGATGACGGGAATTTAGATTATTATTTTATAGCAGGAGATGATATTTCCAAGGTTATATCAGGATATACTAAGCTGACAGGGAGGACTCCTTTGCCGCAGAGGTGGGTTCTTGGATATCAGCAAAGCAGATTTTCATATACTCCGGAAGAAAGACTTATGGAGGTAGCTAAAAAATTTCGGGAAAATAATATTCCCTGTGATGTACTTCATTTAGACATAGATTATATGGAAAATTTCAAAGTATTTACCTGGGATAAAAATAAATTTCCTGATGAAAAGAAAACAATAGAAAAATTGGCCAGGGATGGATTTAAAGTAGTTACAATAATAGACCCGGGAGTAAAAAAACAAAAAGGCTATTCCATATATGATGAAGGCTTAAAAAAAGATTGTTTTGCTGTAGATAAGGATGGAGTAACCTATGTAAATAAAGTATGGCCGGGAGATGCAGTTTATCCGGATTTTTCAAGCATCGATACCAGATTATGGTGGGGGGATAACCATAAGGTTTTACTGGATATTAACGTAGCAGGTATATGGAACGATATGAATGAACCGGCAGGATTTAACGGACCCATTCCGGACAGTGTTCAATTTAAGAATGACGGGAATCCTACTAATCACAGCGAGATTCATAACGTATACGGACACCTTATGAGCAAGGCTGCTTATGAAGGTCTTAAAAAATATTCAGGGAAAAGACCATTTGTAATTACAAGAGCCTGCTATGCAGGAACTCAAAAATACAGTACTGTATGGACAGGTGATAATCAAAGCCTTTGGGAACATTTAAGAATGGCTGTTCCTATGCTTTTAAATTTAGGGCTTTCCGGAATTGCATTTTGCGGAACAGATGTGGGAGGTTTTAGCTTTGACTGCACAGCAGAGCTTTTATCCAGGTGGACACAATTAGGTTGTTTCAGCCCATTATTTAGAAACCACTCCAGCACTAAGACAAGAGACCAGGAACCTTGGGCCTTTGATGAAGAAACACTAAATATAACAAGAAAGTATATAAAATTAAGATATAAGCTGGTACCATATTTATATGATTTAATGTGGCAGTGCGAAAGTACAGGGCTTCCGGTAATGAGACCTTTAGTTCTTCATTATGCTGATGATGAAAATACATATGAAATAAATGATGAATTTTTATTTGGAGAAAATATTCTTGCAGCACCTGTAGTTGAACAGGGGAAAAGGTATAGAGGTCTTTACCTGCCTAAGGGAGAATGGACAGATTACTGGACAGGAGAAATTATAAAAGGTGGGAAGTTTATAATAAAGGAGGCGCCCATTGATGTTTGCCCAATCTACATTAAGGCCGGATCAATTATCCCAAATTACCCTGAGCAAAATTATATTGGTGAAAAGAAAATAGATGAATTAACCTTAGATATTTACCCGGGAAAAGGTAAATATACTCATTATAATGATGACGGTGAAAGCTTTGATTATAAAAATGGAAGGTATACTATATATGAATTTGATATAGATTTAAACAAGGAAACATTAATAAATATAAAAAAATCCGGTAATTATTTTAATTATAAAACATTTAAAATAATTTATAATTCAAAAGACGCAAAACAGGTATATTTCAATAATAACAGGATTGAATTTGAAGCAAGTGACAGAGGAATAGTATTTGTTATACCTGCAGAAGAAGGGATTATAAATATCATCTGAAGGAAAGACGGTGAAATTTTATTTCATCGTCTTTAATATATTTTTAACATAGGATATTTCATTAATTTAATAAAATTCAAACGTTTTTACTATATGATTTAATACATTTAGCAAAAAATATGAACATTAAGGCAAATAATGTTGATAATTGTCGTAATGTATAGTATTATTTATATGAAATAAAACAAAATATTTGCTCTCATATAATTCTAAGAATATGGCTTGGAAGTTTCTACAGGATAACCGTAAATTATTCTACTATGGGGGATTATTAGATTATGCTTTTCTTAGTTTAATATCTCCTTCCATTTTGAGAGTGAATCAAAAAGAAAGGAGACATAAATCATGAATTTATGGAAAGACATTTTAGCAATTTTAAGTGTAATCCTAAATGGACTACCACAGGGATTACTGGCATTATCCTTCGGATTTGCATCAATCCCAACAGCTTTTGCATTCTTAGTAGGTGCTGCAGGATGTGCAGTTACTGGCTGCGTTGCACCTATATCATTTCAGGCTGAAACAATAACACTGGCTGGAACTATAGGAGATAATCTTAAGGAAAGATTATCAATGATATTCTATGGCGGCGTAATAATGGCCTTAATAGGAATATTTGGACTTATGGGCAGGATTACAGATTTTGTAGGACCTGTTATAACATCAGGAATGATGGCCGGAGTAGGAATAATGCTTACTAAGGTTGCTTATGACATGAGTAAGAAAAATAAGACAGTTGGTGCCATATCTATAGCATCCGGAATTATTACATATCTATTTACAAAAGATCTTGTATACACAATAGCAGTATCAGTTATATTATCCAGTATTGTTTACAATGTAATGAATAAAGGTGCTGTCCACCCTGTAATTGAAAGAGAAAAAATTGCAAGACAGAAAATATCATTTTCTGCTAAAATTTTAAGGGGCGCTATGGGCATGGTATGCTTAAATATTGGTGCCAACATAGCATTTGGAAATATTACAGGACAGCTGGCAAAACAGAGCGTAAATATAGATCATCTATCAGTAATAAGCTCTCTGGCAGATATGGTTTCTTCATTCTTTGGAGGCGGGCCCGTTGAATCAATAATTTCTGCAACAGGGGGAGCTCCTCACGCATTAATCGATGGCATAGCTATGATGACATTAATGGCAATAATTTTATTTGCAGGACTTCTGCCTAAAATAGGAAGATATATTCCTACTGAATCAATAGCAGGATTCTTATTTGTACTTGGTGCAATAGTTACAGTTCCTGTAAATGCAGCAGCAGCTTTAACTTCAACTGCAGCAAATGGTACATTAATAGGCGGAGTTACAATGACTGTAACTGCAATTACAGATCCTTTCATAGGAATGATTGCAGGGCTATTATTAAAATTATTCCTGCCTATTATAGGGTAGGAGAGAAAATGAATAATATTTATGAAATTAATATATGTGGAGTAAAGCGTAGTCTTCCAATAATAAAGATAAGCGATAATCTTGCAATCGCCAGCTTTGTAATACTTGGAGATACTGAACTTATAGTAAAAACAGCTCCAATACTGGCTTCAAAGCTTCCACAGGTTGATATTATTATAACTGCAGAAGCTAAAGGCATTCCTCTGGTTTATGAAATATCAAAGCTATTAAATATGAAGGAATATATAATTGCAAGAAAAAGTATAAAGCCTTATATGAATAATCCTATAACAGATGAAGTAGTTTCAATTACTACTCAGAAAAAACAAGTCTTATGCCTTGATGGAAATGATGCAGATAAAATCAAAGGCAAAAAAGTAGCTATAATTGATGATGTTATAAGTACAGGTGAATCTCTGTCTGCCATAGAAAGATTAGTAGAAAAAGCAGGGGGAATAATAACTGCTAAAGCTGCAATTCTGGCAGAAGGGGACGCTGTAAAAAGAGACGATATTATATTTTTAGAAGAATTACCATTATTCCCAATAGAATAAAAAATAGATGAAAAGAGAGTTCAATCTTGAACTCTCTTTTCACTTATATACTAATACTTTTCCTCTTATTTTTTACCATATAAACAGGTTTAAAGCAGATATGACATTGTATGTTTTATCTGCTTTTCTGCTGCCTTAAAAAATTATTGACTTGCATCATATTATTGATATGTTATACTAAAATTGTTGAATATTAACAGAGAATAAAACTTTAAGGAGTTGCTTATGGATCAAAAATATGTTTTGGACAGAAAAAAAGTAAAAAAATTTTTAATAACTTTTGCATGCATTATTCTGGTAATATTCTTATCATTTAAATCTATAAAATATTTAGCTCCTTTTATCGTAGCTTTTATTTTAGCCTCCATTATGGAGCCTTTGGTTAATTTTCTTACTAAAAAAACAAAAATATCACGTAAAATAATTTCAGCAGTTACTGTTGTTGCTGTAACAGTACTTCTCGGCTCTGTTCTATATTTGGCAATATCAAAAATTCTAATAGAAATTAAAGAATTGATGCATACTACTCCACATTTCATAAGAGAACTATATAGAAATGTAGATTTAATAAGTTCCAATAGCAGTAAATTTATCATTGGACTTCCAGAGGAATTAACTGAGTTTATCAGAAGTGGAATTACAGGTTCATTTAACACTGTAGAAAACGTGTTAAAAAGTGTTTTCAGAGCTATATTTAATTACGCCATATCACTGCCATCCACTTTAGTTTTTATAATAATAACAATTCTATCTACATATTTTATATCCAGCGGCAGAAATGAGTTCCGCTGCAGTATTAAATCTAAAATTCCGGAAGATTTATACAGCAATTTCAGCGGGATGAAAAACGGAGTGTTTTCATCATTAGTAAAATTACTGGCTGCATATCTGATAATAATGAGTATAACATTTACTGAGCTTTTGATTGGCTTATCACTAATTGGTGTTAGATATTCAATTGTACTTGCCTTTGTTATATGTATAGTAGATATTCTGCCGGTTATCGGTACTGGAACAGTACTTATTCCCTGGACTATTTATGAATTAGCAATAGGAGATACAATAATGGGAGCATCTATTTTTATTCTCTATATTGTAATTCTGGTTGTAAGACAAATAATAGAGCCTAAAATAATAGGACATCAGATAGGAGTTCATCCTCTTGTATCTTTAATGTCAATATACATTGGATTAAAGCTTCTTGGGGCTATAGGCCTTATATTAGGACCTATAATAATGATAATAATAAAGAATACCTACTCTATAATATATAAGGATAAAAGCATACAGGATATTTTCTTCAGATTAAAAACTGAAAATGAAGTAAAAAAAATGGACCCATAAAGGTCCATTTTTTATTCGGTATATTGGAGAGCGTCTCTTCCTTCATCACCAGTACTTATTCTTATGACATTTTCCACATCATATATAAATATTTTTCCGTCTCCTATATTACCTGTGTGAAGAACCTTTTTAGTAGTTTCAACAACTAATTCAACTGGAACTTCACAAACTATTATTTCTATTTTTATTTTAGGCAATAGATGTATGTCTAATGATAAACCACGGTAAGATTCCTTATGACCTTTCTGTACTCCGCATCCTAAAACATTTGATACAGTCATGCCGCTTATGCCAATGGCATTTAACGCTTCTTTTAATTCCTCCAATTTGCTTGGGGAAGTTAGTATGTCTATTTTTGTAAGCTTTTTTCCCATAAATTTACCTCCTACCTTAATATATATATTTTATCATAATTAATTACTACTCGCCATCTTTTGGATTAAGTACAAAATCAGGGTATGCAACCATTCCCATTTCAGGTATATCAAGTCCAGCTATTTCTGCTTCTTTTGAAACTCTAAGTCCCATTGTTTTATCAAGTAATTTGAAGAATAAATAGGATGTTCCAAATCCCCAAATTATAAGAACAGCAACACATATAAGCTGTGCTAGAAGCTGCCCAAAACCGCCGCCGTAGAATAATCCGGTAACTCCGCCTGCTACACCGTTTAACCCGTCTCCATAGGCACCATCTGCAAATAATCCTAAAGCTATAATTCCCCAAACTCCATTTACACAGTGAACAGATATAGCTCCAACTGGATCGTCAATTTTAAATTTATCTTCAACTATCCTAACTGATATACATACAAGAATACCTGATATAGCACCTATTATAAAGGATGAAATTCCATTTACGAAGGCGCAGGGAGCAGTTATGGCAACAAGTCCTGCCAGGGCTCCATTACATGTCATTGATGGATCTGGTTTGCCGTATTTTTTCCACATATACATCATAGAAACAAGCCCGCCAACAGCACCTGCTATCATTGTGTTGGTAGCAACTATTGCAAGTCTGAAATCTGCACCGTTTGTAGTACTTCCTGCGTTAAATGCAAACCAGCAGAAGAATAAGATTATTGTTCCTATTATCGCCATTGGAATATCATGACCTAAGAAAGGTACTGCTGTTCCATCTTTCTTAAACTTACCTATTCTAGGTCCAATTACAATTGCTCCTGCTAAAGCCATCATACCACCCATAGAATGAACTACAGCAGATCCGGCAAAATCAACAACACCATGACCAATTCCTAGTCTGGTTCCAAGCTGAGCCATCCAGCCGCCTCCCCATACCCAGTTACCGAACAATGGATAGTAAATCATTGAAACGAAGAATGAATTAATTACGAAAACTGAAAATTTAACTCTCTCTGCCATGGAACCTGTTGGAATAGTACAGGTTGTATCCATAAATACCATTTGGAAGAAGAAAAGAGCATATACTGCTACATCATATGTTCCTCCGCTGGCTAATGCGAATCCTTTTGTACCAAACAATCCCCATCCACCTACAGTTACTTCATGGCTTAAAGTCGCAGCACCGGCACCTAAGTTGGACCATCCCCCAACGCCTCCAAACTGAAGTGCAAAGCCAACCAGAAAATAACCGACAGCACCAACTAAAAATACCATGAAGTTCATTGCCATTGTATGAAGCGCATTTTTAGCTCTGCAGAATCCTGTCTCAACCATTGCAAATCCGCACTGGAAGAAGAATATAAGCATTCCTGTCATCATTACCCAGACATAGTTTATTCCTAATCTGTTTTTACCTATTTGAGTAAGAATTTCATCCTGGGTAGGACTTCCTGCGGTTTTTGCAATTATATCACTGGCTGCACCTGTGGCTGCACCTGAAGGATCCCCAACACCCTGAGCAAATACTACTGCTGATAATATAACTACAAATAGAAATGTTAAAGAGATAAACAAGGAAAATCTTTTTATTTTTTTCATTTATAAAACCCCCTTTTTAACTTTTTTAAAATTGGACCAAGAAAAATTATTGCCTGATTTTTTCAGTTCACCTTTTAAATCAAAAAGCTTTTTAAAATGACGCATAGAAAAATATGAAACAAGCAGACCAACTACAGCTCCGGAGACGTCTGTATTAATTACTCTGAAACTAATTTTAAAATAAATTGAATAAATTGTAAAAAGGCATCCTGAAACAAAAATCAAACAGTTTATGATAAAAAGTACAATAATAGAATATTTTTTATCCATAAAAGCCCCCCTTTGTATTTGGTGGTAGTATAACGTGATCTGATTTTAATTAATTTGCTTGAAAACTTAGTTTTAAAGATTATTTGAACTTGTTAGGTGTAAAACTAAGATGAGTTTTAAAAGAACAGAATTAATGATTTGTTTTCTCCGGAGATTTTTAGAAATAGTATTGTTTAACAAACTATTTTATGATTTTAGCATGATAATGTTCGATATGCAAGTAAAATTTACTAAATTTCAAAAAAATATTTATAAATTGATGAAAAATACTTTCTGAAAACAGACAAATTCGATCTATTACTTACGTAAACGTATACAGGGACATATGAATTAAATTATTCATCACATATTTTTTCACTTGAGATTAAAATAAATGATTTTAAAACTATTTATTAAAATTAGGGGGCATTAATATGTAAAAGCAAAAATTAATTAACTAAATAATTATATTTGATAATGAAATATTCTTTGAATGGTTATGAGATAAATGTATAAATATACATTTATACAAATGAAAATGTTTACATTTACATAAATATATATTTTGGCAAAATTATTAATTCAAATTGTTGTAAAACCTTAAAAATAGGGATTAAATAGAGGAAAATATGTATAATATTAGTTTTTACAGTACTATTTAATATTATGCTTTTTCAAAATAATAATTCATAAATAGTGAAATTGGTTTATAGGATGAATGCAATAAATATATTATATATTGTTTTAATAAGAAGGAAATATGTCGAAACTGAACAAAAAAGAAAGCAATTATGCAAAATCAAATTTTTATTTGTTAATATTCAAATATTATTGACATGGATATTTTACTTTGCTATCATTGTATAATAA
>JBAXYJ010000100.1:0-9989 GCA_041670885.1 Clostridiaceae bacterium
CCCCAAAGCTCTTCAGCTGCAGCAGCTGAATTGAAAGTATAATCAGGCCTATTACCATGCCGTATAAACCTGCAATGGAAGAAAAAACTATCAGCATATACCTATAAAATCTAAAAGCTGATGTTATGTCATTATTAGTTGTTAAAAAACCAGATATGGTTGTTACCGAAACAATAATTATCATAATTGGGCTGACTATACCTGCACTTACTGCTGCCTGACCTACAATCAGGCCTCCTACAATACCTATAGTAGCCCCAATTGGTTTAGGAAGCCTGACTATAGCTTCCGTAAGCATAGCAAGAAAGAACTCCATCAGAATTACTTCCACAAATGCAGGAAAAGGGACTCCTTCTCTTGTAGCTGCAATGGAATATGCTAATTTAGCAGGTATAGTATAAGTATGAAAGGATGTTACAGCTATATAAAGGGACGACATAATTAAGGATAAAAAAGTTGAAAAAATCCTTATCAGTCTTACAAAGGAAGCATTTAACCATCTGCCGTTATAATCATCCGGTGACTGAAATAAATTAGACATTGCGGCAGGTACAATAAGAGCAGAGGGTGTATTATCTATAAGTACAGCAATTCTTCCCTCATAAAGTGCAGCTGCTGCCACATCAGGCCTTTCCGTATACTGGATCTGAGGAAAAGGCGAATACTTATTGTCTTCCAAAAATTCCTCTAATACTCCTGAATCAAAAATGGCATCTATATCAATTCCATCAAGCCTTTCTTTTAAAAGAGAAAGTACTTCCTTGTTAACAATGTCCTCAATATATACTATAAGTGTATCACTTTTAGACCTTCTGCCTATAAACAGGTGTTCTGTTCTAAGTCTTGTATCTCTGACTCTTCTCCTTATAAGAGCTGAGTTAAACCTCAATGTTTCTGAAAATCCTTCTCTTGAGCCTTTTATTACTGTCTCTGAGGATGGCTCAGTAATTCCCCTGGTAGGCCATAACCTGGATCCAATAACCAGGCATGAACTGCTGCTTTGCACCAAAAGAAGAGTATCTCCTGATAAAGCCCCTATAATTCCTTCTGATAATTTGTTTTTTTCAGCTATTTCAGATACATTTGTTATCCGGTCCTTAATAATGCTGATATCTAAGGCTCTTCCTTCAAATCTCATTAATGGCCGAAGAACAAACAGGTCAATAAGATTTTTATCTGCCATTCCATCTACATAAACAAGGCAGCATTTTACATTAACCACATAAAATTCTCTTATTACGATATCTGTATTGTCTTTTAAAAGCTGTTTAAGATATTTTATATTATCATCAATATCTGTGCTTATTCCATCTCTTATAATTTCATTCATTTATCTTATATACCTCCCAGCTTCTGCCCTGCTATATAAAGAGCTATGCCTAAAATAAAGAATATGACAGAAAGTACTCTGGCACGAAGCTTCATCCTCAAATCGCTTTTTTTGTTATAAAATGATGCATCTATAAAAAAAGCCGTGAAACTGTTAAAAGCCATAAGTATAAGAAAGTAAATATCTAACACTTCTAAAATATTTATATTAATATTCATAGCTATCACCTATAGGTATTTTTCTCTAACAGCAGAAATTTATACAAAAAAAATAGCCGGTTTATCCGGCTATATGGTCTTAGTTAAAAATACTTCCTTATATTTATTTTTTATTTTCTTATATGCAAAAAGTCCTTTTTCATATTCATCAAACAGGGAAAATACTGTAGATCCGCTTCCTGTCATAAGCGCACCTGAGGCTCCCAGATCAGTTAATTCGCCCTTTATTTTTTCAATTTCATGATATTTATTTATGACCACACTTTCAAGAACATTTCCCATATTAATTGATAATTCTTTAATATTATTCTGCTCCAATGCTTTAACTACTAAATCAATATCCGGATGTTTTATGTCTTTTTCTAAATCATACAAGCCATAAGCCTCCCTGGTATTAACTCCAAATCCCGGCTTTACAAGCAGAACTGTTTTGTTTTTAAATTCCTTAAGTTTTGTTATTTTCTCTCCTATACCCTGACACAGCGCCGTGCCTCCATAAATAAAGAAGGGGATATCTGCTCCTATATCCTTTGCTATGCGTGCAAGATCATTATCATCTATTTTAAGGTTAAAAAGCTGATTCATGGTTTTTAAAACAGCTGCAGCATCAGAGCTGCCTCCTCCTAAGCCTGCCTGAGAAGGAACAGTCTTTTTAATTTTTATACTGATTCCGCTTTTTATATTAAAACTATCAATTAAAATCTGAGCTGCCTTATATACTGTATTTCTTTTATCTGTAGGGATATACTTCTTATTACATTTTATTTCTATTCCATCTTTTGCTTTTTCTATATCAATTAAATCATAAATATTTATTGTCTGCATAATCATATTCAGCTCATGATACCCATTATCTAATTTCCCAGTAATATCAAGGGCTAAATTAACTTTTGCATAAGCTTTTACCCTCATGAAACTCCTCCTATATCTTTCTGTTTTTATAAAAATTACGAAATTCCTTCACATTATCTTTAGTGCAGTCTTCTCTTCCATACCTGACCTTTATATACATATCCCTCATACTCCATAAGCTGGCCTTATCAAAAGCTTCCTGGGATTTTAAATGTATATCCATGGTAGTATCACTCTTATTTAAATTAATTCCTTTTGATATCATGTCTTTAATAAGTTTTCTGTAATAATATTTTATTTGTGAAGGATAATCACCAAAAACAAACCTGCTTTTAATCTTATTTGAATGTTTTTCAGAAAAAATAAATTCCTTTGTTTCTTCACATTTTTCTAAGTTTGGGGAAGCTGCGAATCTTTTTCTAAGTATTCTTGTTATAATATAAACTGCCAGCAAAATAATTATAATATTAACAAAAATAATGATAATCTTATGCAGCAGGGGGTTTGCCAAAGCATATTCTTTTATATCAGCAGTATTTTGTAATTTCATATCTTTCTGGCTTATTTTAAAAATATTAGGATTTATCCCCTTAATGTGTATATTTCTAAACAAATTAAAGACTAATAAGAATATCATTGAAGAGATATAAATAAATATATCCATTATATATCTGTAAACAAATAAAACTATGCTGAGGATTGAATGTCTTACAGATTTCAATGCAAATATAATAGCTGCTATTATTATAACAATAAAATATGTGAAATTAATTTTATTTAATTTTTCATTAACTGCATTATATTCGTAATTTCTTAAATATCTGATTAAAAGTACTGTAAATATAAGATAATAAATCATATAGGGAATTATGAATCTGTCCGATAAATTTCTGCTTATATTAATTCCGGAAATAATAAGTATCACCGGGATAATATAAATAATTTTTTTAAATTCCTCACAGGTTTCTCCATAAGACAGATTATTTTTTTGCTTATACAGATAAAATATTAATGCAAAAATAATTAAAGCAATAAGTTTTTCATAATTACTGCTTATAAAAATAACCGGCAGAATTAAAAGAATTAAAGACATGATTTTTATATAAATGTTCCTGTATTTTTTAAAATACAGGATTAAGTTAAATATAATCATCCAAACAAAAATATATTCACTTACCGGGGCATATCCTGCCAAGCAAAATATAAAATTAACTGTTAAAAATATAAACGAAAGATTAGACAGCGCTTTTAAATATCTTATAATCATTTTCTTACCTCAGAAAATATATTTTCTAATAGATCCACTAATCAGGTCAAAGTTACTGGAATTAATAGAATAAAGTATGGTCTCATCTGAATAGTTTCTCACCTTATTTATTTGCTCTGCATATGGCTCAAGTACAGCAGGAGTTATTATGACAAATGTCCTGCAGCTTATATGAGCTGATAATATATTGCTTATAAGATTTTCAAAATCCATGCTTATGCTGTAATCTGATCTTCCCAGAATGTCCAGTATATTATAATAGTGATCCCGTCCCAATGAAGGCCTTATAAATTTATTCCCGTTGAAACAATCACCAACTTGTGCATTTGAAGCAAAACCATACTTAATATGGCTGTTTTCTAAATCGTCTATGACTTTTCTTGCTGCAGAATAAGATTTTTCAATGCTGCTTGAGTCAATTCCGGACCAAAATGGTTTGCTGCATTCTATATTTAAAATAATAAAGACAGAATTATCTACAGTAAAATCGAAATTTCTTACCATAAGCTTTCCTGTTTTCAGTGTGGATGGCCAGTGTATTGTTTTTTCCGGTTCAAATCCGGTATACTCCCTGATACCTGCAGTAACTATAGGATCTTCTATAATATACCTTTTAGCTGATATATCTCCAATATAATCTCCCGCTTTGGAAGCTTCACTTTCTATATCCAAAGGTTTAGGAAATACTACTAATTCCTGACTGAACTCTAAATTTTTTTCTATAGTACTTAGACCAATTAAGTCTCCTGCAGTTAATGTAACATCTCTTAATATATACTTTCCTCTTCCATTAAATTTAACTATATAATCCCTTTTTATTCTTTGAAAGGGCAGTACCATCATAGTTGTTGTATGGTATAACTTGTTATTTAAACTTTTTATATCTGCATCATATTTATACTTCATTTCTGAAGGAAAAGTTTCTGTTACCTGAAGAAAAGTAACAGGCAGCAATTTTCCGTTTTCAATTATTGTGGATATATGAAGTTCTTCTCCTATTTCAACCCAATTGGAGCTTACCTCTCTTTTATAAGACACATTATATAAGGCATATTTTTTTGTTAAATAATTTATAAAAAGGCCTACTGCAATAAGACATATGAATATATAATACATATTAAGCCTCTTATATCTCTTCAACTGGTACAGGGATTGACTCCAGCAGCTGATAAATAATTTTATAATAATCACCATTATTCATGCCTCGGAGTTTAATCCTGTGATTTAATATAAAAGGCGCCATTTTTTTAACATCCTCAGGAATAGCAAAGTCTCTTCCGCTTACTGCAGCATATACCTTACTTGCTTTATAAAGAGCTATAGTACCCCTTGGACTTATTCCCAGCTGAAATTTTTCACTGTTTCTTGTAGCTGAAATGATGTTAAGTATGTATTTCATAACATCTTCACTAATTCTAACCTGATTATAATTATTTTTTACATAATTAATTTCTTCCGCTGTTACAACAGTTTCTAATTCATTCAATATGTTTGGATTATCGCTTCTCTTAAGTACTTCTATTTCATCTTCATAGGAAGGATAACCCATATTTATTCTCATTAAAAATCTGTCCAGCTGAGCTTCAGGAAGAGGATATGTTCCATAAGACTCAATTGGGTTTTGTGTTGCCAGCACCATAAAGGGCTCATCAAGCTTATGGGTTTCTTTATCTACGGTAATCTGCTTTTCTTCCATGGCCTCCAAAAGACTTGACTGGGTCCTTGGAGTAGCCCTGTTTATCTCATCTGCAACAATGATATTAGAAAAAAGAGGTCCTTTTCTAAACTCAAAATCCAGTGTTTTCTGATTATAAAAATTTATACCTGTTAAATCAGAGGGCAGCAAATCCGGTGTAAACTGAATTCTTGTAAACTTGTTTCCTATACTCTTTGCAAAAGCCTTTACCATTACAGTTTTTCCTACTCCAGGAATGTCCTCAATCAAAACATGCCCACCGCATATGAAGCTTACGATTATAAGCTCTGCTGTATCCTTTTTTCCAACAATAATCTTTGAAATATTATCTATTATTTTTTTATTAAATTCCACATATTTTTTTATATCCATTTCCTGCTCTCCCCTATTCTATAAAAACAAAAACCTCTGCGAGTATTGCATAGCAGAGGCCCTGATTTTTAAGTGTAAATATTATCTAAATTGAAAATATTATACCATTAACTAGGATTTCAAACAAGGAAAAAGAAAAAGGCTGAAAATCAGCCTATATTATTGCCCTTCCGGGTATTATTAATTTTTCGCCAATATTTAATTTGCTGCTGTCTGAAATTTCATTTACATCTTGTATCTCCTCAACTGATGCGAAATACTTCTTTGCTATCTTCCAAAGGGTATCCCCCTTTTGGACTGTATATATAATAAAGCTGGCCTTCTTTTCCGGAAGCTGTCCTTCATCCTCATTTAAATCAACTGCAAATTCCTTTTTAATCTTTGAATACAGTGAAACTTCCATGTTTACAATAGCCTTTATTTTTATGCTGCCTTTCTCATAGCTTACATCAAGTACATTAATACATGAATTTAAAGCCGCTTCCATATCTATTTTTGCTCCCTTAATATCTATGCCGGCTGAGAAAGGAATATCCTGCTGAAGGCTCTTTAATATATATTCTTTATTGTCAGTTCTGTACAGCATCTTAACGTTTATTACTCCCTCTGCTAATACCTTATCCTCCAGAACCTTTACCTCCTGAGATGATATATCTCCCTTTGAAAACAGTATGTGAGAGGGTTTCAATTCCTCTTCATCTACATCTATTGAG
Source organism: Clostridiaceae bacterium (assembly GCA_041670885.1). Classification (GTDB taxonomy): domain Bacteria; phylum Bacillota; class Clostridia; order Clostridiales; family Clostridiaceae; genus JAJBWD01. Next base: position 6,449 of record JBAXYJ010000100.1, read on the forward strand.
GATCTGACTATTGTTTCATTTTTAGCCTTAGCCATAAGAACATTTATTTCATATTCTTCTTTGCTTACCTCTATAATACTTCCTTTAGAATAGGCATCCTGTAATATATCAATGGTTTCTTTAGAATTTACTTTAAACTCAGCCTTTGCAAGGACCTCTATGTCTATGCTTCGTCTTTCTCCTAAGTCATCTTCTTTTATTGCCTGATCGATGTCAATAATACTGTATTTTGCCTCCCCTTCCATTTCAGAGGTTACATTTGGTGCATCCACTTCTTTACTTAAAAGCATATCATCTGAAACTGATGCTATTTCATTTCCATCTTTTTCTTTATAAACCACATCATATCTAACCTTACAGGATAGTTTAATTTTATTATCCTCTAATATTAAATTTCTATCATGAATGAAGGTGTTATATGCTAAAATTTCGCCTGCCTCAACCTTATCCTGAGGTATATCAATGTGAAGCTTTCCTACCATATCCTCCTCAGACCTGACAATAATTTTTTCATCGCTGAAGGAGGTTTTTAAAACCTGTATATCATCCCTGCCGCTGATATTTTTTAATATTTTGTAATTAACCTGATCAAATACTAATACTTTAATATTAAAAATGCACTCTATTCCTATTTTTCTCTCATTAATTATATTTGGTTTAATATGTTCAATATTAATAGCAGCATTAACTTCCATGCCCTGCTCAGCATTATCTAATTGAACATAGTCTTTAAACACTCCCTTATAGTTAGCAGAGTAAATAGAAAAATTTTCATCCACTTTTCCCTTGTACAGTAAGTTGTAGATAACCTCTCCTTCTATATAAACCTTGTCTCTCATAACCTCTCTGCTTTTTATCTTAGGGCTGGCATTAAGGCTTATTATCTCTATTATATCAGGAAGGGTATCTGGAATAATATATTCTTCCTTTACCATTGTATTTGCAATGTTCTCCCCAAGTACATGCTCACTTAATATATTTTCCTTTATTAAATCTATTGACATAATATTCCTCCTATAAATACCTACTATTAATGTATATAGCAAACAGAAGAAATTTATGATTATTTATTTAATTTTTTAAAAATAAAACTAAAATCAACCTGATAAATATTCTATATAATTTATCCAAATTCCCTTATTGACAAAAAGAAGTTCAGGTTGTATATTAAAAAAGGTTATTTGTATAACCCCTCATAAATTCTCAATACCCTTTTATACCCTAGTTGAAAGGTGGAGTATCCATCTTTCTTTTTTATGGAGATTGCATAATTACCGACCGCTGGTCCATCTTAAAATAACGAATTTTCACTGTTTTTTCAAGATGGAATACAATCATGAATTATGCAATCTCTTTTATACAAACTATGATGTCACAGGCAAAAAAAATAAGCGATACATTTGCATCGCTTATGAGAATTCCAACTGTACCGTTTTTGTCAATACATCAGAATAACTATATGTCACTGTCCTAGGGGTGTCGCAATCAACTCTGATAACAAATATACTTGGATATACTTTCTCTATTATTCCATTATTAACAAAGACTTTTCTTCTGCCGCCATTTGCTTTAAATATAACTTTATCACCAATATGACTCTCTATATCTCTCTTAATTTCAGAAATAACATTCTTTTTCTCCATATAAACACCCTCTTTCTCTCATTATATTGTACAACAATCAACAATCATTGTCAATAAAATTCCTATTATAAGTTTTATTAAGCAAAATGTCAACACTAATTTACCGTTAAAATGCTTCAAATCTGTTAAAAATCTGAAGCATTATATATTATTTCTCTTTTTTTAAATTTTATTCACAATATATCTTATTTGACTTAATATTCTTAAAAATAAGATGATTTCGGATAGCCTTCCCTATATTTACCTCTTGTCTGCAGTCCTCCTATCCCCTTCGTTCCTGTTATAGTATTTTCAAGGGCTTCTTTTATGGAAACGGTTCTTTCAACGCTGGTATATGATATTTTTTCACATAAAAATACCGGATCCAGACAATGTATCAATACTCTGTTTGGTGATGAAGCAAAATTAGCACCGGCATTTAAAATCGCCTCGTAATAAGACTGGCAGGCACCGGCAAATATAACCAAATCATCATAATCAGGCTCGTATTTCCTTAAATTTTGTACTGATTCTATGAAATATTTTGAATTTTTATAGGAATTTATATCGGCATAGTTATTTGCTGATTTTAAAATAGCATCGTGACCTGTGAGAACAACAATATCCGGTCTTATCTGCTCTACTAATTCTACAACTTTAAGAGGCTGCTCCTCTTCCTTAATTATATTTCCAAAGGCTTCAATAGAAAGCTGCTTATACAGATTCATACACTGGGTTAAATAATTTTTATCTCCATCTATATGGAGAACCCTGCCTGGTCTTCCAAATGATAAATTAGCTTCGCTTTTCTGCCTGTATTCCCTATACCCCTTATTATCCAGCCTGTTTAAAACTATTTTTTTAATATTTTGATTTATCTTCCTGTTTAAATTCTTTTCCTTATCTGATAATTTATTTTCATTAACCTTTTCTAAATCTTCAATTGGAGAATCAGCTATTAGTCTTAGATTTATTCCTTTTAATGTACACAGCATAACTCCATTTTTTTCACTTATATCAATTATTTTAAATGTAACATCCTTCCCATAGGATTTTCTTACAACAATATCACCTATTCCCATATATTCCTCCGAGTATTTATATTATATACTATGGGAATATAGAAAATAGGTGAAATTTTAGTCCTTCTGATCAAAATTAGATTTAAACTCTTCTATGAAATTCAAAAATTTATCCTGCTCCAAGTTAAGCTCCTGAAGCTTTTTTTCAAAGGTAGCCTGAGACCAGTTTACTTCATTGTAATAGTATCTATTTGCCAGTCTCCAGAATCTCTGAGGGAATATTAAGAAAGAATATATTACTCTTATTTCATCCTGGCTTATTTCTGATACCTGATCATATGAGTTAATAATCATCTTTGCATATTCAATTTTCCAGTCATTTCTCTTTAATACCTTAGTCATGAAGGAAGAAATATCATAGGCTCTTATTTCTCTTTTGCTGTAATCAAAATCTATTACATTATAATTCTGGTCTTTGTCAATTATAATATTATGATAAGTATAATCATGGTGGCAGAAGCTTTTATCAATATCAGCTATTTGGCATAATTTTATATAATTGCTGTCTTCAATTATTTTCATTGCTTTTTTGCTTAAGTTTTTATAAAACTCCAGATTCTTAACATATGAAAGATCAAACTCTGTATATCTTCCTTTTTTTCTGCCCATTTCTTTCATTTTGTCCATTCCTTTTGTCCTCTTACCCATCAGGTGAGGCCACCTGCCTAAATCTGTTTTAAGCTTACTGTTCTCAGGCGGCTCATAGCCCTTTGATGATATGTGAAGCTCTGCCAGCTTTTTAGCAGCTTCTATGATATCCTGTGCCTTATGAAAGTCGCATTCTTCTCCGTCTATCCAGCTGGACAATGTATATATGTCCTCATTTACAATTGCATA
>JBAXYJ010000101.1:0-9933 GCA_041670885.1 Clostridiaceae bacterium
AGAAAGTCCCAAGGGCATTAAGGAATTTGAAAGTGTCTTTCTTCTCATATTAAAAGAATCTCTAATAATTTTAAAAAATAAGTCTTCATCATTAACTTTTACACTCTTTTCTTTTCTTGGAATAAGGCGTATTACAGTTGAGCTAACCTTAGGAGAGGGTATGAAAGATGTAGGGGGAACCTCTCTCACCTTGGATACCCCGCAATAATAACTTACTAAAAGCGTCAATGCACCGTAGTCCTTTGTACTGGGTGAAGCTGCTATCCTGTCTGCTACTTCCTTCTGAATCATGATGGTTATGGATAAAATTTTACTCTTTCCCTTAATCAGCTTTGTAATAATAGGAGTAGTTACATAGTAAGGCAGGTTTGCCAGGATCTTTACCTCACTATCTCCTATGATTTCATCCATATCACATTTTAGGACATCTTCATTTATAATCTTTAAATTAGTATAATCCTTAAACTCATCTTCCAGTATTGGAATAAGCTTTTTATCCAGCTCAATTGCCGTTACATTTTTTCCTTTATCTAAAAGAAGGCGGGTTAAGGCACCAAACCCAGGACCTATTTCAATTATTTCATCATCAGGATTTACATCGGCTGAATTTACTATGTCCTCTAAAACAGTATCATCTACAAGAAAATTCTGTCCTAAACTTTTGGTAAGCTTAAAGGAATTTTTCTTAAGCATTTCTATGGTTTTTGCTCTATCCATCTATTTCTTCCTCCAGTTTCTTAACTCCATTTATAAATTCTTCTCTTAATATGCCAAAATCATTAAGCTTTGAAAGAAATGATGCGGCATTTGAATATCCTATTCCTAATATTTTGCCTAAACTTTCTCGTCGCGCCTTTGATTTTATGTCACCTGTCAGCTTATTTTCTACCATATCAAAAAAAGTAAACTCTTCTCTTTTTTCCTTCTCTACGCATTTTGCTTTGGAAAGAGCCTCTATTATTGCCTCTTTTGAAGCATTTTCAACTCCTATGTCTCCGTCCTTATATCCTTCCTTTCTTGATATGTAAGCATGTTTTACTCCCGGAACTCTCTTTGCTATTATTCTTCTTATTTTTTCTCCTGCATAATCCGGGTCAGTTAAAACTATAACTCCCTGACGCCTCTCAGCCTCTTTAATTTTCTCTATGGTTTTACCATTTATTCCAAAGCCGGATACTGATATTACGCTGGCCTCTACTGCATTTTTTACAGCTGTAATATCGTCTCTTCCTTCAACTACTATTACTTCTTTAATCATTACTTACCTCCTAAGGGTGCCACCCAGTTCACTTTTCACATTTAATAAAATAAAAGTATTTATTTTTCAACGTTTCTAATTGAAACATTCTTTTCTATAAATAATAAAAGAGAGCCAGGCTCTCTTTTATTTTAAGACATAAGCATTTACGTAACGTACACCCCAGCTATAACACTGATTCAGTGTATTGAAATATAAGTCAAGCTTATATCCATTAATAGCTCCCCCTGTGTCCTGAGCTATAGCAAGCCCATAACCAGGAATATATAGCTTTGTACCGTAGGGTATAATTCTTGGGTCAACAGCTATTGTACTGTATCCATATGGATCTCTTTTAGCATAAACTCCCGTTGCAGTTCTCCCATATCCTGAACTGCTGGAGCTTTTACCACAGCTGGCAGCTGTATATGCACTTGTCTTAAACTTAAGTGTCTTGGTGTAATAAACCTGAGTGCCTCCTCTTGAAATATTAAGTACTCCAAGAATTCCTCTATTAATAATCTTAGCAACCGGGTTTTTAGTAATAACCTCTGACAGTACTTTGCTTGAAACAATCTTGCCATCTTCATAAATTAATTTATGGGTTATTAGTTTTTCCCCTTTTTCTCCATCCTGGACTACTTTATTTGTCCCTATTATAAGGGAATTGTCTGATTTATAGATTATGGCATAATCAAGTTCCTTTTTCTCCTCTACAATTTTGGCATCAACTCTTACTATTTTAATACTAATGCCAGATGTTATGGTTGAGGAAAGCTGAGGTGATATCTTATCATCCTCACCAAGCTTGATTTCCTCTGCCAAAAGCAAATCTTTTACGTTATCCTCGGCAGATTTTAAGTTTAAGTTTTTCCCGTCTACCTGAATATATACATCTACTGCTTTTTTAATATTTATAATGTCTCCATTTTTAATCTTCTGGTCTAATTCAGGTGATGCTTTGTCTTTTGGTCCAACAACTATTTTTTCACTTTGAAGCACTTTAGATACGGTTGATTTAAAGGTAACTGCCTTTATTTCCTTACCGTCTAAATTAATAGTAACTGTCTTTCTCATTCCAATTAAGGTTATGGTAACACTTAATGTCAGTAGTACTCCCAGCAGAATATTCTTTGGAATGTTATAAAAATAGTCTCTCGGGCCGCTTATTTTACCTTTCATTTCTAAATACCTCCCTGTGCTGGAGTAAGCTGAACAAGCTTTTCTCCTTATGGCCTTAAATGCACTGTTTGCATAAAAATATAAAAATATAATTGCGTTCTTGGTCTTTGGGTTTTTTTAGAAACGAATATAAAATATTTTACACTATTATTAAATATTTAGCAAGTTTTTAGCATTATTAGTAGTATATTCTTCCATTTCTTTAATATTTACTCCCTTTATCGCAGATAATCTATCTAGTATATACTTAATATAAGGTGAGTAATTTCGTTTTCCTCTAAATGGTACAGGTGTCATATAAGGGCAGTCTGTTTCTACCAATATTCTGTCAAGAGGCACTATAGAGGCAGTATCAACTATTTTTTTTGCATTTTTAAATGTGATCACTCCAGTAAAACCTATATAGTATCCAAGCTTCAAACACTCCCTTGCAATTTCCGGGCTGCCTGAAAAGCAGTGGACAACCCCCTTTACATTTTTAAAGCTCTTCATTATGCCAATAGCATCAGAGTAGGCATCTCTTATATGCAAAATTACAGGAAGCTTTACCTCTTCTGCCAGCTCCATCTGCCTGATAAATGCCTTTTTCTGAATCTCCCTATCCGGGTTTTCCTCATAATAATAATCCAGACCTATCTCTCCTATTGCACGAATCTTATTAAATTTTGTCATTTCTCTAAGCTTACCAATAACCTCTTCATTAATTATATTTGCAAATTCAGGATGTATTCCTACTGCTCCATAAAAGAAGTCATATTTCTTAGTAAGCTCTGCTGTAGCGAAAGACCCTTCCAGTGAGGCTCCACAGTTCAAAACTGAAGCCACATTGTTTTCCTTAAGTGAATTTATTATTTCATCTCTGTCCTTATCAAATTCTTCATCGTCATAATGAGCATGTGAATCAAATATCATGTTCCCTCCTAAAGCTTTATAAGGTCATACTCTCTGCTGCCAAGCCCTATTTTTTCTCCGTGGGCAATTCCTGCTTCCCATTTAGTGTCCGGATGAATATGCGTAAATTTATCCTGCCCTTGTTTAAATTTACCATCATCTAAAGCTGACAGATAATTAGCACTAGCAGCATTTACCATATTAACAGATGCAAAATCCAGTGCTACCGGGTTGAAGGATGCACAAATACCTAAATCCGGAATAATTGCTGCATCATTATTGTTCCAGCAGTCACAGTCCGGGGATACATTCATTATGAAATTAACATGGAAGTTTGGTTTATCCTTAATGGCTGCATAGGCATATTCTGCTATCTTTTCATTGGCAGTATCTGCAGCTTCATTCCATACTACACTTGCAGCATCAAATCTGCATACTGCTATGCATTGTCCGCAGCCTACACATTTATCGTAATCTATATCTGCTTTATTATTTTCATCAAAGGAAATAGCATTTTGGGCACAGGATTTAGCACACATTTTGCAGGATACACAGTTTTTCTTATTTATCTTTGGCTTTGAGGCTGAGTGCATCTCCAGCTTTCCTCCACGAGAACCCGATCCCATTCCAAGATTCTTCAAAGCTCCTCCAAAGCCTGTCATCTCATGTCCTTTAAAATGGCTCAGAGATATTACAATATCTGCTTCTGCTATGGCAGCTCCTATTTTTGCTGTTTTACATCTATCTAAGTTTATTCCTATTTCTTTATAATCCATACCTTTAAGTCCATCAGCTATTATTACAGGGCAGTCAACAGCTATGGGATAAAATCCATTTTCAAAAGCACTATTTATATGATCTACAGCATTTGCCCTTTTGCCTGTATAAAGTGTATTTGAATCAGTAAGAAAAGGAATCCCGCCAAGTTTTTTTATAACCGATACTACTCTTCTTACATAATTGGGTTTAATATAAGCTAAGTTTCCAGGTTCGCCGAAATGAATTTTAATTGCTACAAATTTATCTTTAAAATCTATTTTATCAATTCCTGCCGCCAAGATAAGCTTTTCTAATTTATCCAGCATATTAAGTCCTTGTTTTACTCTCGTATTTGTAAAATACACCTTAGATTTTTCCATATTAATCCTCCTAGATATTAATTATTAACTACCTTCTATTATAGTATACCAAAAATTACAAAAGGCGCAAATTAAGCAACGTAATAATTTAGCTTTTTAATTTAAAAAATCGGTGAGGATTCGATATTTTTATCTGAAATCAGCCGGAATGAAATTATGCAATTCTCTTGAACTTAAAATTGCATAATTATAAATTAATTTTTTCAGCTGAAAAATCGGTGAAGATTCGATATTTTAATCTGAAAACAGCCAGAATGAAATTATGCAATTCTCTTGAACTTAGAATTGCATAATTATAAATTTATTTTTCAGATTAAAAAAATGGTGAACATTCATTATTTTTAATCTGAAATCAGCCAGAATGAAATTATGCAATTCTCTTGAATAAAATTATTGATTTTGGTGTACAATAGATTTATTAGGAATATGCATAGCTTATTATGCTGTTTTCTTTAGAAATGGAGGTATTATTAATGCAAGGAAAAGTTAAATGGTTCAATAGTCAAAAAGGATATGGTTTTATCACCGGAGATGATGGTAAGGACGTTTTCGTTCATTTTTCAGGTATATCATCAGAAGGTTTTAAGTCATTAGAGGAGGGCGAAGCAGTTTCCTATGAAATCACCAGCGGTGATAAGGGAGAGCAGGCCGTTAATGTTTCAAAAATATAATAGGAGCCTAATGGCTCCTATCTTATTTCGCTTCCAGTATCATATTTATCAGGTACAGTAACTACAGACAGATTCTTTTCATCCTTGTCTGCTACTGCCAGTATCATTCCCTGGGACAACTCTCCTCTTAGCTTTGCAGGCTTAAGGTTAGCTACCAATACTACTTTCTTTCCTACCAGTTCCTCTGGTTTATAGAAACTGGCAATTCCGGATACTACCTGTCTTACTTCGCCGTCTAAGTCTACCTTCAGCTTTAACAGTTTTTTAGCTCCCTTAATACTTTCACAAGCTATTACTTTAACAACTCTTAAATCTACCTTGTCAAATTCCTCAATTGTTATTTCGTCCTTAAGCTTCAGCGGCTCCTTTATTGATTTTAGTCTTATTTCCTCCAGCTCAGCCAGTTTTTTATCCAGGTCTATTCTTGGGAATATAACATCTCCGCCTATTACCTTAGTCCCCGGAATAGTTCCGTTAAATGTTTTAACTGAATCGTAGCTTACATTTTTAAAATCAAACTGATCTATTATTTTTTTGCTGGTGGTCGGAAGGAAAGGAGCAATTAGTACAGCAGCTATTCTCTCTGCCTCTGATAAATTATACAAAACTGTGGCAAGTCTTCTTTTTTTGTCCGGGTCCCTTGCTAAAATCCAAGGCGTTGTTTCATCTATATATTTATTGGCTCTTCTTATCAATTCAAATATTCTGTCAAGAGCCTCAGGTATTTTAAGATTATCAATTTCCAGTGAAACTCTGTCCCTGGTAGACACCGCCAGCTCAATTAATGAACTATCTACTTCCCCCGTTTCACCTGGCTTTGGAATAATCCCGTCAAAATACTTATTAATCATAGCTATAGTTCTTGATACTAAATTTCCTAAATCATTTGCCAAATCAGAATTTATCTTTTTAATAAATATTTCATTATTGAATAATCCATCGCTGCCAAATGGAATCTCATGAAGCAGATAATATCTTACAGGATCTACTCCAAAATTATCTACAAGAACTACCGGGTCTACCACATTTCCTTTTGATTTGGACATTTTACCGCCGTCAACTAAAAGCCAACCGTGTCCAAATACCTGTTTGGGAAGAGGAAGTCCGAGTGCCATCAGCATAATAGGCCAGTATATGGTATGGAATCTTATTATATCTTTTCCAACCAGCTGAACGTCAGCAGGCCAGAATTTTTTGAAAAGCTCACTTTCTGTATCCGTATATCCTAATGCAGTTATATAATTTAGAAGAGCATCCAGCCAAACATAAACTACGTGCTTTGGGTCAAAGGTAACAGGAATTCCCCAGTCAAAGCTGGTTCTTGACACACATAAATCCTGAAGCCCAGGCTTTAAGAAATTATTTATCATCTCATTTTTTCTTGACTCAGGCTGAATAAATTCAGGATGGGACTCAATATACTCAATAAGCTTTGGTGCATATTTCGATGTTTTAAAGAAATAAGCCTCTTCCTTTGCCTTTTCTACCGGTCTTCCACAGTCAGGGCATTTCCCGTCATTTAGCTGAGTCTCAGTCCAAAAGGATTCACAGGGTGTGCAGTACCAGCCTTCGTAGGCGCTTTTATAAATATCCCCCTGTTCATAAAGCTTATTAAAAATTTTCTGGATATTTTTTACGTGATAATCGTCTGTGGTTCTGATGAACTTATCATAGCTTATGTCCATCATCTTCCATAAATCCTTTATACCTGCTACTATCCCATCTACGTATTCCTTAGGAGTAGTTCCCTTCTCCTCTGCTATCCTTTGAATCTTCTGACCATGCTCATCAGTTCCGGTTAAAAACATGACATCATAGCCCTGAAGCCTTTTATATCTTGCCAGTGCATCAGCAGCTACTGTAGTATAGGTATTTCCTATATGAAGATTAGCTGATGGATAATAAATAGGTGTTGTAATGTAGAATCTTTTATTTTCCATAATTCCTCCTTATAAATATAAAAGCCTCTATATGAAATTCATATAGAGGCGAAATAATCGCGTACCACCCTACTTCGTCTATACCTTACGGTATAAACCTCACTAAGTGACTAACATCACCCTGCAGTGTAACGTCTGCTTAACGTATTCTCCTAAAATATTCAGAGAATCTGCTCTGTAGGCCATCTTCTCAATAATCCAAAACGTCATTTTTCACCATACATGACTCTCTGATGATTTAAATTACAGATACTTTCCTCTTCATTGCATTTAAATAAATTATTAATTATTATATTAGTTTAATTTTTCCCTAATGTCAATATTTTATACTATTTTATTTCCCTATATTTTCTGTTTATCTCTTTTAAGTCTTCCCAAAATGGTTTCTTTTTGCTTTCATCTCTTAAAACTGCTGAAGGATGGAAGGTGGCTGTCATATAAAAGCCCTTTCTCTCTATCCATTTCCCTCTGTCTCTTGTTATCCTGAATTCATCTCCAAAGATGTATTTGAGTGAAGTTGCTCCCAGTGCCACTATAATCTTAGGTCTCATTATTGCAATCTGGTTTCTAAGGTAAGGAAGACAAGATTCTGCTTCTTCCTCCTTCGGTGTTCTGTTCTTTGGAGGTCTGCATTTCAATATGTTGCATATATAGTAATCCCTGTCTCTTTTCAAATCAAGTGCTGAAAGTGCCTTGTCAAGAAGCTGACCTGCTTTTCCAACAAAAGGCCTTCCTGACATATCCTCATCATAGCCCGGGGCTTCACCGATAAATACCAGCTTTCCCCTGATGTTGCCTTCACCAAATACCATGTTATTTCTTGTATCCCCCAGCGGGCATTTTCTGCAGCTGCTGCAGGTTTCATATAATTCTTTTAAACTAAGCATATGAATTCCCCCAAACGCTTAAATTATATCACAAATTATTAAAAATAATTAACATAACATACTGCATAAATATATATTAATATAGTAAATCGAAGAATTAAATCTTTCAATATTTTTAAGGAGGATATTAATGAAAAGACTTAGCAAACTACTGACGGTTTTACTAAGCGTATTATTCTTAAGTATCATTACACCACTGTCAATGGTCAAACCTGTTTTAGTCAGTGCAGAGGTTATGGCAAAGCAAAGTGATAAGGAGGACCTGGTAAAAGCAATTACAGGCACTGAAGTTACCGCATCCAACATTATTTATAAAGGGAATTCCGCACAGGGTGCTGTTTTCAGCGGAGCTGATTTCCTGCCCTTTTCAGATGGAATTATTCTAAGTACCGGAAAGGCAGCTTCAGTATTTTGTCCTGCAAGTATACAACTTGGTACAGTTTTTGAAAATATTGGTGACCCGGATTTAACAGCCATATATCAGAAAAGCGGCTTTACCGGAGCAACGCAGGATGCGGTAAGCCTTCAGTTTACAGTTACACCTACCTCCAATAAGCTTTCCTTCAGATACATTTTTGCCTCTGAGGAATATGACCAGTCTCTGCAGTTTAATGACGTTTTCGCTCTTTTTGTCGGCGGGAAAAATATAGCTCTGCTTCCGGGAACTGCTACTCCAGTTACAATAAATAGTACAAGAGGAACTTCTTATCATATCGATAATTCTAAAGGCACCTCTATAGGATTTTTAGGATACACTAAAGAATTAACCTGCGAGGCTGAAGTAAAGCCAAATACTCCTGTCACAATAAAGCTGGCCATAGCAGATTCCGGCGATAGTGAATATGATTCAGCAGTATTTATTAAAGCTGAAAGCATACATTTTGTTCCTGCTAAAGCTCCTGTTCTCTCCAATGTTACCCTAAAAGCTAATGTTGGTGAGATTATAAAAGCTACCAGTGATAAAGACGGCATGCTTTACCTGGTGCCAAAAGGAGTTTATAAGGATATGGCTTCCCTGGAAGCTGCAGCTCTTATAAAGACTGCCTGCAGTGCTGATAAGCCAGGCTCATTAAGCACAGAAGGCCTGATGGCAGGTACCTGCCAGGTATATGCTGCAGATAATTCCGGTCTCATATCTGCTCCTTCAAAGGATGTAATTTTGAAATCTCCTGATACTATTCCTCCAGTCTTCAGTGTTTCAGGAAATCCAGCAAACTGGACCAATAAGGATGTAATACTGAAAATCAAAGCATCAGATGAAAGCTCCGGATTAAATAAAAATGGAGCTTACAGCTTCGATGGAGGGAAAACCTGGACAAAAGAAAATTCAAAAACATTTAAAGCGAACGGTAAAATAATTATTAAAGTCAGGGACAGTGCAGGAAATATAGCCTCTAAAGAAATAGTCATAGATAAAATAGATAAGATTGCTCCTGTAATTACTATAAATCCTTATATAGCATCAAAAACAGATAAAAGCATTATAGTTACAGCATCCACAAATGAAGGAACATTAAATGTATATTCTCATACATTTACGAAAAACAGCAGTTTTAACTTCATAGCAACAGATAAGGCTGGAAATAAAACCACTAAGACTGTAACTATTAAAAATATTGTATCCACCCTGCCAAAAACCGGTTCTGTTATAGATTTCAGCTTATTATTTATGCTTGGAACCTTTATAACTTTACTTGGTGTATTTCTTGTAAGAAGAAAACAAGCATGAAATTGTAGATAACTTACAAGCTGCCTTCTTACTGCTTTTTTCCATAAAAAATCCTCCTTCTGTTCTTACTGAATTTATAGAAGGAGGATTTATTTGATATACTATAATGATTTTTAGTTTATCTTCTCACAAAGATAAGCTCCCTTTTTATCTATTATCATATATATGATAAGATCCAGTATTCCCGTTACAATTATTGTAACCATCAGTATTGTCTTTATCTCCAGACTAAGTTTAAACAGAAGAAAAATCATGCC
>JBAXYJ010000102.1:0-9906 GCA_041670885.1 Clostridiaceae bacterium
CTTGGGACTTTCTAAAGAAAAATTGATAAATGTGCTGAAGGAATCAGATATTGACCCCAAAAGGCGGGGAGAGACCCTTTCAATTGAAGAATTTGCTTTACTTTCAAACAAAATAAGTGATTTAAAAATATAAAATAAGAATTTTTTTTTATGTCCCTCATATATTATATTGAATGATGTTAATATGGAGGGACTAATATGCCTCAGAAAAATTATAGCAGATATTTTGTAATATTACAGGAAGACGAAAAAAGCTTTGCCATATCTTCGGATAAGCTGCCATCTGGCTATACAAAGCTGGAAAATAAAAATGATAAATGCAAAATAACATTTTATGTTCAAAACCTAAACAAAGAAAAGAAGCCATATTGTCAGGTGCTCATATGCGGCAAGAAGGGTAAAAAGCAGATAATTAATTTAGGAACACTTAACATAGACGATACTGGAAGATGCGAGACATCAATAGAATATGGAGAAAATAATATCGGCAATATGAATATACCAATGAAGGAGATAGTTGGGGCTGCTGTAATCAAGAGTACGGAGCCATCTGTTATATCTGTAATGAGCGGATTTTTAAGTACTGATATTGCAGATTGGAAAAGCTATCAGGTAGTAGATACAGGCAGCGGTGACAGGATAAAAAATGAATTTGACAGCTATGAGGAAAAGATAGAGGAAAAGATAGAGGAAAAAATAGAGGAAAAAATAGGGGAAAAAATAGAGACAAAATCTGAAGTGAAAAATGAAGAGCCGGAAGTTCCGGAAAATGTGCCGGAAATTAAAGCTGAAAACAAAAGGGAAGATGAATTTATAATAGATGAAGACTCCACATATTTATTCTTTAGAGATATAATATCCGATTTTGAAGAAGTTAAGGTATGCCCTGAAATTGATAGAATTAAATTTTACAAGGTTCCGGTAACATCCATCGAGGATATGATAAACTGCGATAACTATAATAAATATACTGTAGTATACTATCCAATTATTAATTATTTCACATATATTAAAGAGCATGGTTATTATTTATTTGGTCTTAAGTTTAATAAAGAAGGAAGACTGAAATATTTAGATTATGCCATTCCCGGTGAAAATGAAAAAAGATGTCAGCCCTTTGGCGGCAGATCCGGATTTGTTACCTGGGTTTCAGAGGATGGATCAGACAGTGGGGAGGGCTACTGGATGATGTTCTATGATTTTAAAAACAAATCAATAGTTGTCCCAGTGAAGTAAAATGAGGGTGATATTTCTAAGAAGAAAAAACATTGGAATGATAGCTGTAATAATAGGGCTTATCATAATACTGATCAGCTTTTCGGAAATATTCAGTCATAAAATAAAAGAAGCCTCACTGCTTTTTAATAATATTGAAAAGCTTACAAATTATAAAGAAGCAAATGGCCGCCTTAAGTTTTCTCTTCCCTCAGACTGGGGATTTATGAAGGATGATATAGCTGGAGATGAGGTGCTCTACAGCGGCAGCTTTTACTCAAAGGACAGCAAAATAAAGGGAATGGTTCAGCTTTGGAAACTAAATAAAAACATTTATGATTTTCTTAAGGATAGCGCTAATATATCAAAGACTCAAAACAAGATATCAAATTACTCAATTAATGATATAAAAATAGGAAACAGAGCTTTTATATTAGTCAGGTATAAGATTGAAAATGTTGAAGGCAATACTTTCCTTGCATATGAATATTTTCTCCCAAAAGGAAATGAATTTGCCAGAATGTCCTTTTATATAAATCAAAAGGACTACAAGGAAGCCTACGGAGGTATGTTTGAAGCCTTGGTCAATTATGTTGATTTAATTAATTAATAGTATTATAATTTATATGTAGTTTGAGAAGCGCAAGCTTCTCTTTTTAATATAGGAGGGTTATATAATGAAACCAGTTTTATTTAGTTTATTTAATATCAACATTTATGGGTATGGTACCATGATAGCACTAGGTATAATAACGGCTGTTATCATACTAAACTATAGAGGCAAAAAGAGAGGCTATGATGAAGACAGCCTTCTTAATATGGAGATTTTTGCAGTGGTGGCCGGTGTTTTGGGCGGTAAACTTCTATATTTAATTACTGACATTAAAGATATTATTGAAAATCCGGCTTTATTAAAGGATTTTGGACAGGGATTTGTTGTTTATGGATCCATAATGGGAGGAGCAATAGGTGTTTTCTTATATGCTAAACATAAAAAATGGGATATCCTTAAGATATTTGATTTAGCAATTCCTTCAGTAGCTATAGCACAGGGGATAGGAAGGATAGGCTGCACCTTAGCAGGCTGCTGCTATGGAAAAGAAACAACTCTTCCATTTTATATTAAGTTTACAAATTCACCTTATGGGCCCAATAATGTTCATCTTATTCCAACTGAACCTATCAGCGCAGTTTATGATATTCTTATGGGGTTATTTCTTATCTGGTTTGCCAAAAAAAATGAAAAAGACGGAAGAGTGTTTGGATTATACTTATGCATATACAGCGTTGGAAGATTCATAATAGAATTTTTCAGAGGAGATGAGATAAGAGGTTTTATAGGAGCTTTATCTACATCTCAATTCATTTCCATATTCACCTTCTTAATTGGTATATTTTTATTTAATCTGGATAAATTTAAAAAGGCAGACTAGGAGGAAGGATTTTGTTTAAGAAAAAAACAGCACTTATTTCCTTTATACTTTTAATATCTATATTCTTAACCAGCTGCAGCAGCATAGATAATATGTATCTTAAACTGGGGCTTAAAAATGATAGCTTTGAATACATAAAGCAGGGTAAAATTGAAAAGGTAGTTATCCAAAATGCAAGGGATAATGGCTTTCGATTTGTTGTAACAGATAAGAATACGATAACTGAGCTTTATGATATATTATCTAAGGCAAAGAAAGTAGATAAAAAGTCAGAACTTTCACCTGATTATGTAATTGAACTCTATGAAGGCCCTGCTAAAATATATAAATTTAATTATATTGCAGGTTTAGATAAGAAAAGTTATGGGAATCTATATAATGACAGCCAATATTTTGCAGTTTCCAGTAGGTTAGACAATGACATAATACAAAATTTCTGGAATTCAAGAAAGCCAATAGATTTTCAAAATATTTATTATAAATCAATTTTAGATTCAATTAGCAAGTATAAGAAAGAGGTAGGAAATTATAAAACACTATCGGTTAAAATATATGATGATGTAGATATATTAAAATATATTTTGTCTGTTGAATTAAATGATTTTAAAAATGAACTTAATTTAAAACAGAAGGAGGCTGTTTTGATTGAAAACTCCAATCAAAATGAAAACAGTAATGCGGTTATGACAGTTGAAACCAGCGGATATATGAAAAATTTGTATAAAAGTGTGATTACATTCTATAATAGAAGCACTAAAAAAGAGGTTAAGTACTATATTTGGGATACATATGACTATGACACCAGGGTCTGGACTTATGATATCTATACATCCAGTAACAAACCAAAGGATTTTTAAGGAGAATTACTATGAAAAAAAAGATAATATGGGCTGTAATAATTATAGCTGCTATTTCAACTGTTTTATATTTAGGCTTAAGAGGCAAAAAAACTTCAGCCAATCCAGTGAAGACAAAGGAAGCTGCCTTAGGAGACATTGATTCTTACCTGTCAACTACAGGAACTGTAAAATCAAAGGTTAATGATGAATATTTTAGTCAAAGTCTTAAGATAAAAAAAGTAAACGTTAAAGTGGGAGATAAAGTTAAAGCAGGAGATATTATTGCCTTTTATGATACTTCAGATCTGGATCTTCAGGTGAAAACTTTAAATCTTCAGTATGACAATGCTGTTTTATCGAGAAATGATTTATATAATCAGAATAAACAGGCAGATGATCTAACTAATAGCTTAGATAAACAAATAAATGACTTAAAAAATCAGTTGAAATTAACAAATGATCAAAAAATAGCAAGTACATTAAATAACAGTATACTTGAATTGCAGTCAAGTAAATCAAAAATAGTAAAAATTTCTTCAGAGAAGCTTCAGCAGGCGGATAATGCAGTTTCTCTTGCTAAGCTTAGCTTAGATTCAGCAAAGAGTAAGTTAAGCCAGGCCAAAGAAGGGATAAAGGTAAAGAATTCCGGAGTGGTTACAGAGCTTAATATTAAAGATGACTCTATGCCAAATTCCATGTCAGCTGCTGCTGTTGTTCAGGATTTATCAAAGCTTTATGTACAGCTTCAAGTATCAAAATATGATGCAAACAGTATTAAGATTGGACAGAGTAGTACGGTAAAACTAAGGGATAAGGAATTCAAAGGGCGTGTTACGGAAATAGACCCGGCAGCCACCACCTCAGTTGCAGCTTCAGGTCAGACTACAAATTTAGGAGTAAATGTTGACATATTGGATAATGCACCGGACTTAAAGGTGGATTTTGACGTTGACGTGGATATATTAACAGGCTCAGCAAAAAATGTACTTAAGATACCTGGAGAAAGCATAGTTACAGATAAGGATGGCTTGAATTCCGTATTTATTTATGAAAATGGGAAAGCAGCAGAAAAAAAGGTAACCCTTGGAGTTCAGTCAGATACAGAGGCAGAAGTTAAAGAGGGAATAAAGCAAAAAGATATGGTTATTTTAAATCCAACAGCCACAATAGAAAATGGCACAGCCGTTACTTTAGAAAGCGGAGATGGTAAGTAATGGTTATAGATATCAAGGATGTATTTAAAACCTATGATACAGGAAAGATAAAATTTACTGCGCTGCAGGGAATAAATTTAAATATTGAAAAGGGAGAGTTTACTTCAATAATGGGCCCATCAGGCTCAGGGAAGTCAACTCTTATGAATATATTAGGCTGCCTGGACAGAATGACACGCGGGAAATACTTTTTAAACGGACAGGATGTATCTACTTTAAATGACAAGGAACTGGCGCTTATAAGAAATAAGGAAATTGGCTTTGTATTTCAAGCCTTTAATCTGCTGCCCAGACTTAATATTCTGGAAAATGTAGAGCTGCCTATGATATACGCCGGGATTCCTTTAAAAACAAGAATACAATCAGCAAAATCAGCTTTAGATAAAGTAGGTCTGTCTGAATGGCTTAAGCACAAGCCAAATGAAATCAGCGGCGGACAAAAGCAAAGAGTAGCTATTGCCAGGGCAATAGTTAATAATCCGGCAGTAATTATGGCAGATGAACCTACAGGAAATCTGGATACAAAATCATCCGTTGATATTATGAGGATATTCCAAAACCTTAATAAGGAAGGAAAAACTATTATCATGGTAACTCATGAGGCAGATATTGCAAAGCATTCCAAAAGGATTGTTACCTTTAAGGATGGAGAAATACTTCAGGACAGGGCAGTTGAAGACAGGATTAAACTTGTCTGAAGGAGGCTTTTATGAATTTAATTGAAAATTTTAAAATAGCACTAGATAGTATAATGTCTAATAAAATGAGGTCCTTTCTCACAATGCTGGGTATAATAATCGGAATCAGCTCAGTTATAACCATAGTTTCTTTAGGGCAGGGAGGTAAAAATACAATAACCTCCGAGTTTGAAAAAATAGGATCTGCATCTCTCAGCATTCAGATGGATCAGTCTAAGGCAGCTTACTCGGATTATTTAACTTTGGAGGATATAAAGCAGATTAAGCTAAGAGTGGACAATGTGAAATATGTATCTCCTGTTGCCCAAAAATCAGGTACAGCAGTATCTGAAAATAAAGCTAAAAGGGCTATTATCATGGGAGGAACTGAGGACTTCAGATATATTGAGAACTATGAGTTTGTTTACGGCAGGTTTTTTAATCAGAGAGAAGCAGAAAACGGTATGGCAGTTGTAGTAATAGATGAGGATGCCGCTAAATCAATGTTCGGTTATACTAATGTAGTTGGGAAATCTCTGATGGTAGGAGCCTCCGGATCTCCTAAAAAGGCAGTAATAGTGGGGGTAACAAAATCTTCCATGGGCATATTTGGAGGGAAAAGTGACAATATACCAGCTTTCATAAGTACACCTATTTTATTTTATCAGCAGCTTTTTCCTACTGATTATAAAATTGATACAGCCTATATCATTGCAGATAAAAAAGAAAATCTGGAAACTGCAGGCTTTGGAGCTAAAAGTATAATTGAAAGTCGTCATAATAACAGGGGAAAGGAAATCTATTCCCTGGAGAATACATTAAAGCAGCTGGATCAGGTTAACAAGGTATTATCAATATTTACAGCCTTTATAAGTGCTGTAGCTGCTATTTCTCTTTTAGTAGGCGGAATTGGAGTTATGAATATAATGCTGGTTTCAGTTACTGAAAGGACCAGAGAAATCGGAATAAGAAAGGCAATAGGAGCAACCACGGGAACTATTCTGATTCAATTTCTCACAGAGTCCGTAATAATATCTTTGATAGGTGGGATAATAGGTATGCTTGCAGGAATATTAGGTGCCAGCCTCATTGGAAGCTTTGCCCATATTACTCCAAGCCTGTCCATCAGTGTAATTATAGGCACTATATTATTCTCATCTGCTGTAGGAATATTTTTTGGCATATATCCAGCAAGAAAAGCAGCAGCATTAAACCCAATAGATGCATTAAGGTATGAGTAACATTTATTAAAATTTAAGGAGGATACAATGAGTAATTGTGATAGCTGTTCAAGTAAGGGAGAGTGTAAAAGCAAGGAGAGCTGTTCTAAGGTTTTCCCTAAGTATGGAAAAATAAAAAGTATTATAGGAATAATCAGTGGGAAAGGCGGAGTAGGAAAATCCACAGTAACCGGGATTCTTGCAGTTAAGCTAAGGGCCATGGGCTTCAGCGTGGGAGTTTTAGATGGAGACATTACAGGGCCTTCCATGCCTAGAATTCTTGGAGTATCAGAAAAAAGAGCTGAAATGGTTAATATTCCCGGAAGTGAAGAAGTAGAATTTATACCTGTTGAAACAAGTTCAGGGATTAAGGTTATATCATTAAACTTATTAACTGAGGAAGAGGATCAGCCGGTTATCTGGAGAGGACCATTAATTACAGGAGTTTTAAATCAGATGTATACAGATACAAAGTGGGATGATCTTGATTTTCTTCTTATAGATATGCCTCCGGGAACAGGAGATATAGCTTTAACTGTTATGCAGAGCCTGCCGGTAGACGGAATGGTTATAACATCTATTCCTCAGGATATGATAACAATGATTGTTAAAAAGGTTGTTATCATGTGCCAGAAGCTTAATATTAAGGTTCTTGGAGTTGTTGAAAACATGTCCTATGTAAAATGTGCTAAATGCAATGAAAAGATAAAGATATTCAGCAAAAAAGGTGCAGAGGAGCAGGCAAAGATACTTGGAGCAGAGCTTCTTCAGGAGCTGCCAATTGATTTGGACTTAACTGAAAGCCTGGAAAAAGGAAGCTTAGAGGAATACCTTCTTGAAACCTTTGAGTATGAAGATTTAGTTAATAATTTCTTAAATAAAGTAAAACTATAAGAATGTTTTAGAAACAAAAAAGAGCCATAATGGCTCTTTTTATGCAGCTCTTTTAGCCAGCTCTTTAATAGGAAGGATTGACATAATAACAAAGCATACTATGGCATCCGGTCCTAAATACGATATATTATAAACAGCGGAATAGATAACCGGGTTCTGGTTTCCTGCATATTGATAAAAGAATATTACTCCTGATAAAATATGGAATATATACCTTCCCAGGATTCCAACTACTGTTCCTACATACTTATTATTTTTAAAGTATCCTGAAAGACCTAAAGCCATATATGGAAGAGGGTAGTCAAATAAAACCTGAATAGGATGAAGTATATACGGATCGATAAACAGGTTTAAAACACCTACTAAAAATCCTGTCAGGAAGCCAACCTCAGGCCCGTAAAATATACTCATAAGTATAATTGGTACCATGCTTCCAAGAGTTATGCTTCCTCCCTGAGGCATCTTATATATTTTGAATATACCAAGTACTGTGGATAGGGCAACAGCCAGTCCTACCATAGCTATAAGTTTTGGCGTAAATTTAATCTTTTTAATCTTTATAAATGCGAATATAAAGATTACAAGAGCAAGCAGTGCAAATACAGCTGTTTTGCTTGCAAAAACTGTTTTTAAGTTTTCCATAATTCCTCCATTCTGTGCATGCGGCCACAAAAAAAAGACACCTGATAAAAGAATGTCTAGGTTTCGCTTCCCTACGCTGGTATTAACCAGATCAGGTTGAAGGGTTAATGATATAAATCATTTCTCAGCCAGTGGCACCCCTAGCACATATTTTTATTTCATATAAAGTATACATTAAAATTTATATGAATTCAACTTGATAAGTATAAATCACTGTATATTTTTTTAAAAACTTGGAGAGATTCCTCGATTTTTTCCTTTAGCAGACATTTCTTGTTTTCCAGTTCCAGTTTACCATTATCAGTAAGAGAATATATTTTTTGAATTTTTTTATTTTCATCGTTCCAGGAGCCAGAGATAACTCCATCCTTCTCAAAAGTTTTTAATATAGGATATATACCACCTGTGCTTGGAATCCAGAGCCCGTTTGTATTTTCCCCTATTCTCCTGGATATATCGTTACCATTGGTAGGCTCCATACTTAAAATATATAGAACATAGACAGGGAGAAGTCCCTTTGTAAATACCTGTCCAACTGCCTTCTTTTCATTTTCTACTTTTTTAAGCTCTGCCAGTTTTTCTTTATATTCTTTATATAATCTTTTTTGTTCCTCAAGAATCCACTTATCCATAAATTACCTCATCTGGAGATTAACTAATATAATTATTTAAGAAAATTACATAATAACTTTTGGACTGATTGCAGCTTAAAAGTTAAGAAATTAGTTTATTAATTATGTAATTTCCTCAATTATATCACACATTTTATTACTTTTAAAATTCCTGCTTAAGTGGTAAAATTAAATTATATAAAGAGGTGTTGTTTAAGTGAACTTAACATATATTATATTTTTAATTATTATTTCAATACTGGTAATTATAGAGATATATGAATACATATTGATTGAAAATTATAAGACAAGCCAAGAGCTGACAGAGAAAGTTAAAGAAAGACTTTATGAAACCAGTGAAAAGGTTTTAAAAGCTGAAGATGAGGATCAGATCTACTCTATAATTTTAGATACTGCTGTTGACTTAGTACCCTATGCAGACAAGGGAAGCATACTTCTGATGGATAAGAATGATACTTTTCATTATAAAGTAGTTAGAGGCTTCCAGGGTGATTTGGTAAATATTTCTTTTAAAAAGCAGGAAGTTTATCTTTATAATATTAATGGTTTTAAGGAAACTGCTGTAATAGCTGATCCTGAAAAATTCGATGAGAACTATACTAATAAGGAAACCATGACAGAGCTTAAAAATAATCAGGCTCTCGATATTTCCTGCAGTATATCCTCTCCTATATATATTGATAACAAACTTATCGGACTTTTAAACGTGGATTCTTCAAAACCGGGTCATGTTTTTTCTAAAAATGAGCTGAATTTAATGAATTTAATTAAAAGTGAGCTGCAGATTGCACTGAAAAATGCATTTTCTCAAAACAGGCTTAAATACCTTGCCAGTTATGATGAACTTACCGGAATAATGAATAGAAGATCTTTTAATAAAATATTTGAAATAGAAGCGGATAAGGTGAAGATAAGCGATGAGATACTGTCTCTTATCATGATAGATTTAGATGATTTTAAAGTTATTAACGATACCTATGGACATAATTTTGGAGATAAGGTTCTAAAACATTTTGCTCATATATTGGAGCAGTGCGTTAGAAAATCAGATGTAGTTGCCAGAATGGCAGGTGATGAATTTGTAATACTTTTTAGAAGCTGCCCTATTGAAATGGCAAAAGAAAGAATGGGAAGCATAAC
>JBAXYJ010000103.1:0-9536 GCA_041670885.1 Clostridiaceae bacterium
ATATATGGTTTATTTTTCACATGCCATACCTCTTCTTTAATAATACTTCCGAAAGTAACCTCACATACTGGATTATTGTTTAGCAATACTTTGATACTGGATTTATCCATTAAACTTATTAACAGAATAATCTGTTAACCTTTCACCTCTTTTCTCTAATATGGCGCGTCTGAAATTTTTATTATTACGCATTTCTTTACAAAGTTATATCAGCCATAAAGTCTTAATGCAGCCTTTTTGAATATTGGGCTTTAAGTTTACTGTAGTTTTACTTATATATTAAATCATACTTATATATTTATTTTGATGTTAATGAAAAAATAATATCAGATAAAACATATCCTAAAGGGAATAATATAAATATAATTCCTAAAATTATGGAGCTTATATTAAATAAAGGTTTTGATACATTATTTTCTGTTTTCATCTGTTTCATGTATATTTTATTCATTGCTATGCCTGTACCACCAATAATTATCAGACATATTCCTATAAAGCAAGTAAGAACAATAATAATTCCAATCATAGCCGCAATAACCGGCAGTAAAATTAAAAAGAACATCAGATCACATCCCTTACAATTTATTCAAAATCAATACTCCTGCAATCAAATAACACAAAGTTATTAAAATGCCCACCAACATATGAATGGCCGAAAGCAGCCAATAACCAACTTTTATTTTTTTAGCAGATGTATCAAAACTTTTGCTCATTTTCATACCTTTATATCCTCGTATTATTGCAATAACAGCCAAAAATAGAGCCAATACAAGTGCTAAAAGAATTAGTGCGTTTCCCAGCGGTATCATCTTTTCTCCCCCCTTTTCCTTAAAGATTACTTTTATTTCGAATTGATATATTTCCACAGTATATAAATACTCTGTAGTTTACATGTCTATACTTTTTATTGCTTTAAATAATACTATTATGATAGTAACTAATAAAGCAAAATTAATGATGGTAGTAATAAAAGTAAGAATGGTAATTTACCATAATTATACACTAGAAACAATAAAAAATATACCATTATATGTATTTTGTATTAGACGTCCACAAAATAACGTATGAGACAGAATTTAAAATCGCATTTAAATTCACACTCAAATTCGCAGCATAAATAGATTTATATACATTGTGATTTATAGTGTGAATTGCCTTGTGAATTAGTTATATGTTTAAAGATAAAGTGCTCTTAAACACATTATATCAATAGAAACGCCTATGTGTGAAAATAGACGAATTTGATTGTGATTTTATTCGATTTTCCTTGATTTACACCTCAAAGAGAACCTATTATATAATGAAGCAAGGCTTTTTACGTTAATTCTATATTATCGGTAAACCAGTCCATTGATAATATATCTTCATGAGATAAAGCTTCCTCTTCTTCCACTCTTAAAGTTCCGTTATTGTCATAAATAGGTCCTGTAAAAGGATTATAGTCATTATCTATTATCATTTTCTTAATTAGTGTTAAAAGCTTTTCTGTCTCTGCCGGAATATTTTCTTTTAGATAGAAAATATCAATAACACCGGAAGCCATACCCCAGTAGAAATTTATAAGCTTAGAATTTGTACTGAATATATCTGACAAATCCTTAAAGGACTCACTCTGTATGTTTTTTAGTATTTTTTCGTAGAATAATCCCCAATTCCATATTGGAGCTGCTATACATCTTTCTTCATCTGTCAGGCTTTCATCTACCCTGGAAAGCATTGAAAAAACTCCATACTTTTTAGAGATTTCGCTAGGCTGCTTCAGGTTCTTGTTAGCAATTATATCCACACCACGTTTTTTAAGCCTCTCTGAAGCACCGTGGATTCTATCTCTGCTGTTCCATTCGTTTGTCCATTCAACAACAATTTTAGCGTAAGGGTTGACCAGTTTTGCCCCAAGGGAAAAGGCATTAAGTGATGCAATTACCAGGGGGTTTGGGCTGGTGGTTATGTACCCAATCAAATTAGTCCGAGTCAAAGCGCCTGCAATAATCCCCATAAGAAATCTTACCTCATAGGACCTGCCGTAGTAGGTGCTTACATGGAGATAAGGCTGGAATTCAGAGCAGTTGAAGTATTTTATATTTGGGAACTCCATTGAACATTTCAGCGTAGCATTAAGATAAATGGGACTCGTTGTAAATATTATGTCATTGCCCTCTGCAGATAGTTTTTTTATTGATTTATAGGCATCGTCATTTTCAGGCACATCTTCAATATAAGAGGTTGTTATCTGATTCCTAAATACATTCTCAATATACCTTCTTCCCATTTCATGAGAATTTGTCCACCCGGAGCCTTCTATAGTTCTTGCATATACAAAGGCCACCTTAAGCCTCTTAGGAACCATTACTAAATTAGTCAGAGTATATAATAAATTACCGCTGTTATCTACAGGGGCTGTTTGTATATCTACATTTTCCTTATTGGCAATAAGCTCTAACTCATGAATGAATTCTTTTAATGTAGTCTTTAAATTTTTTTCATCTATTTCATCTTCTATGCCATATATTTTTGCATACTCTAAGAAAGCATCCCCGGTGGTTATTGGGAGCTTCTGTCCACCTAAGGAAAGGTAAACTTCTCTGAAGCTGCTGAATATATTTTTTTCAAAATACTTATATTTATTATCATAAGGGGAAAAATCCGGGTTATAATTCTCCAACAGTTTGGTAAGCTCTGTAAAGCCTCCGGCCTTTGAAAACCAGATTGAATTTATTCCGGTCAGCTTATTAAATTTAAGAAATTCATAATATATCTTAATTCCAATATCACTCTCATCATATTTAGGGATGAGCCTGGTTACATTTGCAGATATAGAATATGCACCGTAGAATTTAAGAACACTTACCCTTTTATTACCTTCAACCACATAAAACCAATTCAGATATTCATAAACCTTTATTGAATGTTTAATGCCCTCTGTCAGGTGCCACTCTGCCACATGTTCCCACTTTTTGCAAAACTCTGTTTTATCCGCCAAAATAGGCATATAGTTATGAGCAAAGGAAATGCTTCTCGAATGATAATAGGTGCCCGCTATTTTACTCAGCGGAATCTCCATTATACCAATATTCACCTCTGATACTATCTCTGCATTTCTAAGCAGTCCTTCAAGTGAGGGTAAATAACCGCTGTCTCCTTTTGATACATGTTTTTTATATTCTCTGATGCCTAACCTGTAAGCATCATTATAAATTCTTTCCATGTCGATATCAGGCATACAATATCTCCTTTATATCAATTTACTCAATTATAGCATAAATTCTATTTTGGAAGATGATAGATATAATATGATTTTTAATATTAAAAATAACTAAATAAGGACCTTAAGAATAATATAATATGAGGAAACATATAGGAGGTTTTTATGGAAGATATAATTCTTATTTTATTGACTATCACTTTGGTAATATTAATATCTTATAAAGTAAAAAGTAAAAAAAGTAAAATAGATTTTGATTCCTTTAGTGAAGATGGCAGAATAAGAAAAGAAATAATAGAAGAATACTACAATCTTTTAGATTCCACCTATGATTTATACAGAAGAAATATTATAAGCTATACAGAATATAGATTCAGGCTTAGATTTTTAAGAGAGAGGTATGCGAAAAAATTAGGCATAACAGCAGAAGAATTTGATGATATATTAAGATGAGGAAATTGCATAATTTATAAATTAACTTTTTCAATTTAAGAAAACATTAATAATTCTTTATTTTAAACTGAAAAATCAGCCAAAATGTTATTATGCAATTCCCTTAGATAAGAAAATTATTCATTAACCAGATGAAGATATATCGAGGTACTCCATGAAAAAACTAATAGCATATTGACGTTTCTAATATTTTTAGTATAGGTATATCTTATTTTGCATATTTCTACTCCAGAAACAGATTTTTAAACAGTGAAGAGGGAATAAAACTTTATAATCAGCTGAAAAACATTAAATAGGAAATTAACTCCACTATTTTTAATGAAAAGTGGAGTTAAATAAAGTTATAGTTTACTGAAAAATGTTTACAAATTTTATTGAGTATATGTCACAAAGAACATCGCTGTTTGTTTCTTCTTCTCTTAGTACAATATAGCTTATACCAACCTCCTTCAGGATGCCTGTTCTGTCTTGAATGGTACTAGTGCCAAGCAGGAAGGTAATCCTCATACGTTTTCCAATCTGAGTCCTTAAGTACCCTTGAGTGTATTCAGTGCCTAATTCTGTAGGCGATCCCGGAGCTTTCTCAAAATCTGAAGGAATCCCAGGCTGAGGGGCAGGGGTCCCAGGCTCAGGGAACATTTCATCAGGGTTGATTCGCAGCAGCGGCTCGTAATAATCAAAATAACATCCTGGTTTCATAAATACCTCCAATTATAACTATGTTTGAAAATAGAGAGCGGTAGGATTGTAAAAGCAATGTTTTGTAATGTCTATTTGAAAAGTGCCGGATCCGTTAAATGGAAACATATAAGGACAACCTGGAGCAAAGGGATTAAAATACCAAAGTGAATAGCCTATTGGGAATAATCTATTACCTGCCAGTGCCCAGTCTGCAATGTCATAATGAATCTGTTCCGGTGGGTTTGCCCATATGGTCTGTGGATTTGCTACTCCTCCAAGTACAGACCGCATACAGTCATACTGACCTTTCTGGTATAGTATCTTTCTTATATCACCCTGGCCGATTCGACGATACTCGCCGCCGGCAACCCTTACTCTATTCATAATGGAGGTTGCAACAGCTTTCATTCCATTGTCTCCTTCGCCTCCGGCTTCACATTTTATTATTCTGGCTAATAATTCTCTATTAGAATAAGCCACAACTTTACCTCATTTCTTTATTCAATCCTATATTATTTTATTCAATTACAAAGTTTTGGGTACACTTTTAGGGACGGTTCTTAAATAATTTATTTAATAAATCCTGACTCGATGTCGTCAAATAAACCAGCAGTTGATATTATGTATGTTGGGCTAACATGAAATGAAAAATCGAACAAATTGTTGCACTTTCTCTATTACCAGCATTGCCTTAATATGGTAGTAAATTAGGTATCCTCGTTGTATAATTATAGTAGAATTAATTCGAAATCATAATTTATGGCGTAATTATTGAATATAATTATTTTTATGTAAAGGAAGAGTGTAATTAAATGAAGATTTTGATAACCGGTTCAAGAGGACAAGTAGGTTCTCAACTAATAAATATTTTAAATAAGGGCAGATCAGAACTGGGTGAAGTTCCAGAACAAATAAAAAATGCTGTGGTTATAGGAAAAGGCTCGCAAGAACTAAATATAGCAGATTTTGATAATGTAAAAAGCGTACTTAAAGAGGTAAAGCCAGATGTTGTTATAAATGCAGCAGCCTATACTAATGTGAATGGCTGTGAGCTAAATAAGGAGTTAGCATTTAGTGTTAACGCATATGGAGCCAAAAATTTAGCAGCAGCCTGCGAAGATATTGGCTCAAAAATAGTTCATATATCTACAGATTATGTTTTTAACGGAGAAGGAACTATACCATTTAAGGAGATTGACGAGCCTTCACCACATAGTATTTATGGTAAAGCCAAAAATATGGGTGATAATTTTGTAAAAGAATATTCTTCAAAATATTTTATAGTAAGACCTTCATGGGTATATGGGTATAATGGGAAAAACTTTGTTTATACTATTATGAAAACTGCAAAGGAGAGAGGTAGTATAAAGGTTGTAAATGACCAAAGAGGTAACCCAACTAATGCAGAAGATTTGTCACATCATATTTTGAAACTTATTGCAGCAGAACAATATGGTATTTATCACTGTTCAGGACGTGGCGAATGTACATGGTATGATTTTGCATGCAAAATAATTGAATTATCAAAAATACCTTGTAAAGTAATACCTTGCAGTACAAATGAATATCCTAGTACAACCAAAAGACCTATGTATTCATCATTAGATAATTCAAAGTTAAGGAATACAGTTGGCAATGAAATGAGAAACTGGGAAGAAGCTTTAAGTAACTTTATAAGAAATGTGATTTAGAAGAAATTATTGAAATTCATTCCCTGAATTTACGGATACTTAATAAATAATTTTCTAATATTATTCACTTAAAGGTTTTTTATATCTATTTTTATATTAGGGGAAGGTGACATTTTGAAATCTTTAGTATTGTGTGATGATTGTCAATGTGAAAAAGTAATTAAACTCTGCCGGAAATATGCTTTAGGGATTGAAGTTCAGGGATTTTACAATCCGAATGAAGTCAATAAAAAAGAAGAGTTATTAGTCAGGTATAAAAACATATTACAAGATAACATTGAAAAGCATTTGCATGCTCCATTTTGGGATTTATGCTTAGGCAGTGCGAATGACAGGATAAAGGATGTTACTAATTTCTACTTTGACTATGCATATAAAATTGCCGAAGAACTTAAATGCAGCACAATAACTGTACATCAAGGTTATGTTCCCAATACATCTCATATAAATGGCTGGATAAAACGCTCTATAGTATTCTGGGAAAATTTCTTTGAAGAACACAAAGGAAATATTGTTATGTGTATGGAAAATCTATGCGAATATGACCCTGAAACATTCATAGGTATCATTGACGGTATGAATTGTGATAAATTAGGTGTTAATTTGGATATTGGTCATGCAAATTGTAACAGCAAAACTCCGCCGCTTTCATGGATCAGACAGCTTGGCGGCAGGATTAAATATGTTCATATTCATGATAATTTTGGAGAAAATGATGATCATTTAGGTATTGGAAAGGGCTCTATGAATATAGCAGAGATACTAAATACTCTAAATGAATATGCACCCGAAGCAACCTGGGCATTGGAATGTAATACCGACCATCTGGAGGATTCTATTCAGTATTTAATAAATGAGGGATTTTTAAACAAACAGAATTAGTATAATATATTGTGAAGCAAAAGGGGGAGATTCTTTTGATCAGCAAATCTATTATTAAAGTAAGTTCATCTTTTGGGCATGAAATAAATAATCTTTTTTTAACTCATTCACCTAAATCAAAATCCATTGTAATACTATTCCCGGGTGGTGACGGAACTTGTGATAAGCCAGTACTTTATTATGCAAGGAAGGCTGTCTTATTATCAGGATGTGATGTGTTAAGCCTGGAATATGGATATGTGAGGACAGATAAAACCTATAAAAAAGAGTTTTTTGAACAGACGGTTAAGGAAGTAAAGGAAGCAATTGAGAAATGTCTTGAAAACTCATATGAAAAAATATATTTTATCAGCAAAAGTGCAGGGACAAGAATTGCAGGAGAAATAAGCAAATCAATAGGCTATGACAAAGTCAGCAATTTGTTTATAACGCCTACAGTTTATACAATTCCTCATATAATTAATTCAAAATGTACTGTGATTGTTGGCACAAAGGATAAACTTTTCCCCAAGGAATATATTGATAAAATAAGTGCCTGTTCTTCAGTAGATTTGAATATTATTAATAATGCAACACATTCCCTTGAAATAGAAGATGACTACATGGAGAGTTTAGAAATATTGGGTACTGTAACTAAAATATGTGCAGATTTTGTTGGCGGCCATACTGCTCATTAATTTGGGGAAGGGATTAAATGAAAAAGAAATCGAGATATATTATTATCATTATTATTATAGGATTTAGTATTTCAACATACTTTTATTTAAATAGCAGGTATGAAAAAATTGATATATTTACTGCCGCTGGGTTTGCCAAAGATGAAAGCAGTCCCATATCTGTTACTGACAGAAAGACATTAATAGAGATTTCTTCCATTGTTAAATCATCTGTTAAAATGGACGGTATTGTAAATGTAGTTCAGCCGGATTATGTTTTAGAATTTAAAAGTTTCCCTGATAAAATCAGGACCATATACTTATGGCTAAATAAAGATAGTAACAAGGGTATGTTAATGTACAAAAATAAAACTGAAACAGGTTACTCGATTTCTGAAGAGAATGCTGAAAAGCTAAAGCAGATAGTGCTTCCTTTAGAAAATTAGTACGGAATCTTCTTAAATTGTTATGCAAATGTATGATATTAGATATTGTGTTAAAAGCAGAGATAAATATGTTAAAAAAAATTATTGGAGTAGTTGTAAGTGTAGTTATCGGATTTTTATTGGCTACTTGGCTTAATAATGAATCAATGCTTATACCAGGATTTATAGCATCTCTGTTAACGTTTATTTATTTTGAAATGCCAGATAAGAAATGTTAAAAGGTTTGTTAATATTAATCATAACCTTCTTATAAGATTCATCAATCGTGTTTCTGTGATTAATAAACGATTGTATTTAAAAACGAATTAAATTATAAACACTATCAACTATAGTTAAAGATTTAAGGAGATAGGTTGAATGTATGAAGAACATTTAAAGTATGTAAAAGACTATTTTACTGTACATGGAGATGTGCCACCTAATCCTCTCATGGCATTTAGGTCTAAATATCAGCATACTATACGTGTACTTGGGTGGGCTAAAAGATTGGTAGAAGGAAGGAAAGACGTTGATACAAATACCTTATATACAGCAGTGGTTTTTCATGATATAGGATATTCTGAAGGTAAAGAACTTCATGCTGAACGAGGGGCAAAAATTTTTTATGAATACGGTATAAAAATGAAAATGGATTTATCTTTTATTGAAATGGTAAAAAAACTAATAACTCTCCATTCTTCCAAGGAATTATTAAAAGAAAAGAATATACCAATAGAATTGATACTTCTTATTGAGGCTGATTTACTGGATGAAGAAGGGGTATTGAGAATGATATGGTACACTTTAGATAAGGGGATTAGTGGAGCAAAGAGTTATGAGGATATTTATCAACATATAGTTATGGGAAACAATAAACGGTTAATTAACCCTATGGTAACTGAAAAAGCAAAATATTATTGGAACGAAAAACAGAAACTTGTTGAGATATTTACGAAGAAATTGGAGGATGATATTACGGTTAATATGTAGTATCGAAAAAAGTTGGTAAATTTCATCTATGATTCATCAATTGTAAATTTATGATTATTAAACAATTGTATTTTCATGCGTAGTTGAAATCTTTAATAGATATCAAAGGAGGGTATATATTATGGATAGCTGGAAAAATGATAGGATGGGCTCTGCAGAAAGAGGCGAAAATCCTACATTAATGGTAAAAATGAAAAGTGGATTTGCTGTTATAGGTGATAATCAATTTCTGCCAGGATACTGTGTCCTTCTTAGATATCCAAAGGCAAGTTCATTAAATGAGTTATCTCTGAGTGAAAGAACTCAATATTTGACTGATATGACACTTATAGGTGATGCAATTATAAAAGCATGTAATCCATTAAGAATTAATTATTCTATATTAATGAATTTAGACCACTATTTACATGCACATATTGAAGCACGTTATGATTGGGAACCTAATGAGAATAAATGCAGACCATCATATTTTTATCCAAAAGAACAGCGATATAGTAGTAAATATGAATATTCAGAAGAAAAATATGGTGATTTAAAAAAAAATATAACCCAAAAT
>JBAXYJ010000104.1:0-9469 GCA_041670885.1 Clostridiaceae bacterium
ATATATAATGAAGAGCTCGGAAAATATATTTTCCCAATGTATCATCCTTCAGCTCTTGCATATAATCATTCAGCAGAATTTTTACGCAATTATGAAAATGATTGGATTAAACTTAAGGAATATCTAGAAAAACTATAAATTTAAAACCAGGTTAAGGAGCTTATCATATCCTTGTACCTGGTTCACTTCATATTTTTATTCCATTTTATAACTTTGTTTTTACCTAGATTTTTAGCTAGTGCATCTGCCTTTTCTGCTTTATAAACAATTTCTTCTTCAGTAATTCCATCCCCGGGGCAGCAGGATAACCCTATAGATATCGTTGTAGGGTATAACATATCCTTTGTTCCATCTTCTACTGCTTCTCTTATCCTATTAGCTGATTTTAAAGAATTCATTTCATTTGTATCCTTTAATATAACAAGAAATTCATCTCCGCTGAGCCACCTGTATACCTTATCCTCATTTCGCACTGAACTTGCAATAATAGACCCAAGTTTTCTGATCATTTTGTTTCCATCTTCATAGCTTAATTCATTATATCTTCTAAGGTTGTCTCCATCAATAAATAATACACTGAATTCCGAATTATTATTTTTACATTCTTCCAGAAGATTATGGAGAAATAATTTTCCTGCTCTATGATTGGGAAGCCCTGATACATCATCTACAAGGGCGATATTATATGCGTCATTATAATATGAAAGAGTATCTCTTACCCTCTCAATTATACCTCCTATTATGTGCTTTAAAAGCCTTTCTCCAGAAAATTTATCTCCTGTTTTTTCCGATTGATCTAAAGATTTTTTTACAAGTAATTCATAATATTCTTCGATAGAATTAATCCTGCTGTTATAATTTAAAATAAACGTATGTAACATTACATTATTAAAACCTATAGAATGCAGCACTGTTTTATATTCTTTTTTAATTAAATTGCATATGTTTTCCGTATAAGAATTGGTGCTGCTTCTGAAAATAATAGTAAATTCATCTCCGTGGGTACGAAATACAGCAGCATCCTTATTATCCCCCATTACCTTATATATAGAATCTGAAAGACATTTTAAACATAAGTCCCCATTAGTTCTTCCATACTTATTATTAAAATTTAAAAAATGGGCAATATCAATAATTATAACTGATCCACTTTCTCCAAATATTCTTTGAAAATCTGACTGTATAAAGCTAAAAAAATTATCTCTTCCTGTAATAGGGTCTTTATATAGGTTATGCTCAAATATCTCCAATTAATTTACTCTCCCATATTTATCAATTTCTTATATTATATCACAAATATTTATGGCTTTACCTATTTATAATAATTATAATATAAGGTTGTCTGTATTTCTCTGTGCATCTGCCATATATTGCAGTCTTGATTGCACAAAATAATAACAGCTGCATCAATAGCCGGGTAATAAGAAAGCATCGCTGCTGTTCCATGATTAACACCATCTTTGCGCATGCAGAATACTTTGCCGTCTATTTCAACAAATTCAAAGGCATATCCATTTCTTATTTCTGCATCGGGTTCTGGTTTCCATTTTTGAAATGGTTTTGCTGCTTTGCAGTGAGGAGAAAATATAAGGTCTGTATATTCTTCATTTAATATCTTATTTTTCTTCAGGCTTCTTATAAATTTATCCAAATCATTTACTGTAGTATATGCTCCTGAATCCGGAGAACCAATAGGAGGATATGAGTATATGTTTTTCTTCCATTTTATGAGATTATTATTTTCATCATAACAGCCATAATATCCTTCAGCTGTATTTTCATTCACCTCATCCATAGCGCAAAATTTAGTGTTTAACATGCTGCATGGCTTGAAAATATTGTTCTCTACATAGCTTCTGTAATGCTGTCCCGTTATTTTTTCTATTGCCAGGCCTAATAAAATAAAAGCACAATTATTATATCTGACATCGCTGCCTGCCCTAAATATTGGCTTTTTATAAGCAAATTGAGGAAGAAAGTCCCTTGTATTTCTAAGAGAATAGTTTGGTTTATCAATAAATAAATCAGAATAATTTTCCCCGGATTCTTCATCTGCATCATCAGCAATACCTGATGTATGGGTAAGCAGATTATATATAGTTACGTCATCTGGAATTTCAGTTCCTTTTAGATCAATAATATCTGTAATCTTATCATCAAAATTAAGCAGCCCTTTTTCTATCAGAAGTAAAATTGATACTGCGGTAAAAGTTTTTGTAACAGATGCAGTATCAAACTTAGTATCAATGTTATTTGGAATTTTAAAACCCTTATGGGCCAAGCCATAGGCTTTTAAAAATAGTGTGTCATCCCCCAGCTTGACTAAACAGACACCGGAGAAATTTTTCTTATCAGCAAATCCATCACAAATTTTTTTTATTTCATCTTTCATATCTCACCTCATATGTTATTAGTTTTAATTAAATGATACCACTATAATATAGAAGAAAAATATATTTACATTTATAGTGATACTAATATCTCTTTCCATTTATCCAGCTTAACTTCAAATTTCACTGTATTAGCAGGGCTGGTGGAGGGTAGAATGCATAGCTTCAGGTTCTTACAGTCAATTTTATTTATTACTGATTTTCTAAAAAGGGTCTCTGCCATTTTGCCATTGAAATATATGGTTTTTATATCAGGATATTTTATAAGCAGTGAACTGATATCATTTGCTTCAGGATTTTTAATTTTTGAATCACTGCTGCTTTCCCTTTCACAGTTTTTAAGCACATCCCAAAGAGCGGCACCATTTTTTAATAATAATTTCTTTTTTTCATCATAATTTTCTTTAAAATCTCCTCGAAAAATTGCGAACATAATCTTCCAAAACTGATTTCTGTCATATCCGTAATACTGCTGCTTTCTAATTGACTCTGCCCCTGGCATTGTACCTAATATCAGCAGCTTGGAATTTTCATCAGCTACCTTCTATACAAAAATAAATGAGTCTCATCTTTACTATTTGGTTTTAAATTAATCATCAACTTATATTATTTTCATATTATACACTATACCGCTAATTAAATATATTTTTTATTAATCTTTGCATTAAATTCTCTTATGGATAATATAAAAAGTAATAGCATACTCTTAAATTTATTTTTAATTTCTCCTATTTACAGAATAAGAAAGTAAGGAGGACTATATTTGAAAAGATACAGCAAAAAACTATTAAAAAAAGTTAATTCTGCTTTAATTAAAGCTTTCTTTGATACAATTAATTGTTACAAGGACTTATTTTCAGATTATGGGAAGCTCTGCAATATGATTAACCATCTAAATGAAAATTTGTATCCTGAAGAAATAGAGTTTGAATTAGAAGCAGAAACCCAGGATAATATAGTTCTTTTTTCAAATGATGTTAAAGGCTTGACCATATTAATCACTGCTATTGAGTATGAAATATTTATTAATCATCTGCCAGTTAGAAATTAGTTCTGATAGATTTTTTACTTGTTTTAACTAATACCTGATCTATACCTAATTTCTGCTATATTCAAAAAAAGCTAATGGCTTTTATGGTGCCATTAGCTTTTGAAAACTTTATCCTCTTTTTTTCAAGACTTTTCCCCTGTGAGCTAAAAATCCCATAAGCAATAAACCTAAAGCTCCACCGGATGTATCTATCAAAACATCTCGAAATTTTCCTGATCTTCCCTGTACAAATAGCTGGTGGTATTCATCAGTTGAAGCATATAAAAATACAATGAGCAGAGAAAAAAATAGTGATGTTTTTTTATTAAAATCATTATACAAAGCGTTAAAAAGGAGCATATATAAAATGAAATACTCTGTAAAATGTGCTGCTTTTCTGACGGCAAAATCTGCCAGGCTTCCAAAAGCACTCTCTACATTTATTCCAAGAATATTAAGAATATAAATAACAAGCCTGCTTTTCTGCTCCGACTCTACAGCTTTTTCACCGGAAAATATAAATATAGTTACCATAAAGGCAATAACGAGAGACCATTTAAATATTCTTTTAACCATTACTCTATTATATTTAGAAGGACTTTTTTCATATCCTCTAAATCCCTTTTGCCTGCGACCTCAAGTGATGAATTTTTATATCTGATTGGAAGAGCTAAAACTCCTGCTTTTATGCCGGATACCTCTTTATGGAGCTCTCCCCCTTCTGATGATTCATTTGATACAGTCTTCTGAAGTGAAACTTTTGCCTTTTCTGCTGCTTTTTCTATAATTTCTCTAACCTGATGGTGGATTATAAGTACTTTATCCATTAGCCGGAGTACCGGCCCATGATTTAATGAAATATTTCCTTCTGCTCCCGGGTAATCATTGGAATTTTCACCTTCTAAAACTATTGCATAATCAGGATTCACCTCATAAGCTGCTGCTCTGGCGCCTCTTCCCCTAAGTTCATTTTGAACAGTAAATACAAAATATACAGTAAAATCTTTTGGGTCTGATTTTTTTATAACATCTAAAAGTATATAACATAAGGCGCGGCTTACTAATGCTTTGCCTGATATATAGGATGATTCTTCGCTGAATCCGGACTTAAGCACAGCTATATCTCCTTCATTTACCTCTAATTTTTCATCTGTCATCATATCTATAAATATAGAATTTATATCATCTTCACCTTTAATATTAACTATTTTACCAGTTAGTCCATTGATCTTTACTAATTCTCCATCTAAGCTTTCTATTTTAATATTTCCTACATTTGATACTCTTAAAAATCCTTTATCAACAAATGTAGTAATAAAGCCTGTTTCATCCATATGGGCAGATATCATAAGCTTTTTGCTTCCATTACCTTTTTTAACCAGGACATTTCCCATATTATCCTGATTAAATTCTATATTATTTTTCTTTAATTCTTCTATTATTATGTCTCTGACAACAGTTTCCCTTCCGCTGACACCACTGGCATTAGATAGTTTTTTTAGTAATTCCATTATATTCCCTCCTTAACAATTCCCTGCAAAAATTTAATAAGCAGCTTCTTCCCGTTTTCAATATCAGAAATGCTGGCAGCAGATACTGAGGAATGAATATATCTGCAGGGTACAGAAATAGCAGCAACCCTGCAGCCATTTTTAACACCCTGTATAGAGCCTGCATCATTTCCTCCTGCTACAGCGCGCCTATTCTGATAGGGGATATTGCTTTTCTTTGCTGTTTTTTCAATTTCTTCTCTTATAGAAGCGTCATAAATACTGGTCCCGTCCATAATTGATATTGCCGGTCCTCTTCCTAAATAAGTCCCGCTTATATGCTCAGGCACATTTGGCATATCAGCACAAACTGTCCCTTCAAGGGCTATGCCTATTTCCGGGTTTATTCTAAATGAGGATCCCAAAGCTCCTCTTCTTCCTGTCTCTTCCTGTACATTGAATACACCGTATAAGTCACAGCTGTAATTCTCCTTTAGAGCTTCTATGAGAATAAAGCAGCCTATTCTGTCATCAAATGCCTTTCCTTTTACTAAACCATCTCCAAAGCAGCCAAACTTTGTATCAAAAACCGCATAATCTCCTATTTCAACATATTTTTCAGCATCAAGTCTGTCTTTTGCTCCTATGTCTATGCACAAGCCGTCATAGCCTATACCTTTGTTTCTCTCTTCCTTAGACTGAAGATGAATTGCTTTAAGTCCAACTACTCCTTTAATTTTATTAGTTCCTACATAAAGCACCTTGCAGGGAGGAATTTTGTCATTAACTCCGCCCAATGAGGCAAATCGTAATGTTCCATCATCGTTGTATCCTATTATTATGAATCCAACCTCATCCATATGGGCATCTACTAAAACCTTTTTGCCCTTTCCCTTTTTATGAGTTATTATATTCCCCATTTTGTCTACAAAAAGCTCATCTACATAGGGTTTAACTTCTTTAATTATTATTTCTCTGACTTCCCCTTCATAACCGGAAGGAGATATTGCGTTGCTTAATTTTTCTAAAAGCATAGCACTTCCTCCAAACTCTCATCGTCTAATTTCTGAATAAATTTTGCAAGAAGCAGACCGGTATTTATGATATCATCCATATCAATTACCTCAACTGAGGTATGCATATACTTCTCCGGTATAGATATCAGCAGTGTTGGGATTCCTTCTCTTGCTATCTGAATATCCCAGGCATCAGTTCCTGTATTGCCAGGCTCAACTTCAACCTGATATGGGATATTGCACTCCTTGGCAGTTTCTATAACCATCTTTCTAAGCTTAGGGTGGCAGTTAGGTCCTATACAGACAGAAGGCCCTCCCCCTAACTTATTTTCCCTGTCATCAGCCCCAAATTTTCCGCTGTCAAAGGTTACATCAATAGCTATACCTATATCAGGAGCTATTTCATAAGCTGCACTTTTAGCTCCTCTATGGCCAACCTCTTCCTGTGCTGAGAGAACAAAATATACATTTGTTTTTAGGTCTTTGCCCTCTAATTCTTTAGCACAGGAAAGCATTGAAACAACTCCTGCCTTATCATCTGCAGACTTGCAGGCTACATTATTATGCAGCAGCTCCGTAAAATCCCTTTTTACATAAGCGAAAGTTCCTATACTCACTTTTTCTTTTAACTTTTGATTACTTAAGCCAGTATCTATTAATAGGCTTTGGAATGTTACAGCTTTATCCTTTTCTTCTTCATTCATTAAATGAGGCGGCTTAATCCCAATTATACCTGTTATATCCTCTTTTCCTTTAATTACTACTTCCTGAGAAACAAGGGTTTTTGGGTCAATTCCTATTCCTTTAAATTTTAAAAATCCATCTTTATTAAAATCAGTTATTACTAAGGCAACCTCATCTAAGTGGGCCATAAGCATTATTTTATTTTTCCCGCTGCCTTTTCTTTTTACATATATATTGTTTATATTACTTATTGAAATTTCTCCATAGGGCTGAAAGGCTTTTTTAATTTCTTCATATAGAAAGTCTTCTCTGCCGCTGGGAGAAAAATTAGTGGTTAATATTTTTAAAAATTCTTTCTCCTCCATGTTATCCTCCTGCTACGTTTTCAAATAATTACAAATACCATTATATACTAATATTATAATAAATAAAACATGGAGTTCCTGATCAGGAGCTCCATGTTTTATGATATTTATCTGCACATAAATTATCTGATTGCTTATCAGTAATGCACTCTTATGAGCCAAAACTTAATTTTTTTAGTACTCCACCCAAGATCCCAGGGAACATCATTTCTGTCCGTATTATGGCAGGTTACCAGAGAATATCCCCTGGAGTCAGTACCGGTTACTACAGAAATATGAGTTATATCTCCTTTTTTTTCATATGCAACAAAATCCCCTGGCAGCAGCTTGTAAGAGGCTTTATACACCTTGTCATAGTTTCCATAAGCAATTACTGATGCCCTGCGGCTGTTTAACATATAACTTTTAAACCCATCTGCATTAACCCAGGCTCTTGTGGCACCGCTTTTATCGTAATTCCATGCACCGTTTTTTCTAAACTTGCCTCCTTCGAAAAGTATTTGAGAAGCAAAATTTGCACAATCTCCTCCCTGAGGGTTGTAGTTCCTATATTTCTTATTATACATATATCCATATTGTTTTTCGCTTGCAGCACCGCAATATTGTTTAGCATAGTCTGCTGCATTAATTCTTCTTTCAATTAAATCTGTAGTACTCCTGGATTCTTTAGATAATATATACTTTTTTATATCGTCAGCTTTTATGTTTTCTAAATTTAGTGAATCTGCAAAGGGATCTGTGTACCATTCCTTTGTAATTATCAGTTCACCATCTTTATCACTAAGACTCAAGTTGTGATAAGTTCCTATTCTAAAGCTGTTTACAATTTCAGGCTGATCCTCATATACATATTTATATTCTGTAGAACAGAGAATGTTAGCTGAGCACCTGCTGCTACTCGTTTTGATGCTTCTGATAACTACATCCTGATTTACATCAGTAAATTCAATGCCTTGTTTCTCTGCCCAATTATGAAGATATTTCAATTTTCTCTGTTCATATTCAAAAGCCCATGTGCCATATTTAGTATTTAAATCATAGAAAGACTTAATCATTTCCAAATCTTTACTTAGTAATGCTCTGTTTCTGCATTGAAAAATCTGTTTTATAGTTATTTCTGCTTCTTCTTTCGAAATACTGTCCATAGGAATCTTTGTATTTGAAGCTTTACATAAAAATGTGTTTAAAATTAACAGGGTTAATATAAGTACAGTTTGCTTTACTACTTTCTTCATTTATTAACTCCTTATAATCTAGTTATTATTTTGCCTCCCAAGCAGCCTTAGCTCATATTATATTTTTTCAATTTTTTCAATATATCCTCTTATTTTATTATCATCTAAAGGAACACCTTCATACCAGAGCTTTGTATTATTACAATTTCCAAAGTATCTGGACTTTAGTATTATTTCAGGTCTGTATTCGTAATGCAAAATATCAAAGTGGTTCCATTTTCCGCCCCAA
The DNA here is from genome assembly GCA_041670885.1 of Clostridiaceae bacterium. Taxonomy (GTDB): domain Bacteria; phylum Bacillota; class Clostridia; order Clostridiales; family Clostridiaceae; genus JAJBWD01. The sequence goes on from JBAXYJ010000104.1 coordinate 8,440, forward strand.
ATAAAATTATTTTTTTCAAAAGCTTCCGGAATTTCATTAGGATAAGATTGAAGTCTCTGTTTTCCCTGGTCCTCTGTTGCCCATTTCCAATAATCTCTTTTATCTCTTGCCAAGTCTATGGTATTACCAAATGAATGAGGACTTAGCCTGTTTGTTCCTGCAATGGTTCTATAGTTATAGGTTCCGCTGCAGGGATAAATACAGCCGGCGATCTTTTTATTTTGTCCTGCTAATACCTGAAGCTCTTTCATAGCTCTTTTTAATGAATCGGAAGCTTTATTGTTTTTATTAAATTGAAAGCTGCCTCCTGCTGTAACATTAACAAGGTTTTTCTCAACTTGCTTTCTTGAAGAGCCATATACTTCTGTTAAAAGCTCATAGTTTCTAAAACGACCAGGATCAAAATTCTTTTCCATTAAATCATTGACTGAATTTAAGGGATAAATTTGCTCCAGAGTATCCTGCAGATCAGGATTAGCTAGTTTTTGTTCAAAACTCTTTTCTATCTTATCATCATAAAGTATCTTTTTCCCAGATTTCATTATAATATAAACATTGCCATTATCACCTTTATTTACATCTATAACATATTCAGGGTACGACATCATCAAAACTAAAATATCTCTTTTCATATTTGTATCGTAGCAGGTTTTATCAATGGCTTTTGCAGTTAGATTACTGCTTAAAAAAATATGTAAAAGCATTATAAATAAGGCAAACTTTTTCAAAACAAATCACCTTCTTATAAATAATCTATACACTTTTTAGGTTCACCAAATTTATAATTAGTATGTATCATTTATAACGTATTTTTAAATAAATTTTTATTTAAAATGAATAAAAACCTGCAGCAGCTGCTGCAGGTTTTATAAGTAAAAAAATATCCCTAAAGCAATGCTTTAGGGATATAACCTGGCGATGACCCGCTCTCCCACAGGGCTACCCCTGCAGTACCATAGGCGCTTTGAAGCTTAACCTGCGTGTTCGGAATGGGAACGAGTGTTGCCTTCAAGCCATAGTCACCAGATTC
>JBAXYJ010000105.1:0-9443 GCA_041670885.1 Clostridiaceae bacterium
AAATATATAAACTATATAAGGTGGTATGAAAAATTGAAAAAAGAAATTCCGGTAATTTATTATACAGAAGATGAAGAGGCATATTACTACAGCTTTCCTGATGTATCAGAAAAAAATGGGCGGAAAGAAATCTCGGTTTTGAAGAAAAGTATACAGGAAAACAATGAATTTGATGAAGAAAATATCTTGGATATGAGATTTTATGTTCCGGAAAAATAATTCCCGGAACGACACCTGGAGTGTAACATTGAAGGGCAGCCGATATTGGCTGTCTTTTTGCTAAATTTGGGTTTAGTGAAGCTGAGTTTTTAACCTTCATGCTAATACTGATTCCGGCTTGTTGTTTTTATAAAAGAAAACTTATGGAACATAAGATTTTACCCAAATTTGATATATATCCAGAAAAAATGTATTAATGATATTAATATATGGTATAATTTAATTAAGTATAATAATTGAAGGTAAAATTAAATGAAAATTTCAGGTAACTATTTATATATAACAAATTCAGTGGTTACATCAGAATTAATTTAAAATAGTAATATAATATTATATTTAAGTGGAAGAATAAGAGTGGAGATATAAGAAAGATGTATACTTATTTAGATATGAATATTTATAATAGAGTTTTTGATGATCAATCACAACTTAGAATTAAATTTGAAACAATGGCAATTGATATTATCTTTGAATTGATAGAAAAGGAACAATATCAATTGTGCTGGTCATTTATGCTGGATGATGAGAATAATAAAAATCCATTTTTATATAGAAGAAATTCTATAAAAACTATTTCAAATATATGTAAAATCAATATTGAACCAAATGATGAAATATTAAATTTAGCCAAGTTTATAATGATTAATTCTAACACGAAACCTAAAGATGCACTTCATTTAGCTTGCGCAGTATATTTTAAATGTGATTATTTCATAACTTGTGATGATAAATTTATAAAAACCATTATAAAGAATACTGAGAAAATTAAAGATGTAATTGGTAAAACAAAATTGATGAATCCTATAGATTTTGTTAGAGGGGAGATGAGTATAGATGTTATTGAATGAAAAAAGTAAATATAGTGATAAGGAAATAATAGAAAAAGGTTCCAGTTTATTAATAAAAGAATTAGGTTATTCCGGATTCCTAAGATTTATACGGCAGGTTGAAAATAACGGAAGTGAAGATTATTTAAGTACACAACGAGAAGTTTATCAAGGTATGAATATTGACGAAATATATAAAGAGGCAAAAGATAATTGGTTTAAGAAGACAACGGCTCCTGGGGATTAACAGGAAGAATCCTATCAATGATATATATAGAAAAATTTCAATAAAATACAACAATGGGAGGGTAGCCTATAATTGGTTATTCTCCTTTTTTGTAAATGTGCATTTAGAATAGCAACCATAGCAACCAGAAAATGTCTTCCTGGCGTCATTCATTTTCTTGATTGAACCCAGGGGTACATAATAAAACGATCAATAAATTTATTGATTCGATAATAGTTCTATTTGTGTTATTTAGATTAATAGAGTACAATTATTATAATGAATTATACAATTTATCGTATAGTTAAGAAAGGAATTTATATGAGGTTAATAATAGATAATTTTGCGAAGATCAGTAAGGCAGATATTAAAGTTGATGGAATTACTGTAATTGCTGGAGAAAACAATACAGGAAAAAGCACAATAGGGAAAATATTATTTTCATTGTTTAATGCTATTTCAGAAATTGATGAAAAAATTGCGAAGCAACGTATCAAAGAAATAGAGGATAGTTGTCGTTTGTTATTTAGAGATTATTCAATGCATAGTTCACCCAAAAGTATATTTATGAGGAATTCTCCTATGCTAGCACGTATAATTGCTAACCAATTTGATATGGAATTGAAAAAAAACAATAGGTTAGAAAAAAGTGATATTTACAATATTATTCATGAAAGTGTAAATAAAAGGATTAACTTAGATGAACTTGAAGACATTGAATGGAGTACTATGCTTGAAACAATGACAGATAAGATAGAATCCATTATCGGTTTATCTGAAAAAGATATTACATTAGAAGTTGTTTCACGCTACTTTAATAATGTATTTCATAATCAAATAAATTCGTTAGTTGGGAATAGTGTTGATGCAAAAGTGCAATTAGAAATAAAAAAGAAACTAATAGATTTAACTTTTAAAAACAATGAATGTACAAGTTTTTCCGCAGATATTGCGATTTTGCACAATGCTATTTATATTGATAATCCATTTATTATTGATTCGTTGTCTAGTTATTTTGACTTAAATACAATGGATGAATATTTAAGAGATTTACTCACAAATGATTTTAAAGATGATATTATGGATGGAATAATTGAATCTGTTCTTGTAAAAGAAAAATTGAGCGAAGTATACAAAGCATTACAAAATGTTGTGGACGGTCAAATTATAGAAAAACAAGACAATGAATATTATTACCAAAGAGATGGATTTTCTAAACCGGTTTATTTTAATAATCTTTCTACAGGTATAAAATCTTTTATTATCTTAAAAATGCTATTAGAAAAAAATATACTTAAGGAAAAAGATATCATTATACTAGATGAACCTGAAATTCATCTTCATCCGCAATGGCAAGTTGCTTATGCAGAATTAATTGTATTGTTACAGAAACATTTTGATTTATCAATAATTGTAGCTACTCATAGTCCATACTTTCTTGATGCAATTAATTTGTTCTCAGTAAAGCATGGTATAGACAATAAAGTAAATTATTATTTATCTTCTATGGATAATGATAATCAAGTACAAATGGAGCGAGTTACAGATAATATAGATTTAATATATAAAAAAATGGCATCGCCTATCCAAATTTTAGATTCGCTTAGATATGAATTGAATAATAAATAGGGGGATGCTATGACAGAAGATAAGATAAAGAATTTACCAGATATTCTGAAAAACCATATATGTACATTAAAAAAATCATCCTTTGATGATTGTAATAGTATTAATATGTGTGAAAGTAGCCTTAAAGTAGTGGATTTTGATAAAATACCTAATGAATATTCTAGGGGTAAAGGATGGGCTAATGTTCCAAAATCTAATGATGCGCTATATATTAATGATAATGGCTGGTATTTTGTAGAATTTAAAAATGGTTCAATTGATAAATCCGAAATATACCGCAAATTGTATGATAGCGTAATTATATTAATTAGTTTAAATATCATTCCTAATATGGAATTTGTGAGAACAAAGATAGAATATATTTTGGTATATAATTCAAATAAATATCCAAAAATTCAAGATTCACAAAGTAGAAGTAATACATTTTCTTTTATTTTAGAACGTGCAAAAATTGAAGAAAAGTTATTTGATATTGATAAATTTGAAAAATACATTTTTAAGGCGACTCATACATATTCAAAAGAGGAATTTACTGAAAAATTTATTAAATTGATGGAAAAAAATGAAGGAATAGCATAAGTCAAATATGTTAGCCACCAGAAAATTTCTTCCTGACGTCATCCATTTTATGGAATGAACCCTGGGGTACATAATTTGGAAATAATGAAATAAAAAGTAATATAGGAGAGCAGCCAATATTTTGGTTGTTTTTTTCATTGAATTCTCGTTGAACAAAAATAAGCGGTGAATAATCTTTTCCAATGTGGTGAGTTATTAACCTCTTAAAATGTATTTAAGCCACCCAAAAATGTTTTCCTGACGTTATTCATTTTCTGAAATGATCACTGGGTTGAATATTGTTTGAAATTATGGCAATAATCAAAAGGAATCATAAAATAGGAGGTCTATGAATTGCCAACACCTAAAGTCCCATGGTTTCCTGATTCCAGCTGTCATGCTACTGCAAGAGGAAATCACCGGAATGTGACATATTCAGAGATGATGAAGATTTTCAATACTATTTAATCTTAATAGAAGAAGCTTTGAAGTATCATAAACTGGATGGATATGAAATAATTTGTTATTGTCTTATGGATAATCATGTGCATCTGTTAATCAAAACAAAGAATAAACCATCCGGGACAATTCATAGGAAGAATAAATGCCATGTATGCAAAATATTTTAACAAAAAATACAATTATATTGGTCATTTATTTCAGGACAGGTATCATGCAGAATATATAGAATCCGATGATCAAATGCTTGAAGCCTCCACATATGAAAATCGAAACTATAAAGCAGCTCTTAAATGGTGGAGAAAGTATAACAGTAGAGTTTAAGCAAAGCCATAATAAATTAAATAAAGACGTTTTTGAATCTGTATGTGCATTTTTAAATCGAGATGGTGGGCAACTACTTCTTGGTGTCGAAGACAAAGGTGGTGTTATAGGTATTTCGCCAGAAGCAATTGAAAAAATTAAGAAGGATTTTGTAACTTCTATAAATAATCCACAGAAAATCAGTCCAACCTTCTATTTATCAGTTGAAGAAGTAGAAATTGATGGGAAGATAATTCTATATATCTTTGTACCAGAGAGTTCGCAGGTTCATAGGTGTAATGGTAGGATTTATGATAGAAATGAAGACGGTGATATAGACATAACAGACAATACAAATCTCGTATCTGGAATGTACATGAGAAAGCAGGGTACTTATACGGAAAATAGAATTTTCCCTTTTGCAGAAATATCTGAACTCAAGTCTGAACTTTTAATAAAAGCCAGGAAGATGGCTGCTAATGAAAGAGCAAATCATCCATGGAAATCAATGAATGATTTAGAACTTTTAAAAAGTGCAGGATTGTTTCTTAAAGACCCTCAAAGTGGTAAGGAAGGAATAACCCTTGGTGGTATTCTGATTTTTGGAACTGAAGAATTAATTCATGCAGCTTTGCCACATTATAGAACTGATGCTATATTACGAAGAGTAAATTTGGATCGTTATGATGATAGAGATGATATTAGAGTTAATCTGATAGAGAGTTATGAACGTTTGATGCAATTTGTTTCAAAACATTTGAACGATAATTTTTACCTTGAAGGCGACAGAAGAATTAGTATTAGAGATAAGATTTTTAGAGAAGTTGTTTCTAATTTACTCATTCATAGAGAATTTGCGAATCCATTCCCTGCAAAGTTGATTATTGAGAAAGATAGAGTTTATGTTGAAAATAGCAATAAATCTCATGGTAATGGTATAATTGATCCTGAAAACTTTTCACCATTTCCTAAGAACCCAACAATAGCAAAGTTTTTCAAAGAAATAGGATGGGTGGATGAATTGGGTTCAGGAGTAAGAAATATTTATAAATACAATAAGATATATTCTGGTGCAGAACCTACTTTTATAGAAGGTGATGTTTTTAAGACTATTATTCCACTGTCTAAACAGGCAAGTGGTCAAGTCAGTGGTCAAGTCAGTGGTCAGGATAGTGTAGAAGAAAAAGATAGGATAGATGAGATCTTAAAGTTTTGTAAAATTCCTAGAAGCAGAAATGAAATTCAAAGTTTTCTTAAAATAAAAAGTAGGAGTTATATGAGAGAAAAGATACTTAATCCTTTAATAAAAGGAAGTCTGTTAAAATTAACTATACCTAATAAGCCTACTAGTTCGAAACAGAAATATTATTGTGATAAAAATTTATAGTTAGCAACCAGAAAATGTCTTCCTGACGTCATCCATTTTCTGAGGTTTTGGTAGGACCCCCGAGCAAGGGCCTAATTGGTAAAAATACAATAAAATACAAAATACGAGAACGGTTGTTTCGATGACTGTTCTTCTTTTTTGCTAAATTTGCGTTCAGTAAAGTTAAAAAATTAACAGCCAGAAAATGACTTCCTTACTTGATTCTTTTCATGGAATGACCTCAGAGTACCTGCCAAGGTGAATTGTTAAAGTAAGAATCCCATTTGTATTGTGAGAGTCCCACTTTGCAGCCTTTAACTGTTGTTCTTATTTTTTCGTTAATTGAATGTTTGGGTGTATATAAAAAATTCTGTATGTCAAAAATTAAAGTATTAAAAAGAGAGGAAATTGAGGTATGTCTAACAAAGAACGTGAGTGGTTTCCGGATACCAGTTATCATATTACAATCAGGGGAAACAGAAGAAGTGACATTTTTAAAGATGATGAAGACTTTCAGATGTACCTGGATATTATCCGGGAAGCATTGGAATATTATGATGATAAATTTGAAATAATTTGCTATTGTTTAATGGATAATCATGTTCATATTTTACTAAAGACAAAAGATATGCACATGAAGTTTTTTATGGCCAGGATAAGCGGTATCTACACAAAATATTTCAACGATAAGCATAATTTCATAGGTCATCTTTACCAAGATAGATATTTCTCTGAGCTTATAGAAACTGATACTCAGATGCTTGAAACATCAAGATATATTCATTTAAATCCGATACGGGCAAATATGGTTAAAAAACCAGAAGATTATAATTGGAGCAGCTATAGCATGTACATTGGTAAGAAAAGAGAAAAGTTAATTAATTCCAGCGAAATATTAAGTTACTTTATTAATGGTAATGAAAGAGATTTATATAAAAAATTCGTAGAGCAGGGGATAAAGATAAAGCTAAATCAGGAGGATAAACTATAATGGCAGTTGTTATTAACAGCTTTGCAATCAGCGGAATCGATTCATATATGGTTAAAATAGAAACGGAAGTTACTTATGGAAAACCCTCCACAATAATTGTAGGGCTTGGTGATGCATCTGTCAAAGAAGCAAAGGAAAGGATAGAAGCTTCAATAAATCATGAAAAATATGAATATCCTAAAATGAAGATTGTTATAAACTTAGCCCCCTGTGATATAAAAAAGACCGGTTCTCATTTTGATCTGGGAATGGCCCTAGGAATATTAATGAAAACAAATCAAATTGACTTTGATAATGTTGATGAATATGCTTTTATCGGAGAACTTTCCTTAAATGGGGATATAAGAGGAGTTACCGGAGTCCTTCCCATGGTAATAGAAGCCAAAAAGCAGGGAATAAAAAAACTGATTGTTCCCGCAATAAATTACAAAGAAGCAAAGCTGGTCAGCGGAATAGAAATATATGCCTTTGATAAACTGATTGATGTAATAAATTATCTTGAAAACAAGGTTCCTTATCAGTATGAAGTTCAATCAGAGGAAGAAACAGCAGATGATAAATTTCTTGATTTCAAAGATGTAGAGGGACAGGATACAGTAATAGATTTTGTTGTGGCAGCAGCTGCGGGAGGACACAATTTGCTTCTTACAGGACCTCCGGGCTGCGGAAAATCAATGATAGCTAAAAGAATTCCCACCATACTTCCATCAATGACAGAAGAGGAAGCCTTAGAAGTTACGAAAATATATTCTGTGGCAGGTATCCTGAAAGAAAAAGGAAGTCTGATTACCAAAAGACCATTCAGATCCCCCCATAATAATGCATCCTTAAATGCTTTGATCGGAGGAGGAACTTATGCTAAACCGGGAGAAGTATCCCTGGCACACAATGGAGTTCTCTTTCTGGATGAAATAGCAGAGTTTAATAAAAATACTTTGGAGGCATTAAGACAGCCTATGGAAGATAACTGCGTCAGTATCTCAAGAGTCAGGCAGTCTCAGAATTATCCTGCAAATTTCATGCTGGTAGCTGCCATGAATCCATGTCCCTGTGGATATTATGGAGAGGAAAGATGCCACTGCACCGATTATGAGGTAATAAAATACAGAAATAAGATTTCCGGACCTGTTCTTGACAGAATAGACATTCAGAAATATGTAAAGGGTGTTGATTTTACTAATATTTCTAAACATAAAGAAGGAAGATCCTCAAAAGAATTAAAGGCTATGGTGGAAAAAGCAAAAGAAATCCAAAACATGAGATTTAAAAATTTTGATAAAATTAACTGTAATGCCCAGATGCCTAATTCCTTAACTAAAGAAATATGCATATTAGACAGTGAAAGCTACAAAATACTGGAGAATGCTTATAACAGATTTAAATTCAGCGCCAGGTCTTATTATAAGTTTCTAAACTTGGCCAGAACCTTTGCTGATTTGGAAGGAGAAACAAATATTAATAAGAATCATATAATCAAGGCAATAATGTGCAGGGATATAGAAAAAGAAGAAAGTAAAATGATGGCTATGTAAAATGGAAGATAAAAAATTAATTTATTATCTGTGGCTGACAAAAATTAAGGGAATTGGACCTGTTACATCACGAAAACTTATTGACTATTTTGGAGAGTCTGAAAATATTTATAATTCAGGAATAGAAGAGCTTATAAGAGTAAACGGAATTGGAACAGAAACTGCAAATTCTATATATAGTAATAAAGATTTAATGGAAGCAGAAAAAATACTGGATAGCTGCAGAGAAAAAAACATAGGAATATCAGTTTATAATGACGAAATATTTCCGAGGGAATTAAATAAATATGAGGACAATCCTATTATTATATATTACAGCGGAAAGCTTTATAAGGAATTAAAAGGAGTAGGAATAATTGGAGCTAGAAGGTGTAACGAGTATGGAAAGAAAGTAGCTGTGGAAGCAGCCTCATATTTAGGCAGCCTTGGAATTCCCGTAATCAGCGGCCTGGCTAAAGGAATAGACAGCTATGCTCATACAGCCTGTATAAAAGCTTCCGGTTTCACAGCAGCTGTTCTTGGCTGCGGAATTGATATTTGTTATCCTGAGGAGCATAGAAATCTTATGGAAAAAATAAAAGAAACCGGACTTTTAATTTCGGAATATCCACCGGGAACTTCTGTGAAAAAGGAGAATTTCCCTAAAAGAAACAGGCTGATAAGCTCATTGAGTGAAAAAATATTAATTGCAGAAGCAGGAGAGAAAAGCGGGGCATTGATAACAGCTAATTATTCCAAATTAAAAGGGAAAAAGATATATTCAGCTCCTAACAGCATATATATGAAAGAATTCAAAGGATCAAATAAGCTTATTGAGGAAGGTGCCAATATTTATTTGAATAAAGAACAACTATTTATTGAATGTATGAGTATAAAAAAAGAAACACCTATTTTAAAAAATGATAAAGAAGAATTTAAGTACAGCGATTTAGAAAGAAAGATCATAATTGAAATAGAAAAAAGAAGATTATCTATAGATGAACTTTCAACAGTGATTCATGCGGACAAGAATGAACTCATGAATTCCATACTCAATCTGGAATTACAGGGAATGCTTTTGAATATGGCAGGTGTTTATAAAATAGCTTACAAGTAGCCATTTTCTGTAACGAACACTGGGGTAAAGAATTTGCCATAAAAGGGTAGGACCCCCGGTATGCAACGAAGTGCGTACATGTAGTAGCAGGGAGCTTTCTTCCAATCGCTCCCAGGACCCCCGGTATGCAACGAAGTGCGTACATGTAGTGCAGGTGAGAATCCTGTGTGGTAATGCTTAGCAAGCAGCCATAAAGTTAGCCTTGGGCTATTTAGGTGACGAAGATAGTTAAGTGTA
>JBAXYJ010000106.1:0-9391 GCA_041670885.1 Clostridiaceae bacterium
ACCGGCATATTTAATAAAACCATAAAATCCACAAAATATTGAAATCTGCAGAAAAACATAAAAAAGTGTAAATATAACTGCAGGGTATACTGCCCAATCTTTAAAAAGGGGTTTTAGCTTGTACCCTTTAATTTTTCCAGCAAGCATTGCAATTAATACTGTTTCAATCATAAACTTCCTCACATCCTAATTGATAAATCAGGTTAAGTATGATATCTAATTGATAAATCAGGTTAAGTATGATATCTAATTAACAATTAGTTAAAATCTATCTAAATTATAACATAAAATTCAATTTAGTTAAAAACATTAACAAAAAAAATTATATAAACTTGCGAATAAAGGGGAAACTAAAGAGGGTATAACAGTAAATGGATGATATGGTGTAACATAACAGTTATATTGGTTATGGAGTTATGGAGTTACCAAGGCACCCACTTCTAAGTGGGCGATATTTTAATTCTGCTGCAGGCCCCATCTGAAGTTTCCATGCTGGGCTTTTGCAAAGCGAGTTCACTTCACTTAGGATGGAATTCTTACAGTTACACAAAAATTTTTATATTGTCTTTTGCTCAGTATATTTTAACCTTATTTCATCATACTGATTAACTAACTCGTCTCCTTCTATAATGTCCACTTTGTAATTACCAGGTAAAGTTCTAGCATATTCTACAGCTTTATTTGATGCAAACCCTGTAGTTATAATTATTCCCTTATGAACACTGCAGGCTTCCATGGCTCCAACCAGCTTCCTGACAATTTCCATATCAACTTTGAACTCAGGATTATTTTTGAATTCAAATCTCTTACATTCAACAAAGTATGTTTCTGTACCTTTTCTGCATATTATATCTTTTCCGCCATCCTGCATGGAGGGTGTTACATCTATATGTGTAAAACCTTTTTTTTCTAAAAATTCTGTGCACCAATATTTAAATTCAAAGGGAGTATAATCATGTAAATCTTTCTTGCTCAAGTTACCACATTTTAGCTTTTCTATATACTCCCTTTTATGCCTTTTATATTTAATAAGACTTATTAATTCTTTTATCCGCAGATAAAAAAGAATAATTATAAGAGTTATCACCATGGATTTTAAAAATACAGGTAAATCGCTGAAAAAAGAATTTATAGTATTCATGAAATCACCACCTAGTTAGCAGCATTACATATCATTATGTCTATGATTTCTTTTTCGCGGATTTTTCTTAATTCTTTAGTTAATGCAATGCCATCTATTAATTTAATCGTATATTCCCCGGGAAGAGACTCTGTATATTTTATAGCTTCTTCAGTAAAGTCTCCTGTAGTCATAATTATCCCATTTTTAATTTTGTCATGGACTAATGCACCTATGAATTTTTGAACTTCAGATCTTCCTATTGCTTCATAGCTGTCATCTATATTTCTTTTTTCATTATTTTTTACACCATATAATCTGGTTGATATGTAAGTGGATAGTTTACTGCTGGTCAAGCGAATATTATTACCGCTTTCCATAGTTTCAGAAACATATTCTAAATTTTTATACCCCATTTTTCCTAGAATGTCTTTACAAAAATCTTCAAATTTTGATGGGGATAAATTCATGGATAAGTAATAACGGGATAAATACCCATATTTCAAATAATCTGATTTGAACTGCCATTCAGCAGTATTTTTCATTTCTTTTATTATTTTACCTGAGTATATTAATATAATGAAAATCATAGTTAATAAAAGTAAATTCAATACAATCACTTCTTTCTTAAAAAATTCATTTGTATTAATTTTTGACAATATATTAGAAAAATATAATAATAAATGTCTTTAAATATTCCTGATCATTTATTCCTAGTAAAAAAATTTATGCTAAAGAAGGATTAAATTTACAATTGTCGAATTATAAAACACAATACAAGTAATTAGTTATTACATACATATAATTTGGTTACTTTTAAATTTGTGAAGATAAAGATGTAAACATCTAAAAGCATATAGAAATAAGGAGGCAATTTTTATGATAAGTGTAAAAGATAACGTTTTCAGATTGGATACAGAAAATACCACATATATATTTAGAAGGACTAAATTTGAGCACTTGGAACATATATATTATGGTACACTGCTTGATACCATGGAATCAGCAGATGTGCTGGCGCAAAAACAAACGATTCCCATTGGCAGCAGTGTGAACTATACAGAATCCCACCAGCTCTACTCCTTGGACAATATGTGCCTTGAATGGTCTGATAACGGACGGGGAGATTACCGCCTTAGCCCCACAGAGCTAAAAATGCCCGACGGAACATTTGTCAGCGATTTTGTATATGCTTCCCATAACATTCAAGATGGCTGCATTACTATGAACACACTGCCCTCAGCTTACGGCGGCGACCAAACTCTCGTCATCAAATTAAAGGATACATCCTGCAGTATAACTCTAGACATGTATTACACAGTGTTTGAAAAAACAGATGTTATTACAAGGCGGGTGGTACTTAGAAATGAAAGTGAAAAACCGCTTTTAATTCGCCGCATGATGAGTATGATGGTTGATTTGCCTGATGAAAACTTTAGCTTATATACGCTGGACGGCGGCTGGATAAAGGAAGCTCATCTTCACAAGAGGCCTGTAGAATACGGAATTACAGTTAACTCATCAACTACAGGTGATAGCAGCAACCGCCATAATCCTGGCTTCATTTTGGCTGAATCTGATGCCGGACAAGAAGCCGGTCATGTCTATGGCTTTAATCTTGTTTACAGCGGCAATCATTACAGTGCTGTGGAAAAGAGCGGCCTTGATATAGTCCGTGTGTCTTTAGGTATTAATCCCCACTGCTTTGAGTGGAATCTTGCACAGGGCGAAAGCTTTGAATCACCAGAGGCTGTGATGACCTACAGCCAGCATGGATTTAATGGCATGAGTCATAATATGCATAGTTTTGTGAACCAGCATATTGTACGGGGTAACTGGAAAGATAAGGAACGTCCTGTACTTTTAAATAACTGGGAAGCAACTTTTTTTAATTTTAATGAAAGCAAGCTCCTTCATCTGGCAAAAAACGCCAAGAAGCTGGGAATTGAACTATTTGTGCTGGATGATGGCTGGTTTGGGGAGAGAAATAGTGACAAAGCCGGACTTGGTGACTATTCTGTTAACTCCAAAAAATTTCCTCATGGGATGAAATCATTTGCAGACAAGATACGGATGCTTGGACTTGATTTTGGTCTGTGGTTCGAGCCGGAGATGGTGAATCAGGACAGCGAACTGTATCGTAAACATCCAGAGTATGCAGTGCAGCATCCGGATAAGAAACCCGTTCTAGGAAGAAATCAGCTTGTACTGGATCTGTGTAAAAGTCAGGTCCGGGATTACATAGTTAAAAATGTAAGTTCCATACTTGATGAAGCTAATGTCAGCTATGTTAAGTGGGATATGAACAGGCACATTGCTGAGGGGTATTCCTCATCCCTTGAAAACCAAGGCGAATTTTATCACCGATATATCATGGGTCTATGCGATGTACTTACGCGGATATTCGGCCCTCGTCCTCACATTCTGCTTGAAAGCTGTTCCAGCGGAGGAAACCGTTTCGACCTTGGAATGCTGTGCTTCAGTCCGCAAGTTTGGTGCTCTGACGATACGGACCCTGTGGAGAGGCTGAAGATACAGACAGGATTATCCATGTTATACCCGCCCTCCACTATGGGTGCCCATGTTTCAGAGTCTCCTCATCAGCAAACGCTGCGGGAAACTCCGCTTGCCACTCGATTCCACGCCGCCTGTTTTGGATGTCTTGGATATGAACTGGACTTGAAATACCTTTCGCCAGAGGGGAAAAAGGATATAGAGAATCAAATAGCTTTTTATAAAAAGTATCGCCGGGTATTCCAATATGGCACATTCTCCCGGATGAAAGTAAGTAAAGATAACAAAGTTATCTGGCAGAGCGTAAGTGAGGATAAAAACACTGCTGTGACGGGATTTTTCCAGACACTTTCAGCTGCGGCTGAGAGCGGAGACAAGCTGATTGTGACAGGACTTAGCCAGGGAAGATATACCATCAGGACACGGCCTCAGCGCCTTTATATAGAGCGCTTCGGTGGACTGATAAAGCATATTATGCCTATTGAACTTAATCCTGAGGGCATCCTGCTGCGCACAGCAAACCGCCACTATAGCATGACTGACTGCATAGAAAAATACAAATGCTCAGCTAAGGCGCTGTGCTCCGGTATACCGCTTTGCAGCCAATTTTCAGGAACAGGTTATAATAAAAAAGTTCGTATGCTGGGTGATTTTGGCTCAAATATATATATTACAGAAAAAATAGATATGGAGGAAAAGAATAATGATTATCAGTACTAAACGTAATCGATATTACTTTGGACTTGGCACCGTGGGCAGAGACATGCTCTATTCCATGGTCAGCATGTACCTGATGGTCTATCTCACGGAAATCCTGAATCTTCCTGACTCCACCATGTGGTGGATGACAGGGGTGTTCACCATTTTACGTATATTTGACGCCGTTAATGATCCAATCATGGGCTTTCTTGTGGACAACACACACACACGCTTTGGCAAATTTAAACCTTGGATAACCATAGGCGGTCTATTCGGGGGTATTTTGACCGTATTGTTTTTTACCGATTTAGGTTTCACCGGTACAGGTTATATCATTTCCTTTACAGTCATCTATTTGTTATGGGATTTTATATATGGTGCTAACGACATCGCCTATTGGTCCATGCTTCCATCACTTACAATGGACCAGAAGGAACGTGAAAAAACGGGTTCTTTCGCCCGAATCTGTGCCAATGTGGGAATGTACATGGTGGTAGTTGGCATACTCCCAATAACTAAGGCTATTGGCGGCGGCAAAAAGGCATGGCTCATCTTTGCCATTGGCGTAGCAGTCATCATGTGGGCATTTTTGTGCTTCACCATCTTTGGTGTAAAGGAGAACCGCAGCTTGTACAAAGAAGAAGAAAAGACCTCCTTAAAGGATATGTTTTCAGTACTCTTCAAAAACGACCAGCTTTTATTCACCGCCATTTCCATGGCTCTATTCATGATAGGCTACTGCACTACCACAAGTTTCGGTGTTTACTTCTTCAAGTATGCCTTTAAAGACGAAAACATGTATTCGGTATTTGCGGGTATTTTAGGTATATCTCAGCTTTTGGCTTTGTCCAGCTTTAATATATTTTCTAAAAAATACAGCCGAAAACAGCTATATACCTTTGCTACCGTTTTAGTTGTGCTCGGATATATCGTCTTTTTCTTCTCCCCAATGAACATGTTATTCATTGGTCTTGCAGGTGTTCTGCTCTTCGTAGGTCAGGCCTTTATACAACTGCTGATGCTCATGTTCCTGACTGATACCGTTGAGTACGGACAGTGGAAACTTGGCCGCCGCAATGAGAGTATAACCTTCTCGGTGCAGCCTTTCATTAATAAGATCGGAGGTGCAATTGCCAGCGGTATTGTTGGAGCCACCCTGATTATTTCAGGTATTAACAGAGCCGCCTCACCAAATGATGTAACTTCCGGGGGACTTTTGATTATGAAGCTGGCAATGCTCATACTGCCTCTCATCCTTATTACAGCAGGTTACATCGTATACCGCTTCAAGTTTAAAATTGATAAAGAAATGTTTGACAACATCGTATCTGACCTTGAGAAGCGGGGCGATTTTAAGGATAAAGCAAATTAGGGACGGTTCTAAATTGTTTTATATAAATGAATAATTATCTAAGTCCTGGTGATGATTTTAGCTAAAAATAACAAAGAAGCTGATATTATGACCGGGACTTTTCGCATTAAGGATTATGCTGGCAAATCCACAGTTAAGCTGGTTATGAAAATTCAGGAAACAGTTTTGCCGGAATTGGAAGATACATATTTTTTCTAATGTACGTATTTTTGTCTCTATTTTAAGCGAAAGTGCTATAATTGTATTTAATAGATAACATATGATATTTAGGCAGGAAAGTGGGGATACATATGAATGACGAGGATTTAGCCTTGCTTGAGCAAAAGGTAACTACACTTAGGGCTGAAGGTAAATACAAAGAAAGAATGATATGTCTTAGTATTCCCCAATGGGCAGTAATTCATCCCCACCTAAGAGGTTGGTGGACTTCTTGATGCGTTAGGTTAAAGGAAAAGCAGTCTCTTATGGAAAACGAAAAAGCTTGAAAAAATCATGAAATTATCTTAATATTATTTTATAATTAACTTTCATACAAAAACAATTAATTTGAAAGGAAGATTACTGATGAATAATATCAAAAGTACAGAAGATGTATTAAAATATCGATTGTTTGCCCAATTACTAAAAAATGCATCAGGGGACGATGATGATCAAAGTTTTTCAGCGGTAATGGAAAGTGCCATGAGTTCACTAAGTGGAAACAGCAGTAATGAAATATCCTCAGTTCTTGATGGAATTAACCAGAATTTAGGCAATTTAGAATATGGGCAGGATACTTATGAGAATACTTCCGGCAGCGTTAAAGAAGAAGTTAAGACAGGAAATTCATCAATTGACAGTGCCATAAACAAAGCTTCAGAAAAATATAATGTGGATGCAAAATTCATAAAATCTGTAATAAAACAGGAATCAAATTTTAATCCAAATAGTGTTTCCAGTGCAGGTGCTATGGGGCTTATGCAGCTTATGCCTTCAAATGCTAAATATTATGGAGCTTCAAATCCTTATGATGTGAACCAGAATGTTGATGCTGGTACAAGGCTGCTTAAAGACTATCTGAATATGTACGGCGATAATAAGAAGATGGCTCTTGCAGCCTATAATGCAGGTCCAACAAGGATAAAAAATAAAGGAGTTACTGATACAAGTCAGTTTAATAAGCTTCCAAAAGAAACTCAAAATTATGTGAAAAAGGTAATGAATTATTATTCCTCTCAGTCAAATGAATAGAAGAAAATAAATTTAGGGTTAAATAAATTCCCCAACTTTTGCTTTATTTGTAACATTTCAGTTCCTCCAGCATACTCTGCTGGTAGATAGCAAGTTAGCAGGAGTGCTTTATGGAAAAGCTATGTAAAACAAAATTATTATCAGTAAACTTAGATGATTATGTAATAGAAATAGCAAGGCAAAAAGCACAAATTATGTTTAGAGGAAATTTGAATTACTATATAAACTGGCTTATATGCAATAATAATAAGCAGGAAACTAAAAAGATAGTAAATATAATAGAAAAGGAAAAGGAAAAAAGAAAGCCTGCACCAATTCCAAATACAGATAAAACAGCAATGTATAATAATGTATGTGATTACTGCAAAAAACCTATATATCAAGGAGAGGAAATTTGTAAAGCAGAGGGATATGAAAAGTATATTCACAAGAGGTGCTGCAGGGATAAAGAAATATGATAAAAATATAGGGAAAGTAAATGGATTCGCTTTAAATCAATTTACTTTCCCTTAAATTTTATTATGCTATGTGTTATTTTTCTTTTTCGTCCTTATTTGTTTTAATTAAGCTTTTTACAGACATTATTATTAATATTATGCCAGTTACAGAAAATATAAGAATACTTAAAATAGCTGCTATTTTAAATTTTGATTTAGGATCCCAATTTGTTAATAATGAATATGCTGAATACAATAAATATAAACCTGCAATAATTCGCAGTGTTAATCTAGATTTGTTGTTCATCAATTAAATCACTCCAATTTATGTATTAATTTTTACTATAAATAGAATATATAATGTAATAAATATAATATTAATAAAATGCAAGGTGTAAAAAGCTCTTTATTATAAAATATATGGTGGGATTATCCGCAAATTTATAACGCAGTTAATTAAGCTTCAGCACCAATCAGCGGCTTTAAACTGAAATAATCTAAGGCTTCATTTACATTTTGAATATTATATATTTTTTTATTTATGCAGAACTGGATTACTAAATCAAAGGTATCACATTCTGTCAGAGAATAGCCGGCAGAACTTAAAAGTTCATCAGTTTCCTTTTTGCTTAATTCGAGAGCCAGAGCCAGAGCAATTACTGTATTTTTTCCCGGGTGATAATTGGTGTTTGAGCGTATTTTAGAAAAGAGCCTCCTGTCTATATCGGCTTTTTTATAAACATTGGAATCACTGAAGCCTTTTTTATCGATAAACCCGAACAGCACCTGGTTAAAAGGGGACTTACGTTTATGATTTATAAAATCTTCTATCTCAATATTTTGAGCCTCATTGCAGACATTGTTTTTGCAATATAATATGGGTTCGCAAATATTATATTCAATATTAGATGAGTGCTTTTTTACATACTTTACCAGTTCAATTAAAAGCTTTTCTTCCAGCATATAAATACCTCCAAATGTCGCTGGATAGGCGACCAAATTATGGATAAATCCTGCTAATATTATATCATAAAACAAATCGAAAGGATGATATTTTATGGATATGAATTTAACAGAGATCATTTTTTTACTGGACAGGAGCGGCTCCATGAGTGGACTGGAAAGAGATACAATAGGAGGATTTAATGCTTTTATTGAAAAGCAGAAGGATTTGGAGGGAAAGACTACAGTTACCGGGGTACTATTTGATGATAAGTATGAGATTTTATGGAATGGCGTTGATGCTGATAAAGCAAGATTAACTGACAAGGAGTATTATGTAAGAGGATGCACAGCACTTTTAGATGCAGTGGGGAAGACTATTTTAGATGTTGGCTTCAGACTTTCAAAAACATCTGAGGACGCAAGGCCAGGCAAGGTTATTTTTGTCATAACCACAGATGGAATGGAAAATTCCAGCCATGAGTTCACCTATGAAAAAGTGAAAGAGCTTATTTGCCATCAGCAGCAGAGATATAACTGGGAGTTTATTTTCCTGGGCGCTAATATTGATGCTTCAAGGGAAGCAGGCAGCATTGGAATAGATAAGGATAGTTCCTTCTCCTTTCAAGCGTCTGGAGAAGGTGTGAAGTGCATGTACAACTCAGTATGTGAGGAAGTAGCCGGGAGAAGAAAGAAAAAGGAAAGGGTATCAAAAATTTAATTAAATATAATTTCCGAGATTTACCTTCTTGCAATTGTACAAGAAGGTTTTTTATTTGTATATTATCTAAATTATATATAATACTATTAAGTAAGGAAATTGTTTAATAACCTTTTATCTATTTCAGCTTCAAAAGGACTATATTTATAAAAGGAGGCTAGCAACAGTTTCTAATAACTTATAATAAGTTATAAAATAGTGATGACTTTTATAACTATGTAGTGTATTATTAGTATTGAGGAGATGATTCAATGAAATATTACACTATAAACGAATTTTCAAAGATACTCAATGTATCAGCACAAACTTTAAGAAATTGGGATGATAAAATAAACTTAAACCGCATCATACATCTA
>JBAXYJ010000107.1:0-9374 GCA_041670885.1 Clostridiaceae bacterium
TACAGAAGGCACTATCGTAAAACCGGTAAAACTTGAAATTGCATTAAGGTATGAACCTGTAATAATATTTCCCACCTCTGAAACTGCTGACTGTCCATACTCAGTTAAAATATCATTGCCCATGAGCAGATTCTCCAGAAGCTTTTCCATAGAAGTTTTATCAGACATAAAAATTACACTTCCGCCAATATCTCCAATTACTCTTACATGAACTGAAATCACTTCTTCTTCTGCTTCATTCATAAGAAGAAGCTGATCCATAGATATTATTTTAATCTCAGGAACAGTCATATCCGTCTTTTTTCCTACAAATTCAGATAGTGAGGTGGCAGCATATCCGGCCCCGATATTAAAGAACTCTTTAATAGAATCTTTCTGTAAAATAGTTAAATTCCTATAATCCAACTTTGCACCTCATCTCTCAATAATATAATTTTATCCTCAAATCGTATTTTGTTCAAGTAAAGCTTTTAAATTTCTTTAATTCCTACTCCCACTATTTTAAGTCTCACAACTCCTGAATCAAGATCCAGTACCATTGTTCTTCCCTTTTCACCTCCAACTTCTATTGATATAACAGGTATTTTAAGTTCTCTTAGTTTACTCAGTACTGCCTCAGAGTTTCTTTCTCCAATGTTCATTATCATTGTTTTATCGGAGAATTTGAACATAGATGCTCCTCCGGCGATTTTAGCTCTCATATTAGCCCTTTTTACACCTAAAGTCTGCAGCTTATCTACTAAAATTGGTATGGAAAGATCTGCAAACTTATGAGACTCCTTCACATCAGGTATCTGGCTGCTATTTGGCAGCATTATATGAGAAAGGCCTCCTATTCTGGTAATTGGGTCGTATATTGCAATTCCTATACAAGAGCCAAGTCCAATTGTTGTTAAAATATCAGGAGATTTTGATATCTTCATATCTCCAATGCCTACAATCAAATTCATAAATGCTCCTTAACTCTTTTCTCTTTTTATAATTATCGTAAACAAATGAAAAAACTGAACCCCAAAATCATAATTTCACTATAAGATTTCGCCAAATGAATGTACTATAATTCTAAATTTCTTAATATAAATAAGATACAAGGAGATGATTAGATGCCATTTAATTCTAAAAAAAGAGCAACTGAGTGGGACAAGATTCTCTTCTGCATAGAATCTATCTGTTATCAAAACAAGACATCTGTATATTTTGATACAAGGGATTTATTCTTATTAATAAGGACACTCTTAGATAATGGCTTTAAACTTAAATTTACAGTGTCCGATATTTACGAAAACAGCAAAGAAGACTCTGTAAAATCAGTTACAGACTATATAAGCATGGATATAACCAAAGTTCTTCTGCCAAATATGTTCGGTTCCATCAGGCTTCTGGGATCAGGGCAGTCAAAAATAAATATAAGCAGCCAGGTATTCGTTTTTGAAGATGATTTACTTAAAGAAGATGGATTTAATACGGAAATCAGGCTTGAAGATTTAGATAAGCTTTCTCTTACTATAGGCAGTTCCAGCTTTCTTATTACTATTAATAAATCTGATTTCCATAAAATACTTGCCCAGGTTCCTGATACAAGGGCAAAGCTTGAAAAGGAAGAAAATGAAAAGGCTCAGCTTTATGAGCAGATGAGCAGGGAGATGGACAGCTTTTTAGGGGATTTTGATGGGGAAAGCTGCCAGAGCATACTGCATTATTTAGATGAGGACTAGGGCAGCAGTTTTCCACTTATATGTCTTTGTTAAAAAATTTGTTTAAGCTTTGCATGGAATTGGACATGCTATATAATATATTTCCATTTAATTTTCACTTGACTGCAATTTTTGATATAATATGTTAAATACTAAATTCACAAGGAGATAATAAAATGGAAAAAATAGCAAGCTTTACAATTAATCATTTAAAATTATATCCGGGCATATATGTATCAAGAAAAGATAAGGTTGGAGATAATGTTATTACAACTTTTGATATCAGAATGACAAGACCTAATTTCGAACCTGTTATGAACACAGCTGAAGTTCATGCCATAGAGCATTTAGGAGCAACCTTTTTAAGAAATGATAAAAATTACGGATCAAAAACTGTTTATTTTGGGCCTATGGGCTGCAGAACAGGATTTTATCTGTTATTAAACGGAGATTATAAATCAAAGGATATGGTTGATCTTCTGATTGATATGTGTAAATTTATTATAAATTACCAAGGGGAAATTCCAGGTGCTGCTGCCAGAGACTGCGGAAACTTCCTTGATTTAAACCTGCCAATGGCAAAATATTATGCAGACAGATATTTAAATCAGGTCCTTTTAAACATATCAGAAAAAAATTTAAATTATCCGGAATAACAATTAAGGACAAGCACTTATGTTAAATGCTTGTCCTATTGGTATCATAAACACATTTTTTAACAAAGAACTATGCGCTGAAAATTATTCCTCATGCAGCCCTCTATTTAAATTCCTCCCTTATCCTTTCCAGAACTGTCTCCACATCATTTGAAACCTTTGAATTTATAGCCATCCTGTTCATAAAATTATCATTAAAAACATTTAAATCAAATTCTTTATCCTGATAGTCCAAATCAAAGCTTTCTAATATATTTAAACTTTTAACGGGGAAAAAACCTGTGTTATATTCATTAAAAATATCACTAAGATTTTCTAGCTTTTTTCTATCCAAAATAAGACCGAATATATAATCATATCCCTTTTCGCTATTTCCTATTTTCACCTTTGTTCCAAACATTCCTTTAGCTTCTTTTTTAGTCTTAATAACCTTATATTCTATATAATGCTTATTACATAATTCCTTAAGACTGGTGGATAGTTTCTCATTATCAATTCTGCCGGTACTGTACATTAAGCTTGTATCAATTACTCCCAGGATTAAGCCATCCTGAAATATATCAGTTATAAGCTTTATCCTAAATTCTTTTTTATTTTTCAATCTGCTATAATCCAAATAATATTTAAAGCAATCCTCTGTTCTATTTCTTTTTATACTTATTTTTTCTCTATCAAAAATCATATTTATCACCCTGCTATTTTTTTTATTATAACATAAAAAATTCAGCAATTATTAACTTTACTTATTTTTTTTCGTATATTATATTAAGAGAAATATGGGTAAACTAATTAAGAATGATTCAATATTTGTATTTTCATGATGAAAAATAAGTGTGAAGAAAATGCATTAACTTAATTAAAAAAAGGAGGAAAGTATGAAAAAAATAATCTTTTCCATTTTGCTGATTATAGTATTTATTTTTATATCAGGATGCAGCGGGAAAACAAATACTGAAAAGACAAATGTGAAGCAGAATCCAAATAATACTAATAATGTAGAAACTAAAACAGTGAAAATTGAATCTTTTTATCCCTTCCTTTCAAATGTGAAATATAGTTTTCAAGGTGAAGGAAATGAATATGCCTCCTATACCCAATATGTGGATTATATGCAGGGAAATAAAATTCAGCTTAGAACAAATAATGGAGGCACTGAAACCGTTAACATTCTAGAAATTAAAAATGGTCAGCTTACCTTAGTATATTCAGTGAATGAATGCTACTACAGGGAGAACTTTATCAATAAAGCGGCAAATAAAAATGAAGTATTATTAAAGGAGCCTTTAAAAAAAGGAACTGCCTGGACTCTTTCAGACGGAGCTAAAAGAACAATCACAAACATGGAGGCAGAAATAGCTGCAGTCTCACTAACTTACAAATGTATTGAGGTTACAACGGAATATAAGGACAGTACAAGAAAAGACTATTATGCAGAGAATATAGGTCTGGTTAAAACAGTAAGTGAATCAAAGGATTATAAAGTATCCTCCACATTAATGAAAATGGATAAAAATGTTCAATTTACTCAAACAGTTAAATTTTATTATCCAAATATTAATGATGATAAAATTCATATGATTGAACAGGTAATAAAATTTAATACAAATGACATTACAAGAAAGAAGTTTGAAAATTATTTTAAAAAATCCCCGAATTCCTTACTGGGAAAATTAATAAGTGCAGACACCTCATTAAATAGTTTATATCTTAATAAAGATGGCAGAGTTTATGCAGATTTTTCCAAGCAGCTGGTTTCTGAAATGAATGCAGGTTCCGTCTTCGAGGCTATGATACTTCAATCAATTACTAATACTTTAGGTAATTATTATAATGTAAAACAGGTATACATTACAGTAGAAGAAAATCCATACAGCTCAGGTCATATTTATATGAAAAAAGGAGAAGCCTTCACTGTAAAAAGTGAATAAGCATAATTTTTCATAGTAAACCGGATAAATATGATCATGAATTAAAAACAGTGATATGCATATAATAATCACACTAAATAATTTATAAATCGGGAAGGTGCGTATATATGAAATTTAACAGAGCGGAAGAGATACTTAAAAATACCAGCGAAAATATCGATGTAACATATAAAGATTCCAGTGTATGGCTGGAAAGATTAAATTCTGCTGAGCAGACAGTTACAGTTAAAGAATTAACCGGCAATAAATTAATGGAAGTGGAAGCAAAAGATTTAACAGAAAGAGGAATACTAAACTGGAAGCATTAACGGAGACATTAACCCCTTATGGAATAAATCATAAGGGGTTAACTGCGAGAAGGAGTGTCATTGAAACCATTCTACATCGGAAAGATGGATACGAAAATTCTAAAAAATAAGATAAAATATTATAGCAAAATTAGAATGATATAAGATTAAATGGTTTCAATGAGTTAAATGAATCAGCAATTGTAAAAGACCGGATTACTAATATAAATACGAATATTTATATGTAAACTATAGATTTTATTATAGAAAGTATTTGAATGCTTGTCAATATGTAATTTCATAATGTAATCGTTTTTATTGAAATTTATTTTATGTAACCGTTTTCTTGCGTATTATATGAAATTTTTACTATGTGTTATTTCATATTACTGCATTAATTATTGCTAAGTATAAATTATATATGCGAAATATTAATATGTAAATCTTGTAATTGTTCGTATATATGCTATCTAGCCCATCATTTTTCTGAGCAAAGCCCATTGAGACTCATCACCTATAATCTTGATTTTATTTAGTAAGATTCTTGTCCATATTCATTATAAAAACCAAAATCTCAGCAGCTGCCTGATAAAGCTCTTCAGGAATATAATCTTCGATATCAACTTTAGTCAGTAGGCTTGCCATCTCCTGATCAATAATAATAGGGACCTGATTTTCCTCTGCCTTCTTTATTATTTTATCCGCCACATAGCCCATCCCTTTAGCCAACACAACAGGTGCCTGATAATTTTCATCATATATGAGAGCTATTGCCTTCTTTTCTTTTTCCATTTTTACACCGTCCTATGCTAAACGTATATATTTAAAGAGTAAAAATCATTATCACTGAAAAAATCATTATAAGATGTAAGATCTAAATCTTTCTTTTTTTCTTCCACATTAATATTAACACTATAATTCATTTTACTTAAACTTTTCTGCAATACCAAAGAGGAAGAGCTTATTAAGGAAACAAAACTTTTTTCTGCATTCAAAGTAACATTCATACCGCCATTTTTTATTTTTAAAAATATATCAACAGTCCCCATATTTCTCGTTTTAACAGAAGCTGCTATACTTACATCATCCTTATCTATTACTTTACCCCTTTTTCTGTCGTCTTTAATTATAAGCTTAAACTGATACTCATTTTCCTTATATTTAAGAGGCACATCTATATAATAATAATTGTTTGAAATAGAATTATAAACTTTAAAATCATTAAGGTTTTTACTGAAAATATTAATAGTACCGGACATATTATCCCTATCCATCATTTCAGCTGCCTTCATTACAGCTTTTGCCTTATCGTAAACATTAGCAATAGCTTCTTTAATTTCATCTTTCAGCTCTGTATTTAATATTCTCCCCTCCTGCTGGGCGCCCAAATATTTACCCAGAATCTGAATATCTTTTAAAATGACGGAGGGTTCTTTCAATATCCGGTTATAGCTTTTTATATTATCTGGTGTCAAATCAATATCATTTTCAATAAGATTTAATATATCATCCAAACTTAAATCTATAAATTCAGCAGCAAATCCTTTAAGCTGATTAAATATTTTAACTCCGGCAGGGCTTTCTAAATCAACTCCCTTTGCGGTAAGTAAATCCTTTAAAAAGCCATCAAGGTCCTGTACATTTTTTAAGCTTTTAGAAATGTTCTCCAAGGAATCAATAAACTCCATATTTTCCTTGGTAAGGGGAAAGTTATGATTTAGAATCTTTAAGAGCCTTTCATCATTATCCTTAATGGGAATTTTGCTGAAATCCATTTCCTTATCTTCTTCTATTTTTAGCTTAATCTTATTGTCAGATATATCTATAACTTTTAGTTTAACTATATTATCAGGAAGCTTGCCTAATTTCCCTTGAATTTTTGCATGAATTTCTTCCCCATTTAAAAGCTTTAAAACAGCCTCTCCGGATTCCTTATTATAATTAATAATTCTTCCCTTAATATTCTCATCTTTTTCTATCTTAATCTGTGAAACTATATCTTTATTGTTTATGCCATATATTCCATTCGTAATCTTCATATTCTCACCCCTGATAACATTCTAGTATATTTTTATTATAATTATCGGAATACTTGAGAAAATATTTATATTTTCAAAGAATTATTATAGTACTTATCCTTGCTGCAAGGTCATTAACTATTCTTAATAATTTAGTAAACCGTAAAAAGGCATGGTTTCAGCAAATTTTATCAATAAATTAAAATTTGTAAGTAGTAAACACCTCCAATATAAACGGGGGTTTTACTTCTTATTTTTTTCTAATGTATCCACCAAGTTAGAAACTTAACCAAATTACTGTTTATATATTGAAAAGCATTAAAATATTTATATAACAATAATTTATTGTTATGCTATATATCTGTAACTTTTCTATTATTTGTAATATAATGTAATTAATTACCATTATTTTTATTTAAGGGGGAATTATAATGAACAAAGTTTTCAAGCGGAGATTCATCAGCCTGTTTCTTATTGTTATGATGATATTTTTAATATCACCTAAATTCAGCTCTGTATATGCAGAAAATGAATCTGTGGCAGCAGACCTTTTTATCTCAGAGTACATCGAAGGTTCCAGCAATAATAAAGCTATTGAAATTTACAATGGAACCGATACTGAGGTGGATTTGTCCAACTATTCTTTAAAACTCTATTTTAATGGCAAAACAACCTTTACTGCTATTAATCTCACAGGCTCAATTAAACCGGGAGATGTGTTCATAGTATCAAATTCATCTGCAAATGATGCTATAAAGGCACAAGCAGATCTTAAATCCGGCAGCTTATCTTTTAACGGAGATGATGCAGTAGAGCTTGTTAATGGTACAAAGACAATAGATATAATGGGCAAAATCGGAGATACCACCAAATTTGGTGAGGATAAAACATTAATAAGAAAAAGCATCATATGTTTAGGAAACACAATCTATGATCCAAATGAGTGGAATTCAATAGCAAAAGATGTTATAACAAGCTTAGGTACTCATACAATGGACAGCTTCCCAATAACATCCATTAAGAATGCAAAATTAAAATCAGCAGACACAATTGTTAATGTTATTGGAACCGTTACTTTTAAAGATTCATACAATTCTTACATTCAGGATAATACTTCTGCCATAGATATATACAAAACAGGTCTTAACCTAAGTGTAGGACAACTTGTGGTTGTAAAAGGTAAATTAGCTGAATACAATGACCTTTTAGAAATAGTACCCTCTGCTGCTGAAGACATTCATGTTCTAAGAACAGTTAATACTCTACCAGTATTAAAAACAGTAAGGATTTCTGAATTAACATATGATGATGTATACAGCCGCGTTAATTTTGAAAACGTTTCCCTGGGAGAAATTATTACAACTGGTAATACTCTTGTAACTGATTCAGAAGGAAAAACAATAAACATTTATAAGATTCCTGATTTATCTTCAACAGGAATAAAAGCTGGTGACAAAGTTGATATAACAGCTGTAGTTCAATTATATAAAGGTAACTACCAGCTAAAGATTAACAGTGCGTCTGATATAGCAGCTTCTTCACTGGATACAATACCGCCAGTCATCACTCATATTCCAGTTACTAATGGAAGTACAGCAGAAGACTTTGCTATATCTGCTTTAATTACAGATGACTGCGGTGTTTTGCAGGCTAATTTATACTACAGGACAAAAGGAGCTTCTTCCTATAAGACAATAGCTATGACTAAAACAGAAAACAATTATATTGCAGTTATTCCAAAAGCAGAGCTAGACCCAGTGGGACTTGAATATTATATAGAAGCAAAGGATTCAGCAAATACAGCAACTTATCCAGCGGATGTTACCTCCCCCTGTCAGGCAGCTATATCTTTAATGGACATTACAGGACCTGCAGTAACCAGTGTAACCCCGGCTCCAGGAGATGCAACAGGAGATAATAAGAAACCTGCAATATCAGCATCCTTTAGTGATCTGTCTGGAATAGATGTATCTTCAATTAAGCTTTATTTAGATGGAACTGATGTTACCTCATCCTCCACTATTGCGGCTTCAAAAATAGACTATACACCAGCTGCAGATCTTAAAGATGGAAGCCACAGCTTAAAACTTGAGGTCAAAGACAACTCAGCAAATAAAAACCTGACCACAAAGGAATGGAGCTTTACAGTAGGAAAGATTTTATACAACACATATTTTGGCATGATTCACTCCCACACTAACTATTCAGATGGTCAGGGAACTCCGGAAGAAGCTTATGCCATGGCAAGAGCAAATGCAGATTTCTTTGCAGTTACAGACCATTCAAATTCATTAGACGGTGAAAAAGATGCAGCCCTTCTAAATGAAGATGGAACAGAAAAAGACTGCATGGGAATAAGTACCGAATGGAAAAGCCTTCATGATATAGCAGATAAATATAATGAGGACGGAAAGTTTACTGCAATAGCCGGTTATGAAATGACCTGGAGCGGAAGCACTGGAGGCTATGGTCATATAAATACCTTTAATACTACTGGTTTTGAGACAAGAACCCACAGCACGGAAAACCTTAAAAAATACTATGAAGATATTTCAAAGCTTCCAAACTCAATATCACAGCTTAATCATCCTGGAGCTACTTTTGGAGATTTCGATGATTTCAACTACAGGACGGATGCCATAGACAATGCAGTAAATCTAATTGAAGTCGGAAATGGTGAAGGAAAAGTAAGAAGCAGCGGATATTTCCCAAGCTATAACTACTACACGAGGGCTCTTGATAAGGGCTGGCATGTAGCACCTACTAACAATCAGGACAACCATATGGGAAA
>JBAXYJ010000108.1:0-9343 GCA_041670885.1 Clostridiaceae bacterium
TCATGAGACTTTCGAAGTGTCTTATTTTGATCTTCACCATAAAGCACATCCATACGCTTTTTAAGTATACCTGCGTCTCCATGGATGTATGGCTGTCCGCCGCCGCCTATACAGCCTCCCGGGCAGGCCATAATTTCAATTATGTGGTAGCTTGCCTCTCCATGTCTTATTCTGTTTAGAAGGGTTCTGGCATTACCCAGACCATTAGCTATAGCTACTCTAACTGGTGTTCCGTCTACATCTATAGTAGCTTCCTTAATTCCTGCTATTCCTCTTACCTCTTCAAATTCAACATTTTCAAGAGTTTTGTTTGTAATCCATTCGTAAGCTGTACGAACTGCAGCTTCCAGGACTCCTCCGGATGCTCCAAATATAACTGCTGCTCCTGTTGATTCTCCTAATGGCTGATCAAATTCTCCATCGGTCAGCGTAGTAAAATCTACTCCCGCTTCTTTCAGCATTTTTGCCAGCTCTCTTGTAGATATAACGATATCTACATCCCTAACTCCATTATGCTCAAATTCCGGTCTTGATGCCTCATATTTTTTAGCAAGACAAGGCATAACAGATACAACTACCATATCCTTTGGGTCTATATTCATCTTTTCACAGAGATATGATTTAGCAACTGCTCCAAACATCTGCTGAGGGGATTTACAGGTGGATGGTATATCCATCAAATCACCAAACTGATGCTCAAAGAATTTAACCCATCCAGGGCAGCAGCTGGTAAGTATAGGAAGTCTTCCTCCATTTTCAAGTCTGCCAATAAATTCTTTAGCTTCTTCCATTATGGTTAAGTCTGCTGCAAAATCTGTATCAAATACCATGTTGAACCCTAAGTTTCTCAGGGCTGTTACCATTTTACCTGTAACATTTGTTCCTGCTGGAAGTCCAAATTCTTCGCCTAAAGCGGCTCTTACTGCCGGTGCTGTCTGAACTATTACAAATTTATCTGTTTTATTTAAAGCTCCCCATACTTTTGAAATGTTATTAACTTCTGTTAACGCTCCTGTTGGGCAAACAGCAACACACTGTCCGCAGAAGGTACAGGTTGATTCCTCCATGGGCATTATAAATGCAGGTGCAACTACTGTTTCAAAGCCTCTTCCAACCGCGGATAAAGCTCCTACAGTCTGAACCTCATTACACATTGTTTCACATCTTCTGCAAAGAATACATTTATCTAAGTCTCTAACTATAGACTCTGAGGATGTATCCTTAACATAAGTTGACATTTCTCCCTTGTAAGGAATATCCCTGACTCCTAAATCTGATGCTATACTCTGAAGCTCACAGTCTCCATTTTTTTCGCAGACAAGGCAGTCCTTTGGATGATCTGAGAGAAGAAGCTCTACAACTGTTCGTCTTGCTTTTATTGCTCTTATTGTATTTGTTCTTACAACCATGCCATCAAAAACAGGTGTGGCACAGGATGGTGCTAAGTTTCTTCTTCCTTCAACTTCAACAACGCAAACTCTGCAGGAAGCTGTTTTATTTACCATTTTTGTATTGTGAAGATTAAGGTGACAAAGGGTTGGAATTTTTATGTTTAAAAGCTTTGCAGCTTCAAGTATTGTAGACCCTTCTTCAACCTCTACTGCTCTGTGATTTATAGTAACTCTAACCTTACTCATTTCATTCACCTCTCTTATTTCTTAATGATGGCACTAACTGGACAGCCGGCCATACAAGTACCGCATTTTATGCATTTGCTCTCATCGATAACATGTTTTGTCTTCACTTTCCCGCTTATACATTGAACCGGGCAATTTCTTGCACACTTTGTACATCCGATACACTTGTCTGTTATAACATATGAGAGAAGAGCCTTACATACCCCTGCCGGACATTTCTTCTCCTTTACATGAGCATCATATTCATTTTTGAAATATTTCATAGTACTTAAAACCGGATTTGGTGATGTCTGCCCAAGTCCGCAAAGGGAAGTATCTTTTATAATATGGGATAACTCTTCCAGTTTTTCTAAGTCTTCCTCTGTTCCTTTTCCTTCTGTTATCTTTGTAAGCATCTCGAGAAGTCTCTTGTTTCCAATTCTGCATGGAGTACACTTACCACAGGATTCATCAACAGTAAATTCTAAGTAGAATTTTGCAATATCAACCATACAGTTGTCCTCGTCCATTACTATCATTCCACCGGATCCCATCATAGAACCTATCGCCATTAATGTTTCGTAGTCTATGGGAGTATCTAAATCCTGAACTGGGATACATCCGCCGGAAGGTCCTCCTGTTTGAACTGATTTAAATGCTCTTCCGTTCTTAATTCCTCCGCCTATATCATATATTATCTCTCTAAGTGTTGTTCCCATTGGAACTTCAACTAGTCCTACGTTGTTAATTTTTCCAGCTAAAGCAAATACCTTTGTTCCTTTTGATGTCTTAGTTCCTATTGAACTGTACCACTCTGGTCCCCTATTTATAATGGCAGGAATATTTGCCAAAGTTTCTACGTTATTAACACAGGTTGGCTTCCCCCAAAGTCCGCTGACAGCAGGGAATGGAGGTTTTGTAGTAGGCTCTCCTCTGCTTCCTTCTATTGAGTGAATCAGTGCTGTTTCTTCGCCGCATACAAAAGCTCCTGCACCATATTTTAATTCAATATCAAAGTTAAAGTCAGTTCCTAGTATCTTTTCTCCTAAAAGTCCCAGATCTCTTGCTTCACCTATTGCTATGGTAAGTCTGTCAATTGCTAATGGATACTCTGCTCTTATATATACATATCCCTTACTGGCTCCTATTGCATAGCCTGCAATTGCCATAGCTTCAAGCACTGAGTTTGGATCCCCCTCAAGTAAGGAACGATCCATAAATGCACCCGGGTCTCCCTCATCTGCATTACAGATTATATATTTCTGATCTGCTTTGCTCTTCTTTGTAAACTCCCACTTTCTTCCTGTTGGGAATCCTCCGCCGCCTCTTCCTCTAAGTCCTGAAGCTATCATTGTATGTATAACTTCATCAGGGCTCATAGTAGTCAGTACCTTGCCTAATGCCACATATCCATCTGCTCCTATATACTCTTTAATATCCTCCGGATTAATTAAGCCACAGTTTCTAAGAGCTATTCTCATCTGTTTTTTGTAAAAGCTAATTTCATCCTGTCTCTTAACCTTTTCCTTAAGAGTTGGTTCTATGTAAAGAAGTCTATCAACAACTTGTCCATTCTTAAGATGCTTTTCTACTATTTCTTCAACATCCTCTGGTGTAACCTTTATATAGAAAATATTATCAGGAAGAACTTTAACTATAGGTCCTTTTTCACAGAAGCCAAAACATCCTGTATTTTCTACTGAAATATCTTCTCCAAGATTTGCATCTTCTATTGCTTTTCTTAAATTATCAACTATTTCAGTGCTTCTTGAGGATTTGCAACCGGTTCCTCCGCAGACTAAAACTTCTCTTTTAGTAAACTTATTTTCATATTTTACTTCATCTTCATGACTAAGTTTTCTAAGCTGAAGCAGTTTTTTATATTCATTATTTAACTTTTTAAGCTGATCAAAAGAATGTATCTTATTCATTTTCTACCTCCTACTTTCTATACTCGTCTAATATTTTTTTAACATCGTCCTTTTTAACATTTCCATAGACCTTATTATTAATAGTCATAACAGGTGCTAGCCCACAGGCTCCAACACATCTTAAAGTATCTATTGTAAATTTATTATCAACTGTTGTTTCTCCTACTTTAATTCCTAGTTCTTTTTCAACCTCTTCTAAAATTGCTGCGGAACCTCTTACAAAGCAGGCCGTTCCAAGACATACATTAATTACATTTTCTCCTCTGGGTTCAGTTTGAAAGAATGAATAGAAGGTAACAACTCCATAGACCTTTGAAACTGGTATCCCCAGTTTCTTTGCTACAAATACTTGGACTTCATTTGGCAGATATCCAAATATCTCCTGGGCCTTATGAAGTACAGCAATGAGTGAACCCTCTTTTGTTGGAAGGTTGTCAATAAATACTTCCAGCTCTTTAAGCATGGCATCAGTTACTTGATTTTTACACATTATTGTTCCTCCTGTATTAAGTATTTTATTTTGTTTTTTATTTACTTGTTAAATCTTTATCACGCAACATCTAAATTATACATTACAATGTTTAAATAATCTACACAAGTGTTTAACTATTAAACACAACTCTAGAAAATATTTATTTTTACTTACTGCAAAATATTTTTTCTACCTATTTAATGATATTTTTTTAGCATAATTTTCTCGAACTAGGATATATTAATTATATTTAATTCATATTATAATATTAATTCCTTTGTAGTATAATATTGTTAATAATAATAATGAAAGAGGAGTGGTTGTATGGATTTTAAGAATAGTATTTCTAAAATCGCAAAAAACATTTCTGATAGTGCCAGCAGCGTAGCAAATACAGTTGCTAAAACATCCTCAGAGATGGTAGAGAAGTCTAAATTACTTTCCTCCATTAGCTCCTGTAAAAAAGAGGTAAGAGATCTTTATGGCAGCTTAGGAGAAGTAATATACAAAAAAGCTAAAGAAGGGCTTATTGAGGATGAGGAAGTAGCTTATCTGATTGACAAGATAGACAGATTAAGTGAAGATGTAGACAGTCTGCAGGCTAAGCTGGATGAGCTGAGTAATGAGAAAACATGTAAATCCTGCGGCAGAGAAATAGATAAGGAAGTAAAGTTTTGTCCATTCTGTGGATTAAAGCAGGAAGAATCTGAAGAAGAAGTTGAGAAAGAAAAGTAGGGCTTGCCCTACTTTTTTATATTATATTCTGCTGTAGTACATGATGGGTAGGCGTTCCTGTCCCAGCTGTGAGAACCTGCTATCTATGTATCTGTTAAACCAAAATACTTATATGAAAGAATATTTCCCCTGTTACTTGTTATAGGGTCATCCCAAGTTAGATCAACATGAGTATAATTCCCGTCTATTCTTACAATCAGCCAGGCATTTTTTTCTTCATGATAACACTCCTAATAAATCATCCTAATATTTTAAAATTTTCAGACGTATATTAGAAAAATAATATAATATATTAAGTCAAAAATAAATATTATTTTAAATTATCTAAATTACCGCCAAATTCTATTCCAGAGAAATTGGAATAATCATCAAATATTATTTTTTTATCATCTGCAGAAGTTAGTCTGACCTGAACAATTCCCTCTAGGCTCCCTCTGAAATTCGGAACCATTTTGTCTTTATAGTGTCCCATTAGAGGGTAAAAACTATCTCTGCCTGCATAGGCATTAATATTTAAAAAATATTTTTTATTAGAAAGCTCAATATAAAAATTATTAGATTTGTTTTTCCATTTTAATTCTGCTTCTGTTAATGGTAGTGAATGGGGATATCCTGTCTTTTAAATAAAGTAATATATCACCTCAAAAAAACCTGCAATAAGTGCAGGTTAATCAACTATATCAATAAAAACGGATCCAAAAACAGTACTGACCCTAAGGTTAAGGTATGGCTGACCATCTATATAAGAAGGTGTTCTTACAGTTTTTTCTCCAAAAACTATATTGTCTCCCATATAGCTTGTAGATGCGAAATAACTTTCCATTTTGATAACTGCAGGTGTACTGCCTTTAAGCTTTACTCTTCCTGTTCCAAACACTATATCTGCTTTTACATTTATATTCTCCCCATTTAGATAAATATCTGTCAAATCCACATCTCCGCTTCCAAATACTAAGCTGTAATTTCTGGATTTATCACTGTTTGCTTTTGTCTCACTGAAAACAGCTGATGTTTTTTCATTTTTTTTACCCGATATTATAGAAAAACCAATATAAATAAGTATAACTGCAAATATTAATCTGCTTAATCTGATGTTAAAATTAAATATTGTGTTAATAATTATTACAGCTCCTGCCAGTATAAATAGCATTGGCCAAAATACCTTTTTTAGTTCCACTAATATACCCCCTAAATTTCAGGAAACCATATTTTAATTTCTCTTTCTGCGTTCTCTAATGAATCAGAGGAATGAACTGTATTTTCCGAAAATGACAATGCATACTTCCCTCTTATGCTTCCCATATCCTGTTTTGTTGGGTCTGTAGCTCCATTTATCCTTCGAACCTGTTCAATCACATTTTCTCCTTTAAGTATCATAGCAACAATAGGGCTTCTTGTAATAAAATTAATAAGCTCTTCAAAATAACCTCTTCCCTTGTGCTCCTCATAGTGATTTTCAGCAGTTTCCTTGTCAGCCTTTATCAGTTTAATCCCTGCTATTTTTATACCCTTTTTTTCGTAAATACTTATAATTTCTCCGATAAGTCCTCTTTCTACTGCGTCTGGTTTAATAAGTACTAGTGTTCTTTCCATAAAATCCTCCTAAAAATTTATTATTTTTTTATCCATAAGCCTTAAAAGTCCATACCCTAAATACTTAGTATGGTCAAAGGCAATGTCCTCATTTTCTATAATCTTTACCCTGTACTTTGTTAATAGATTTTCATTAAAATAGACCCTGATTTTAACATTTATCTCTTCTTCATTAATTAATAATAAGCTATACAGCTTATTATCGCCAAAGTTTTCCTCTTCCTTTATACTGATATCAAACCACCTGGCATCTGCTGCATCATCTCCAAATACTATAGGACATTCCTCAATTAACGAAATATAACCTGTGCTTATATTTCTATCCCTTGGATCTCTCCCTAAATCACCTAATGTAATCAGCTGAGAAAGAGGGGCATTTGATACATTTGTCTCCTCAAGAAGTTCTCTTTTAGCAGCATCTAAAAGGCTTTCATCCATATTAACAAAACCTCCTGGAAGGGCCCACATCCCTATACAGGGGTGATTTTTCCTTTTAATTAATAAAATTGAAAGCTTATCTTCTTTTTTAGTAAATATAAGAATATCTACAGTATGGGATGCCTTTGGATAAGCATCCTTATTATACCTTTTTAGAAATTCTTCTTCTGATTGACCTTTTTCATTTAACCTTATCATTTAATCACCTGCCTAAATATATATCTATTATACAATTTTCTTAACTATTTTAACACCTGCATTTTTCATAAGCATAAGAGCGAAGGTATTGTATAAGGGTGCATAGTGGTCACCTAAATCAAAGGTATCTACAAGTTTGTATGGAATATATATGTCCATATCTCTGTTTGTATTATCAAAATATGATTTAAGGCTTAAAGTAAACTGAAGAATGCATATGTCACTGCAGTCCCCAACAATAATAAAATTCTTTATTTTTCTGTTTCTGTTTAAGAAAACTATGAATTTATCTTCCATAAATCCATTGGTTGAATTTTTATGAATAAGCTCATAGCCTCCTATTTCTTTAAGCTCAGATACTATGTCACACTCAGTGCTTCCCTCCATGCAGTGAGGAGGATATGATTTAAGTTCAAGAGAATCCTCTGTATGGTAATCTGCAAATGCTACCATTTTCATTCCTTTTTCTTTTCCATTTTTCATAAGCAGCTCTATTTTTGGAATTAAAGATTTTATTCTTTCACTTTTCAGGGCACCTGTTTTAGTAAAGCCATTAACCATATCAATAATTATTATAGCTGTTTCTGAGCCTTCTAACTCATTTAAATTTAAGCTTTCTTGATTTTCCAATTCCTGTCTTATATCCAGCAAAACCTGGCTGCTTCTTTTTATAAAATCCTCATTACTTACCGTAAAATCACCTTCTTTTATATAATTTAACCCCTAGTTAATATTATATATCATTTATTGAAAATTTTCATAGTAACTTATATACTATAAATAAAAACATGAGGAGGTATTATGGATACATTTAAATTAAAAGTTTTAGCATGTCTTATTATGCTTATAGACCATACAGGTGCTGTCCTTTTCCCCCAGCATTTTTATCTCAGATTGATAGGCAGGTTAGCTTTCCCCATATTTGCCTTTTTAATTGCCAAAGGATACTCCTATACCCATGACTTAAAAAAATATATGCTGAGGCTTTTAATATTCGCCTTTATATCTCAGGCACCTTTTTATTATGCTCTTAAAGGTGCTTCTTCCGAAATCGGTCTTAATATATTCTTTACTCTTTTTTTAGGACTTTGTGCTGTATATATTTATGAAAAATCAAAAAATCCTTTGGGAATACTGATGGTTATCTTAATATCCATATCCGCTTCACTTTTAAATACGGATTACGGCTTCTATGGAGTGCTTTTAATATTTTTGTTCTATATATTTAAGGACAAGTTATGGAGTACTTTAATTTCTGTTATTTCATTAAATGTGATATATATGATATACATTTATATTTTTATATATACCAAATATTTCTATATTCCTGCACCTACTGTAAGGATATTTAATGAGTGTTTTTCTATTCTGGCTCTTCCATTAATATTTATGTATAACGGTGAAAAGGGAAGAAAGCTGAAATGGGCATTTTACATTTTCTATCCTCTGCATTTAACAATAATATATTTAATAAGTAATTATTTAATATAAGTAAATCATAATTACCATTTGGCTGATTTTTCATCATAAAAATAATGAATTATACAATTTCCCAATCGAGCAACAGCTCAGATGGGGCATTTCATCTGAGCTGTTATATTTTCTATTAATTTTTATATCTTTTAATAAAATACAGAGCTGTTATAAGTTCTAACAATGCTCCAGCTATAAAAATCCATTTTACTTCAATGATGCTTACGAAAATACCTCCCAGAAGCATGGACAATACGGTTAAAGGCTCTACTGCAGAATTAATCAAACCTGAAACACGTCCCAGTAAATTCCCAGGAGTATTCTCCTGAATAACGGTCTGCAGTATACTTCCTGAAAATGAGCCTACAATTCCCATGCCTGCAAATATTAATAAAGACAAAGGAAAGTACCTGTTTAACGAAAAAATTATAACTAAAAAGCTGTCAAATACGAGAGAAAAGGGAAAAAGCATCAATTTATTTTTATTATTAAATTTACCAAGAATAATCCCCCCGGCTGCTGTCCCAATTCCCGCACATGAAAACAAAAGTGCTGTCCTTTTTGCCATAAGCAGGCTGCCTCCTAAATATCTCTCTGCAAAAATGTAAGTAAGCGGTGATTGCATTGAACTGATAAAATTAATCGTCATATCAAGCATAAACATATGCCTTACAAGCATATTGTTCTTAACAAAATTCCAGCCTTCCATCATATCCTTCCTATAGTTTTTATCCTGCATCGATTGACTCGGATCATTAACATTCTTTGTTTTTATCAATATTGATAAAGGACGGTACCTTTTATGTACCTTAAGAAAACTCCTGAAAAATCCGGCATAATCTATTTATCCATAGTTAACGGTTAAAAACATGGCTAGAATACTGTAA
>JBAXYJ010000109.1:0-9265 GCA_041670885.1 Clostridiaceae bacterium
ATCTTCCATCAATCAAAAAGTCTCTTCTGATTATTCCTTCCCTTTCAAATCCAAACTTTTCGTATAATTTAATAGCCTTATGATTATCAGTTCTTACCCTAAGGTTTATTTTTCTTATTATTTTTGTATCCTTAGCCCAGAAAATAAGAGCTTCCATAAGCAACGATCCAATGCCTAAACCCCAATAAGGCTTTCTTACTGTAATCCCAAATTCCCCAGCATGCCTTGTTCTTTTCCTCACTCCAGCCCGAAATGTGCAGTTACCAGCTATTTCTCCATCGATTACAGCCAGCAGCATTATGGAGTTATCCTTACCTTCCATGCTGTTAATTATTTTTTCTTCTATCTCCGTGGTAAAATTAAGTTCATTTTCCCCAAAGGTTAAAAAGTCCGATTCTTTTGGTATTGCCATCATATATTCTGCCAGCTTCCGGGCATCCTCAATTTCAGCTTTTCTTATTAATAATTCTCTTCCATCTTTAATTTTCATTGTGGACCCCCCCCATTAACATTTTTTACTATATTATACACCGATTTATTCTTTTCGTATATTTACATTGACAGCTTAGCTTATTTATGAGTAAATATTACTTATAACATTTAAGGAGACTGATATGAAGAATAGAAAAATATATTTTTTAATGACGCTATGTGCTCTGTTTTGGAGTGGAGCATTTATTGCAGCCAAGCTTTCATCTCCCTTTATCCCACCATTTACTCTTACTTTTCTAAGATTTTCCTTAGCAACAATATTTCTTTATTTTTTAGCAAAACTAAAAAAAGTTAACCTTATCAGATTAACAGGAAAAGATATCCCTGTTTTTGTTTTTACAGGAATACTTGGAATGATTGGCTACCATGTTTTATTTTTTCTTTCTGTAAGATATACATCAGCCATAAATGCATCTTTCATAGGAGCTTCAAATCCAATAATTACATCAATTTTATGCATGATTTTTCTTAAAGAGAGAATAAATATTAAAAGGTTTATGGGAATTGCCTTATCCTTTATGGGTGTACTTTTGACACTTACAAATGCTGATTTTTCTACTTTTAAGTCTCTTTCATTTAATAAAGGAGATTTACTCATGCT
This sequence comes from Clostridiaceae bacterium, assembly GCA_041670885.1. Classification (GTDB taxonomy): domain Bacteria; phylum Bacillota; class Clostridia; order Clostridiales; family Clostridiaceae; genus JAJBWD01. The sequence continues at coordinate 1,094 of JBAXYJ010000109.1, forward strand.
GCTGGCGGTTTTTATTTGGGCAATATACACCGTTTTTAGTAAAATTGTTATGAAAAGGTATGATCCCTTTAATCTGACCTTTTACACTTTTCTATTCTGCACTATATTTTTGATTCCAGCCCTGTTTTTTGAAAATCCATTCAGGTTTTTACTAGCTGCCCCCCACTCTGCATATCTGGCAGTATTATATATGGCTATATTCCCCACGGTTATCGGATACCTTGTTCAGCAATATTCAATAAAACAAATAGGACCTTCAAAAACATCAATATTTATAAATCTTGTTCCAATATTCTCTATTTTCCTTTCAGTTTTAATATTAGGGGAAAATCTGGTGCCTGTTAAAATATTAATGGGATTTCTTATAATCTTAGGTGTATATATTACGCAAAAAAATTAGAGCTACAGTTTCAGCTCCAATTTTATATAAAATATGGATAGATTACAGAACAGTTAAATATTCCAAAAGTTATACCAATTATTATACCTATAAGAACATCTGTAGGAAAGTGGACGGCAAGATATATTCTGGAGAGTCCAACAATTAGTGCAATTGATGTAAAAACCATCATCAAACTTGGAAAGTTAATTGACAAAACAGAGGCTATTGAAAATGCAGCGGTTGTATGACCTGACGGAAAGGAATAGTCCTTTAGATTTAAATTAAAACTGTTCACATCCTTGATTACCCAATAGGGACGAGGTCTGGTAAACTTTTTCTTCAAATATGTTACTAATATACTGCTGGTAGTAAGTGCGAAGAGCGATTCAATACCTGCAGTTTTTACTCTGTCTCTTCCAAAAAATATTAAAGAGAGACTAAAAAAGAGCGTAAATGCTGCACTGCCCAGATTAGTAATTGCAGGGACAAACTTGTCCAATATATTAGATTTTATTCTGGAATTTATAAGATAAAGCAGCTTTAAGTCACAGTAATTTACTAAACTATAAATTTTATTCATTTAATCCCTCCAATTTCATCTTTTATTCCATTATAAACTTTGATTATTAAAATCATGTAAAAATTCTATTAAGATTCCATTTATTTTTGTGATGTGATTTATTATTGATTATACATATAAGTAGTGGTAAAATCAAATTTGATTTATTTTACCAGGATGTGATTATTAATGAAATTTTATACAGCATTTTATAATAGAAACAGGCATTTTTTATCTTTATTTATATTCCTTATTTTAACGCTGTGGTTTGCTTATCTTAAAAAAGCCATAGTACCGGAGCATATTATGTTAGCTAAAATTGATAATAAGATTCCCTTTATTAAAGAGTTTGTCCCAGCCTATTATTTTTGGTTTATATATATGGCTCTAGGCTTTATTTACTTAGGCAGAAAGTCCATTAAGGATTTTTATAAGATGGAAATTTTTTTATCGCTGGGAATGATTATTTCCTTTATTATATTTATAATATATCCTAATGCACAGTTCCCAAGGCCTGATGTACCAGGAAAAGATATCTTCTCATTTCTTGTAAATTTTATTTACAGTCATGACGGAACAAATAATGTTTTCCCCAGCATTCACGTATGCAATGCCATAGGAGTTCACCTTTGCCTTATAAATTACGGTAAAATAAAAGATAGAACAAAACTTCTATCCTTTACAGCAATGATTCTTATATGTGCCTCCACCCTGTTTATAAAACAACACTCGATAATTGATGTTATAGGCGGAATTATTTTAGCTGGTATTATATATTTGGTAGTTTATAAGCTGCCTAAGCTTGTTCCTGCTATGCAGATAACAGAGAAGTTCGAGAATAGATAGCTTAACAGTATTTTTCAAAATATCACTTTCACAATTTTCTTCCATGAACAAAATAATGATAACTAAATCCGGTATCCCAGATATCTTCTATATGCCTTATCTTTATTATCTCAAATTCCTTAAGAAGCTGCTTTACTCCATCTAAATCAGAGTAATAGTGAGGTATTCCAATTTCCGGTTCTTCAGTTTTTAATACAGTATTCTCATCAATTCTCGGCAAATTGCTTTGTTTATATGTGGGACTTTCCTTAGAGCAAAGCGTTATGAAAAACTCACCACCCGGTTTAAGCACTCTTTTAATTTCGTTTATTATTGTTTTTATCCCCACAGAATCAGTGTGGGAAATTACATGATAGGCCAGCAGGCAATCAAAATAATCATCACCATAAGGCAGCTTATTTATATCACAGGCACAGGTTTTTATATTAAGTCCTAAAGCTTTGGCTTTTTCAGACAGAGAATCTAATCCAAATTCTGACAAATCTAAGCTGTATGTATCAAAGCCATTTTGGGCAAACAGTATTGAATGTCTGCCAAGACCGCAGCCTAAATCCAGAAACGTATAATAACCCTTTGTCTCCCACCTGCTCAGATAGTAATAAACATCCTCTGATGGCCTGTTCCACATATCATCCTCCACATTAGCCCAATTCCATTCTTTTGATTTAACCATATAAACCCCCAATCCTATTTATATCATTCCACAGGAATATCAGCCATTTCAGCCTATCTTATTATTATATCTTTCATTATTTCATAAAATACAGCAGTATAATGATTACTGAAAGAAATAATCTGAAAATATGATGTTTTACTGTGATTTTCCCATATAATTTTATACCATTAAGGATAGCCGCAATGTGAATTATAAGAAGTCCGGCTATAAGAAGAATCAGCTGGTATTTTTCCAAAGCTTCCGGAACTGCAGCAATCAAAATAATGACCCCGCCTATAATCATGAAAACATTCCCACATAAACTAGTTTTTTTATCCTTTAAACCGGCAAAACCGCCATAAGCAGAAAGTGCACCATATAAGGCTGCTGTAATAAGTAAAATCCATGAAAATACTGCCATACTGCTTTACTCCTTTCTTAATATTATTTCCCTTACTCCGCTTTTCTTATGGTTTATCCAAATTATATTCCTTTTATATAAAAGTTTTTTAATATCCTGATCAGAATAATACTTAAAAATCATGCCTTCCCTTCTGCCCTCTGTATACTTAAAGCTGCCATCATCTAAGACTATATGGGGAGAGGAGATATCATCTTCTTCCAGACCATCAAAGGAAATAAATATAAGTCCGCCTTTCTTTGTTATTCTAAAAAGCTCATCTATGGCTTTATATGCTGCATCCATTGTCAGATGATCAATAACAGAGTGGGCTGTAACACCATCAAATAAAGACCTTTCAAAGGCAATATCTGTTATGCTGCAAACCTTGAAGCTTTCATAGGGCAGGGAAAAGCTTTGAAGCATATTCTCCGCAAGTCTTACAGCTTCCTCAGATACATCAAATCCGCTTAATGCAAATCCATTATAAGATAAAATGACGCTGTATTTACCAAATCCACAGGCCGCATCACAGACATTTTTAAGCCCTTCTCTTTTAAAATATTCTATAAATTCATACTCTAGACTTAAATTTATGTATTTCTTATAAGATTCTATACTAGAATCATTCCATACACTGTCCCAAAAATTATCCATCAGTATTCCTCTTTTCACAGCTAAAATAAAAATATTTATCATCTTCTATTTTAGCACTAATAAATCCATATTTTATAGTTAGTTCCATTAATTTCTCATCTGATGGGATTGGTTCCTTTAAAGATTTATAATTTATCTTTTTATGGTGCTCTTTTAGCTGGAGTCTTGTTTTTGAGTGGGCAATAATAAAAGAGCCGCCTGATTTAAGATTATTAAAGGCATTTTTAAATACCCCCTCCAGATTGTTAAAATGAGGTATACTGTTAAAGATTATTACATAGTCAAAAGAATCATTATATAAAATGTTTTCCTCAAAATCCTGATTTGATACATCAGCTTCAGGATAAACACTTAAAAATTCTTTAACCATATTTCCTGAAATATCAATTCCCGTATATCTAGCACCTTTCCCCTTAATTAGTGGGTAGAGAATCCCGGTACCACAGCCTACATCTAAAGCAGAGGTGTTGGGATTTAAGTCTAGTCTATCTATAACATCCTTTGCCACAGCTTTAGTTCTGTCCTGGATATTTTCCTTATAACCAGCCATTTTGTTGAAGCTGTCTCTGTCAAACCATTTTTTAAACCAATCGCAGGTAAGACTAATCAGCTTTTCATAATGCTCCATAAAACTGTGGTCAGCACCGTCTACTATGACCAGCTTTGATTCAGGCGGCAGCAAATTTATTCCTCTTTTTGATTTTTCCAGCAGGAAATTCTCTTCCTCGCCCCTGTTTCCGTGGATTATAAGCACTGGACAAGTTATATTTTTAAGAAGTATCTCACCATCAACCTGTTCAAAATCTCTCAGCATCTGCTCCTCTATTACTATCTTTTCCCGGGTTTCTCCAGGTCTCAATTCTGCTATTATCCCATTTTCCGCAAGATCCTTCATTTGGCCTTCAGAAAAAACTTCGTTCCAGTTATATTTCATAGAATCAGTACCTGCTCCGGACAAAACCATAGCTATTATTTCCTTTGAAAATGCCTTCAGACTGATAACTGTACCTAAACTGTGGCCGTATAAAGCAATCCTCTTATAGCCTAAGCCCTTTACAAAATTTACTGCTGATTTTAAATCATCTATTTCTTTATCCATGTTTAGTGAATCATCATCACTTTCACCGCATCCTGAAAAATCAAAAGTTAAGGCACTTATATTTATTGAATTTAAAGCCTTGGTAAGTCTTTCAAATCTGCCTTTGGAATATTTATCAGATGTGAAGCCATGGCTTAAAATCACTATATCCCCTGATCCTGCAGCATATAGATTCCCTAACAGGTTCAAATTCCTGCTGTTTTTAAAAGTCACTTTTTTCATGCTTTATTTTTAGCAATAGTCTGTATAACCATGGTAAACACTGATGTTATTATTTATCATACATTTTGAAATGTCTATTGCGTTCTCCTTCATTTAAATTTCATACTTTATTCAAAATCTGTTTAGTAATGATTCAATATCTTTATTGTTTTTTATAACAACTAGTTCAACATTTTCAAATTGCTTAACCAGCTGGATTATCAGTGGTTTTGTTGTTTTATTAAAATTCCATATAAATTTATAGAATTCAAAATCATGACGTTCATTACAACCGTCTGCCATATCAGACCGATGTTTTTCAGTTTTCCTGCTGGCTCTTAAAACAGCCCTAAGCAGGCATTTAAATCTACTAATATCTATAAACACAACTAAATCAGCCCGTGTAATCCTTATATGCATACTGCTGATATAATTTCCATCTATAATCCACTTATCATTTTTGCATAAATTAATAACTTTCCTTTTCCATTCGTCTTTTGCGGGCTTTTCCCAGTCAGGTCCAAAATATTCTTTATCCAGATGTATTAAAGGTAATTTAGTTCTTTCTTGAATTTTTTTAGATAATGTACTTTTCCCAGAACCACAACATCCAATAATCATTATTCTTTGTACCATTTCATTCTCCACATTTAATAAAAATAATCTTTATCTTATTATAACCTTGCTGTTATATTATTTTAAACATCCTAAGTCCGATCAGAATTATGCTGCTATCAGCTAAAATGTGGACAAGCCATGAGTTTATAAAATTTTCAGATTTCGTATCCAGATAATCAAATATAAAGCCAACACTGATGAGCCCAAATAGTGCTAGGGCTATAAGATATGGGTTAAACCAATTTTTAAATATTCCAATATGGTAAAGTCCAAACAGAAGAGATGAATATATATATGAAGTTTTTTTCATATTTAATTTATATAGATTTAAGAAAATGAAGCCTCGGAAAAAGAATTCCTCCAGGAAAGAATTAATAAAGGTAATATAAAGGCCAATAAATATAAAATTTTTAGCAGTTATCCCGGATTTAGTCTGCATCTCATTTAATATACCCTCCATATCTAATGAACTCTTTAAAATAAAATAGGTTGATAAAATAACTGCAAAAGAAATAAATCCAAATAAGATTCCTAATTTCATATGGTTTTTATCTATTTTATTAAAATTTAATGATTTACTGATAGATTCTTTCTTAATTAATTTTATATATAAAAATGGAATAAGGATAAAAAGCAGGATCTTAGCTAATGTTTTAACTGCATAATTTACTGATATAACCTGTTCTATGAAATACAAAAATATACAAGCTATAATTGAGCTTGTAATAATAAATTTTCTTTCCACTACTTCACCTCTTATGGATTTATTTAAAAATATAATTTTTCTTTTAAATATTTTTGCCTTCTTTTTTTGCTTTAGAATCCAAACCTGAGCCAACAGCCACTCCTACTGCTAAACCTAACGATAAGCCAATAGATAAACCATTGCTTCCAAATGACATGCCCAGACACATGCCAAGTGACATTCCTATTGGCATCCATATAGCAACATTTGCACCTTCCTCTGTTAACCCATGCTTTTTCTGTAAATGTTCTATGAGTTTTCTTATAATAGCATTATAATTTTTAAAAGCAACAGCAAAATTATTGTTATGCTCATCTAACATTAATAAAAGTTTATTTATATTTTCTTTATTCTCTTCACACTCATTGCAGCCTTTAGATGAGAACTCTTCTGTTCTTTCTGCTATTCTTTTTAAAAGCTGCAGCCTAAATTTTTTTACTGTTTTCTTATCTAAACAAGAAATATAGTCATCCAGCTTTTTATTTGTCTCATTTAACCAATTTGAATACTCCATTTTACACCTCAAATCTTTTATTAATAATTACTTTCCAAGATGTTCATTTCTTAAAGTAATTAAGAACCGTCCCCAATGTTTTTACCGCAGTTAGGGCAGGTTTTTTCACCATTTTCTAACTTATATCCGCAGAAATAGCAGAACTCATTTTCATACTTATATTTATTTCTCTCTTTTTCCTCTGCTTCTTCCTTTATTATCATACCTTTTATATCCGATAGTAAATAGTAGATAAATACAAGAATGAATATCAGTATTATACCCAGTACTTTGATCATAGTGTTTTCCACATCTCTACTTAAGCTATAAGCAAAACAAAGCAGCAGTAAATCAAGTATATCAATAATCATTACTTTATTTCTTGAATTAATATCCAGCCTGTATCTTATCTTTACCGGCAGATTACTTTTACTGCAGATAAAAGCTGAGCTGCCTGTTCCTAATATAAATATTAAAAGAAATATATAAAAATTCATCCTGATACCCCCATATCCGGCCTATGCAGGAACTATTACATATATTATATAATATTAGTTAATAATTATTTTTAGATTTTTTTATGTCCATACTAAATATTTTTGATTTCATAACAAGCTTTCGTAAAAGGGAATTATACATAAAGGGAATTTTTAGATTTTTAATAAATATGTTTATTTTTATCTTCCTGGCTGCTTTTACATAATCAGATTTAAATTCCTTATAATTTCTATTAATAGACTCTGCAAGAAAGACAGCACTTTTAAGTGCGTAGCTGATTCCTTCTGCAGAACTGGGACTTATAAGTCCTGCAGCTTCTCCGATTAAAGCTATGTTCCCATCAGCCAGGCTTATTTCCTTTAGCTTTCTTGTTCTCATAATGAGAGTTCCTGTCTTTTTATAAAATTCCCCTATATCAAATCCTTTTTTCTTTAACTTAACAATAAGAAGGTTGAATTTTAAATTAGCATCCTCATTTATTGGGACTGCAGTACCGATTAAAAGAAATCCATCTTTCTGTATTATCCAGGAGTAATAATCCGTGATTTCCTTATCAAATATTGAGGTGTAAAAGGGTGAACTGCCTTCTGTTTTATACCACTGCTGAATTGATACATACTTTTCAGGATAAGGTTTATCTTCAAATTCCTTTTTTAAAATTCGATACGCTAGTGTTCCTTTCCAGAAACCTAGATGCTGGCGAAATTCTTTTTGAACTAAGTGAACAGAAGGATTCTCTGGCCGGGCACAAGCGGCAAATCCCGCGACTTTTTCATCAATCATCGCAACATAAAAAACATCCGGATTAAAAATATGGGCAAATGTTTTGGTGAGTTTTTTTTGATCTTTAGAAAAAAATTTCAACCATTGATAAAATACTTCCACAAAAATCTTGCTCACTTTAAAACTGACATCGGATCTTACTTCATTCATTTTCATTATTTCCATTGTCCACACCACTTTTCTGTATTTTTCCCTCTAATAATTATACCAAAGAAAACTTTTTTTAAACAAAGTAA
>JBAXYJ010000110.1:0-9187 GCA_041670885.1 Clostridiaceae bacterium
CTTTTAATAAAACATTAAAAGAAGGACAGCCCTTATCATCATAGCTTATATCTGTGGCTTTAAGGTCTCCACCGGATATTCCAAAGGACAGCTTATTACATTTAGCCTGATTATATATTTTCATGAACCTCTTGTCCTCAAAGGAACCGATCAGATATCCATCATCAGGTATCAGCTTAGAAAATTTCATAAAGGTATTTTCTATGTCATTAATATCCTTATAAAAATCCAGATGATCCTCTTCTATATTTAAAATAACTCCTATATAAGGGAAGAATTTCAAAAACGATGCCTTGTATTCACAAGCCTCAGCTATGAAATACTCGCTGCTTCCTGCTCTTACGTTTCCTCCAATGGCATCCAGTTCTCCTCCAACCAAAATGGTAGGATCCTTTTCAGCTTTAAGTACAATCATGGAAAGCATAGAAGTAGTTGTGGTTTTTCCGTGAGTTCCTGATATGGCTACGCTGTACTTATGACCTTTCATAAGCTCTCCTAAAAATTCTGCCCTGTCCACGGTTTTAATGCCATTTTCTTTTCCATATACGAGCTCCGGGTTGTCATAGCTAACAGCTGCAGTATATATAATAAGTCCTGCATCCTTAGCATTTTCTGCCTTATGTCCATAATAAATTTCCGCTCCCATAGTCTTAAGCTTTTCAGTTAAATGGGATTTGTTTCTATCTGAACCGGATACCTTATAGCCTCTATAAAGAAGGATTTCAGCAAGTCCGCTCATGGATATGCCACCGATTCCAATAAAATGAACTTTTTTATCAATGTTATTTAATATATCAAAAGACAAAATAATCACTCTCCTAATAAATCTAAAAAATTTTTATGAAATTTCATAAATGAAAATTCAGCTAATATGCACTTCCCTGCTTTACTAATTATATACAAAATTTAATAAAAAAACACTATTATTTGAATTTACTATTGAATTATAATATTATTTACTTTAAAATGAAAATGTGAATATTTAGTCAATAAATTTGATTGATAGTTCGTAATATTATTTGTAGGTGATATATATGAAGTTTAGCAGGAACGAGAGAATATCGGTTCTTACAAAGATACTCCTTGATAATCCGGACAAAATAATAAATCTTAATTATTTTACTGAAAAGTTTAATGCGGCTAAGTCTACAATAAGTGAAGATTTAGTCATATTAAAGGAAGCGTTTTCAAAATTTAATATGGGGAAGGTTGAAACCATTGCAGGAGCAGCAGGGGGAGTTAAGTATACCTGTGGTATAAATAAAACCGGTGCAAAGGATTTCATAAAAAATCTTTGCGGCATGATTAATAATAAGGAAAGAATAATTCCGGGTGATTTTCTATACATAACTGACCTGATGTACAATCCTCTTGTTATTAAAGAGGCTGGTCTTATACTGGCATCCGTTTTTGCAGATAAGGGAATAGATTATGTAGTTACCGTGGAAACAAAGGGAATTCCGCTGGCTTATGAGGTTTCAAGGATGCTGGGAGTAGAACTGGTTATAGTAAGAAGAGAAAACATATTTTCCGAAGGCTCAACAGTCAGCATAAACTACGTTTCAGGTTCTACTAAAATTCTTCAGACTATGACATTATCCAAAAGAGCTATAAAGGAAAATTCCAAATGTATATTTATTGATGATTTTATGAAGGCAGGAGGAACTGCTGCCGGCATAATAAATTTATTGAAGGAATTCAAATCTGAACTTTTAGGTATTGGTATACTAATTGACAATGTGCAGTCTAAGGAAAAGCTTATAAAAGATCATGTTTCATTAGTAGATTATAATGGCTTTAATGAAGAGGGTGACATATCCGTAACCCCGTCAAAATTTATCCAAAACCTTTAATTTAAATAATTTTCAAAAAATTTGTATATTTTTTTTAAAAAAGAAGGAAAATTATAAAATATAGAGAATATATAAGTTAGGTGTAATTATGGACAAATATTTTATACCAAAGCATCATGGAGGTGGAGATTAATGCAAATTACAGATGTAAGAATCAGAAAGATAACAGCAGAGGGGAAGATGAAGGCTATTGTTTCAGTAACTTTCGATAATGAGTTTGTTGTACACGATATCAAAGTTATCGAGGGACAAAATGGCTTATTCATAGCTATGCCAAGTAGAAAAACTCCAGCTGGGGAATTTAAAGACATAGCTCATCCAATAAATACTGATACAAGAGAAAGAATTCAATCTGCAATACTTGATGAATTCGAAAAGGCAAAAACAGAGGATGTAGTAGTAGTAGAAGAACCACAGGAATAAATAGGAAGGAGTTTAGGCTCCTTTCTATTTTTTTGAAAATTATAAATATTTCATATCAGTTGAAAAAAATATCTTTTTAAAATATAATGGTAAAGGACTAAATCCAAAAGGGAGTGAATTTATGTATAGTTGTGCTGTTATTTTAGCCGCAGGAGAAGGGAAAAGGATGAGGTCGTCTACTCCTAAGGTGCTTCATAAAATATGCGGAAAAGAAATGGTAAACTGGGTAATAGATGGAATTAGAGAAGCCTCAATAGATGATATTAATGTAGTTGTAGGAAAAGGATCTGAAAAGGTAATAGAAGGAACAAAGAACAAGCAGGTATCCTATTCACTCCAGGAAGAGCAATTAGGAACAGGGCATGCTGTTATTTGTGCTGAGGATTTCCTTAAAGGGAAAACAGGAACAGTTGCTATATTTTCAGGGGATGCCCCATTTATAACCAGTGAAACTATTAAGAAATTTTTGGGATTCCATGAAAATGGAAATTATAGTGTAACAATCTTAACCTCCAAGGTTGACGATCCTTTCGGATATGGAAGAATAATCAGAGACGAAAATGGAGAAGTTGTGAAAATTGTTGAACATAAGGACTGCAGCATTGCTGAGCTTTTAGTTAATGAAATAAATTCTGCTATATACTGCTTTGATATAGAGGATCTTTTATCCTCCTTAAAAAAGATAAACAATAATAATGTCCAGGGAGAGTATTACCTTCCTGATGTTATAAGTGTACTTAAGTCTGAAGGTAAAAAAGTAGGAGCTATAACTGCAGAGATTGAAGAAACCAAGGGAATAAATTCAAGGCTTCAGCTTTCAGAGGGTGAAAAGATAATGAGAAACAGAATAAACAAAAAACATATGGAAAACGGAGTAACCCTTATAGATCCGGATACCACATATATTGGCGGAGATGTAATTATAGAAAATGATACTATAATATATCCAAACAATGTAATTGAAGGAAAAACAGTAATAAAGGAAGGAACTGTGTTATATCCTAATTCAAGAATAGAAGGCAGTATTATAGGGAAGGATGTAACAATTCAAAGTTCTGTAATATTAGATGCTCAGGTTGGAGATAATACAACAGTGGGTCCTTTTGCTTACATAAGACCAGAAAGCGTAATAGGAAGTCATGCAAGGATTGGAGACTTTGTAGAAATCAAAAAATCAGTTATAGGAGAGGGTACTAAGGTATCCCATCTTACATATATAGGAGATGCAGAGGTAGGAAGCGGCTGCAATTTCGGCTGCGGAACTGTTGTTGTTAACTACGATGGAAAGCACAAAAACAAAACAATAATAGGAGATAATTCTTTTATTGGCTGTAACACAAACCTGGTGTCCCCGGTTCAAGTTGAGAGTAATACCTATATTGCTGCCGGCTCTACAATAACAAATAAAGTTCCTGAAGGAGCTCTGGCCATTGCAAGAGCAAAACAAGTTAATATTGAAGGCTGGGTAGATAAAAAAGGTCTTAGGAAATAACTCTATAAAAAAAATATAAGGAGGATTCATCTGCTATGATAACCCACGGTAAAAACATAAAAATTTTCTCTGGTAATTCACACCCACAGCTTGCTAAGGATATTGCAGATATTCTTGGAGTACCATTAGGAAACTCTGATGTCAGGAAATTTTCTAATGGAGAGATTGCAGTTGACATTAATGAAACTGTTAGGGGAGTAGACGTTTTTGTTGTTCAGACGATTTCTGAGCCTGTAAACGACAATTTTATGGAGCTCCTGATTATGATGGATGCTTTCAAAAGGGCATCAGCAGGAAGAATAACAGCTGTTATTCCTCATTATGGATATGCAAGACAAGACAGAAAAGCAAAGGCTAGGGAACCAATTACTGCTAAATTGGTTGCTGATCTTATAACCACAGCAGGAGCAGACAGAATCCTTACCATGGATTTACATGCTCCACAGATTCAGGGATTTTTCAATATCCCAGTAGATCCGCTTCTGGGAGTTCCTCTATTAACTAAATACTACAGAAGCAAGGGATTCGTTGGAGATGATATCGTAGCAGTATCACCAGACGTTGGTGGAGTTAAGAGAACAAGAAAACTGGCAGAATGTCTTGAGTGTCCTATAGCAATTATTGATAAAAGAAGACCAAGACCAAATGTATCTGAAGTGATGAATGTTATTGGAGATGTAAGAGGGAAGACTGCTATTTTAGTAGATGATATTATAGATACCGCGGGATCTATAACAAATGCTGCCAATGCTATAAAAGGGCTTGGAGCTAAGGAAGTCTATGCTTGCTGTACTCATGCCGTTTTATCAGGTCCTGCCATAGAGAGAATACAGAATTCTGATATTACAGAGCTCACAGTACTCAATACAATCCCTGTAGCAGAGGAAAAGAGAATAGAAAAGATAAGTGTAATAAATGTAGCTCCTGTATTTGCTGAAGCTATAAGAAGAATATATGAAGATTTATCTGTTAGTAAATTATTTGAATATAACGAATAAAAATCAGCTGCCAAGAGCAGCTGATTTTTATTTTATAAAGTTTTCTACTGCTTTAATATCCAGAAGTTCATATTTTTTAAGGAAGGAATACAGCTTTTTGGCAATCTCCTTAGTCCCGCCTATAGAATCTGACTCTATATTAAGAGGGATTATAGGATCATGCAGTGAAAGCCTTAGAAGAAACCATCCATCTCCATTTTCTTTGTTAAATGATACTCTTATTCCTTCAAAATTATTCTGATCTATATTAAAATCAGATTTTCCCTTAGAGTATTCTTCTAAATCCTTTATTATTATGTTTCCATACTCTTTAAAGTTATCTGTATTAATCCTCATTCTAAATTCCATACTTTCAACAGGAGTCTTAAGATCTTCAATAAGAGACTCAATTTCCCTTCCATCTTCCTTAAGCTGAGCCATCTTTATAAGAATTCTTGATATTAAGTAGGCTCCGTCGTCTAAAAAGTAATTTTCTTTTAGTGCCGCATGCCCGGAGGTTTCTATAGCCAGCTCAGTATTTTGCCCCAGAGAATTTAGTCTTATTGCTTCATTTATTACATTTTTATATCCTCTTTTAAACCTGTGATGAACTCCGCCTTTTTTCTCTATAAACTCCTTAAGACCTGTTGATGTAATTGAATCTGTAACTATGGTAGCCTTTGGGGATTTCTCTAAAATAATTGCAGATATAAGTGCAATTAGATTATTCCGGTTTAATTCCTCTCCCTTTTTATCTACAGCTGCAGCTCTGTCCACATCAGTATCAAATATTATTCCTAAATCAGCTTTGTTTTTAATAACAGCTTTCCTGATGCTTTCCATAGCATCTTTATTTTCCGGGTTTGGTATATGGTTTGGGAATAATCCGTCAGGATTTAAAAACTGACTTCCTTTTGTGTCTGCTCCCAGTGGAATAAGAACCTTGTCAACGAAAAATCCTCCGGCTCCGTTTCCTGCATCTGCTATTATCTTAAGCCCCGTAAATGGCCTATTATAATCTGTTTTACTGTTAATCTCTTTTCTCATGAAATCCGCAAGACCTTCAGCATAATGGGAAATGAAATCAATGCTTTGAACTTTGCCTGTTAAGATGTTTTCTTTATGCTGATTTTCACATATTTTTAAAATCTCAATTATATCTTCTTTTTCCAATCCGCCTTTCTCAGTGAAAAACTTCATTCCATTTCTGTTAAAGGGAAGATGGCTTGCTGTTATCATTATTGCTCCATCAAACTTATAGCCCTGAAGGACAGTAGTCATAAACATGGCAGGAGTAGAGGAAAGACTGCAGTCATATATGCTGACACCCTGAGATGACAGGCCTTCCATAACTCCCCTTTTTATATCCGGACCAGATAATCTGGAATCCATGCCAACGGATATTTTTAAAGCTGAAGAATCTTTCTTTTTATTATGGGATAGCCAAACAGCAAAGCTTTTAGCTATAATATGACAAATATCAGGGGTAAGGTTTACCTCTTCTCCAGGTATACCGGCAGAAGCCACACCTCTTATATCTGTTCCGTTTTGCAGTTTACTCCAATTCTTATCCAACTAGCTCACTCCTTATAATTAATTTAGAAAATTGATTATTACCTTATGCTGAAAATTAATTCTTGAATTATACAATTCTTTAATAAAGCAAATATCTGGTTTTATAACTAGAATTATCATAATATAAATTATAGCTTATTTCAATTCTATTAAGAAAATCATATAATTTTAGTAAAAATTAACTGTAAATATAAATAATCTGTAACATTTGTCTCGATTTATAAGTAATTGAAGATAATATATGATAAATTTATATAGAGAAATTAGAAAATGTTATTATTTTGGAGGTAAAAATGGAAAAATCTATAGGTAAGGTTCTTATAGTAGATGATGATGAAAATATATGTGAAGTTATAAAATTATATCTAGAAAATTCAGGATACGAAACTCAGCTTAGCTTTGACGGAAAGGATGCTGAGGAAAAGTTTTTAACTTATAAACCTGATTTGGTTATTCTTGATATTATGCTTCCTCATATAGATGGAATAGGGGTTTTAAAATGGATTAGAAAAGAAAGCAGTACTCCTGTTATAATGCTGACAGCTAAGGGAGAGACCTTTGACAAGGTGCTGGGTTTAGAACTGGGAGCAGATGATTACATAGTAAAGCCATTTCAGGCTAAGGAGCTTATTGCCAGGGTTAAGGCAGTACTTAGAAGATACATCCATGAAGGAGAGGATAAGGAAATACTTAAGTTCTCAGATTTATCCATTAATATAAATTCATATATAGTGATATACAAAGGAAATGAGCTTAAAATGCCTCCTAAGGAATTTGAACTTTTATATTTTCTTGCACTTAATAAAAATAAGGTATATACAAGAGAACAGCTTCTTTGTGAGGTATGGGGGTATGACTACCCAGGAGACTCCAGGACTGTAGATGTTCATGTTAAAAGGCTTAGGGGGAAATTACCTGATGGCTTGAATTGGCATTTAGAAACAGTTTGGGGTGTTGGTTACAAATTTGAGGTGAAATAATGAGGAAAAGCTTATTCGCAAAACTGGTTCTCACATTCATTATTATAATAACCTGTTCGTTTGTTATACTGGGAGCTTTTTTATCTATATGGTTTGAAGGATATTATTTCGACCAGAGAAGTGTTCAGCTTGATAACGAAGCTAAAATAATGGAGCCTATAGTTGAGGAATATTTAGACAGCAAATTATCCTCAGAAAAAATGGCAGATACTTTAACCTATATATCAAAATATATTTATGCAGACATTTGGATAGTAGACTCCAGCGGTTATGTATATGCAGTCTCTGATAACAAATCTAATAAGTTGATAGGAAAAAAGATACTTGGGGATGAGCTGGAAACAATAAGAGGCGGGAAAACTGTTGATAAAAGATGGACATTTAATTCTTTGTTTACACTGCCCGTACACTCCTATATTAAGCCTATATACGGGCCCAGTGTAGGATTTGCCGGAGCAGTAATTATGAATACATCATTATATGACATTAAAGAGCCTCTTAAGAGGGTATACTATATCATATGGGTTTCAGCTACAATCGCTATATTATCCTCTTCCTTTGTCATATATTATTTTGCCAGCTGGATATTAATAAAGCCTCTTGGGAAAATCAATGAAGCTTCAAAGAAAATAGCAAAGGGAGATACCTCAAAAAGGGTAGTTGTTAGATCAAATGACGAAATAGGAGAACTGGCGGATTCCTTTAATATTATGGCGGATTCACTGGAAAAGGTTGATAAAAACAGAAGCGATTTTATTTCCAATGTATCTCATGAGCTTAGATCACCAATGACATCTATAAATGGATTTATAAGCGGTATTTTAGATGGTGTTATTCCTAAAGAGAAAGAAAGAAATTATCTTATGGTAACTCAAAATGAGGTAGGCCGGTTAAACAGGCTGATAAATGATCTTCTTGATTTATCTGCAATTGAGTCTGGGAATATTAAGCTGAATATACAGCAGGTAAATATTGAGGAGATTATAAAAGAAACTGTGATAAAATTTGAGCAGAGAATAAAGGATAAGGAAATAAATATAGAAATATCCTTTCAACAGGAAAACAGTTTAGCCTGCTGCGATAAAGATAGAATGGAGCAGGTCCTGACTAATCTTGTAGATAATGCTATAAAATATGGCATAATTGGAGGAAATATAAAAATAAAAACTGAAACTTTCCAGGGAAAATTGATTGTTTCTATTTATAATGATTGTGAAGAGCTTTCAGCAGATGATTTAAGTCATATGTTTGAACGGTTTTATAAGAAGGATAGGTCCAGAACATCAAAAAGCAGTACTGGACTGGGGCTTTCAATAGCAAGAAGCATTCTGCTTCTTCAAGACAATGAAATATGGGCAGAAAAAAGGGATAAGGGAATAGAATTTATTTTTACATTAAACAAATAGGGTAAGAATGGCGAGAAGTTTGTTTTTAGTGATATGAATTTTTGTTCTGAAATTTATTGAGTATATATTTTCCCTGTATAAGACAAGCCCTCTTAGGAGATGATATAGATATTATTTCCAAGGAGGGCTTTTATGCATAGCTTATTTAAACAAGGAATGAATGAAAGAAAACTAAATAAGATAATCTGTCCCCACTGCCAAAGCAAAGAGATAGTTAAATATGGTTTTTATAAGAAAGAGCAGCGCTATAAATGTAAAGACTGCGGCAGAACCTTTAATCCATACACAGGGACACTTCTTAACTGGTCTCATTATAAAGACAAGTGGGGAAGCTTTATTGAAACCATGGGGAAGGATATGTCACTCCGAGAAGCGGACCAGGCTATAGGAGTACGGTACTCAACATTATTTTATTGGAGACATAAGGTAATGAACATATTAAACCAGGGAAAAGAAGAAAAGTTAAATGGAGTAATTGAGA
>JBAXYJ010000111.1:0-9182 GCA_041670885.1 Clostridiaceae bacterium
AGGACAATTGAAAAGGAAGAAATACTTCAGCAGGTAATGGATATGATGCTTCAGGCACAAATTGAAAATAAATCAATGAACCTGGTTGTCGGAGAAGATTATAAAGAATTTTGTAAATCAATTATTGAAGAATATAGGGAAGGTAAAAGCAAATTTTACTGGTTTTTAAATTATTTACAAAAGTATTTAATCTGGATGGTTTTAATTACGCTGTTTATGGTGCTGGTTAATGGAATGTCAGGTATTACGGTGAATCAGTTTTTACTTGTAAACATGATTACATTAATTTCTATTCCTGTTTCTAAAAAGGACAGTCAAGAAAATGCATCAACAGCGCCGCTGCCATTATATAAAAGGATTTATTTCAGAAGAGATTTAACCAAATCAGCTATATGGATTTTAATAGCAGGGATTGTTATGATGTTATTTAGTTATATTATAGAAGATAAACTTGGTTTAAGTTTTACTAATTATAAAATAAGCTTTTCTGCCGGTATTACATATCCGGTTATAATATTCCTGATAATTGGAGCTATCGAAATTTATAAAAGAATAGCTGATATGAAGCAGCAATTATAAAAATAAGCCTATATCTCTTTTTATATGATAATTAAAGATATAGGCTAACTTTTTTCCTATATAAATTAATGTGGATAGATTATTTCCCCTGCAATCCAAGGTATAATTATTAATTCAACTAAAACAGGTAAAAATTCATTATTGACCTGTCTTTATTTTTTGATATTGGTAAATTCTTATTTTGTTCTCACATAATCTATAATATCCTTTAAGTTTTCCTTATCTGTCCAGTCGCAGTTTGAGCCGATTGCTTCCATTAAAGCACTTTCCCAGGGTTCATAGGTTTTCGGATCTTTTTTGCTGACTGCTTTCTTCAGCATTTTGCAAAGAGTCTTGTCTCTCCAAGACATAATATTCTCATTCCATGCCCCACGGCAATAATAGCATGGGATATTGGCTAACCGATCTTTAAAATTACGTTCTCTCAAAGCAGTCATTGTTTTTTCATCATAAGGAGAGGCGCCAACAGCAAATACAACCAGATTTTTGCCTGAGAGCTTATCATAATGCTTCTTTAAGAAAGAAATCCCGGAAATTCCTGACGCATAAATGCCGCCGCCCAATATGACTGTCTTATATTTTTGCAATTGTTCAATTTTCACCTTATCCAATAACAGTAAATCACAGCATAAGTCCTGGGACAACCATTCAGCATATTTTTTAGCAGCACCATATTTTGATTTGTATAAAACCACTGTATTGTTCATAACAATTTCCCCTTTTATTAATATGATAATGAATTATAAATTACTTTTCCTGCTTCCATCTTTATTAAATGATTTTCTTAAATGCACCTCATTTAATAATCATAGCTGCAGCACCCGGTATTAAAAATACCATCTGAAGATCGATGCTTAGCTTTAGCTAAGCGAGGTCACTATTTTTGACGAAAACTTCATTAAAATAAATCCACATAAAATGAAAGTTATTAATACTGTTGTAGGAATCATATTTCCCCGCTCCCTAATAATTTATTATTAATATGAATATTATACCATAATTGTTAAATAATAAAAATATTTAGTGCAGTGTATATACTTAATTAATTAGAGGAATAAATTTAAGCATATATTTACCGGACAGTAAATATATAGTAAAATTAAGGGAATATAGAGAATTAAAGGAGGGTTAGTATGAAGATAATTGATATTAAAAATTTAACTAAATATTATAATAAAAAGAGCAGAGGAATAGTAGATCTTAGTCTCTCCATTGAAGAAGGGGAGATATTTGGATTTATCAGACCTAATGGAGCAGGAAAAAGTACAATTATAAAAACACTTCTAAATTTCATATATCCAACCAGCGGAACAGCAAAAGCATGGTATTAATCATACTTCTGTGTTTTACCTTCTCATTTATAGTCTATAAGAAAAAGGATATTACGGTTTAGGAGGACATTTGAATTATCAATTACCTCAACATAATACCTGCTGTGTATCCTGTTATAACAAATACAGAATCTTAGTATATTTAACTAAACATTAATTAGTATTCGGGAGTGATTTGTTGAAAAAGAAGTATATCTTTATAACGTTTTTACTGGTTTTTTATTTTATCAATAATTTACGGGTATCTGCTGACAGGGGTTTACCGGCAAAAATTGAACCAATAATATATAATAATATCAAAATAGCTGCTGAAAATAATACCCCGGATAACATGGGGATTGTACAGGCGTTTGATGTAAATACCAACAAACTTTTATGGAGCACCAGGGTTTATAAGGTAAAAATTAAAAATGGCATTGAAGAAGATACTCAATGGATATTTATCAGGGAAATGAAAATTGAAAATGACACGCTTATTATAATTAATGAGAGAAATAAGGTATACGAATTGGATCCTGTCACAGGTAAGGATTTAAATAAAATATATTATATCAGTTCAAAAATAATTTTATTTTCAGCTGTATCAGTTATTATAATCCGGCTGATTATTAAAAAGATAAAATCAATGAATCAACATGAAATATCCGGACAGGATTAATTTAAAGTCTTCCGGAGAGTATTAAAGCGGCAGAAAATACATGGGAATTTAATATTTAATTGTTTAGAAAGTAAGGAAGGTGTACCTATGGAGAAAACAATAAATCAAATTCAAAAAGAAAGAATTAAGGAGCGTTAATTCAAAAATGGTAAATAGAATAAAAAGAAACCTGATATCAAACAATGTTGCTTTAAGAATAACTACAACATATATTTGCCTATTTATAATTTTTATTACAGTTACTATTATAAGTTATTATTTACTGCCCCAAGGTTTTTTACTTAAACTTAATAAGCAGCCACTTAAAAACTGGGATACCTCAACAAATTTAGCAATTTCATCACTGCAAATTCTTTTGTTTAACTTAATTTCAGTTGCCGCAATATTATTTGGAAATATTTTTTCAACAAGAAAAAACCAGCAGCAATCCTTTATACCTCTCGGGTATCTTGCATTTTTTGCAATTATAACAATAAATGCAATAACTTTAGGTACTTGGTCCTTTTCAGTTCTGACTAATGAAATACCTTCCTTAACAAATAGAATTATGGGAACATTTAACCTTTTCCATAGGGCAGGGTTATGGGAAATGAGTGGACAATTGCTTATACTGTGTGCAACTGTAAAAATTTCATTAATAATAACAGATGGAAGAAAGACTATAACTAAGGATTGGAAATCAATTAAATTATCTAAACAAGAAATACTTCTTATTGGTATTGGTTTAATACTGATGTTAATTGGAGCAATTATCGAAAGTTATGGTATTATAAACGTTAAATTAATATAGAGAATACTGTATAGAAATTATTGTATTAAGGATGATAACTATTCCTCCTTTAATGTTATAAAAGTAAATATAACTCTTGACTCTCCGGTTAAGGGAGATTGTAGAATGATTTTACTGGAAAGGAAGTGATGTATATGTACCAGATCGGCGAGTTTTTAAAAATGAGCAAAACTACAATCAAAACGCTGCGCTATTACGATGAAATAGGACTGCTGGAACCAGAGAAAGTAGATGATTTTACAGGTTACAGGTTTTATACTACACAGCAGCTTCTGAAGCTTCATTATATAAAGGCTTTTAAACAGATAGGACTATCCATTAATGAAATCAAACTCATTATGGCCGGGCAGAATGAAATGAATATATTGAAAAAACGTAAAAGTGGGCTAAATGCTGAAATGGAACGTATTACAGACCAGCTTTCCAGAATTGAATTTATTCTATCAGGAAAAGAGGAGGAAAGTTTCATGAGTTATCAGGCAATCATCAAAGAATTACCGGAGTGCATCGTTTATTACAAGAGGTTAACGGTTCCCAGCTACGATTCATATTTTAAAATTATTTCGGCCATAGGTGAGGAGTGCATGAAGGCAAATCCGGATATAAAATGCAGTGTTCCGGAATACTGTTTTATTGTTTATCTTGACGGAGAATATAAAGAAAAGGATATAAATATTGAGTTTTGTGAGGCAGTAAATAAGTTTGGCAATGAAACCGGCGGTATAAAGTTTAAAAAAATAGAAAGTGTAATGGCTGTATCTGTAATGCATAAGGGTTCATACAGCGGATTATCAAAGGCATATGCATATGCTTTCAAATGGATTGAAGATAACGGGTATACAGCTGCCGATAATCCACGAGAAAGCTATATTGACGGTATCTGGAACAAAGACAGTATCGATGAGTGGCTCACTGAGCTTCAGATTCCGGTAAAGCATAAGTGAACTCGTTTAGCTAAAGCTAAACATCGAAACTTCAGATAGGGAGTCTGCCCCACCTGAAGCAGAATTGAAGAATCGCCCGCTTATAGAAGTAGGTGTCTTATAAGTTAGATAAATATTAAAATACTTTTAAAAAAAATACAATCCAGTTAATCAGATAACAAATAGGAAGGGGCTGTTGAATTAGCGATTAAAAAAACCGCTAATTCAACAGCCCCCAATTAATTACATGTTTTCAAGTTCACCATTTGCCAAAATTGAAAGAAAAATTGAGACTAATTCCGGGTCAAACTGTGTGCCTGAATTAATTTTAAATTCCTTAATGATAGCTTCCTTTTTCATTGCTTTCCTGTAAGGTCTGTCATTGGACATAGCATCGTATGCATCAGCGATGGCAACAATTCTTGATTCAAGGGGTATGTCATGGCCGCTTAAACCCAGAGGATATCCGCTGCCATCCCATCTTTCATGATGTTTTAAAATGAGGTGGGAAATGTGGGATAGTTCCGGTGATGCACTTGCTATCCTGTTGCCTATTTCACTGTGCCTTTGCATTATAATTTTTTCTTCATTATTAAGACTTCCCGGCTTAAAGAGAATGCTGTCAGATATACCTACCTTTCCAATATCATGGAACTGGGACAGAAGCCTTATATCATTAATTTGTCTTTCAGAAAGAGAAAGCTTTTTTGCAATTATTGCAGATATATTTTCCATCCTTTCAGCATGTCCTTCTGTTATAAAATCTCTTGCTTCAAGTGCCTTCATCATGGTAACTACAAGTGCGTTCCTAATACTCCCGCTTTTTAACAGTTTATTTCTATACATATTACTGTCTGCTTCAGAAAAAAGCTTTTGAATTTCCCCTTTAAAATTGCTGCTGAAAGCATAACCTACTGAGATACCTACTTCTATATTTAAAATATTGTTGTTACATGAAATTACTTTCTCAGATATGGCGGCACATGCTTTTTCTATATAGTCATGTTCCGCTCCCTTTAGCAGAACCGCAAATTCATCTCCTCCAATTCTTGCCACAATATCTTTAGAGGAAAAGCAGCTGGAAATAATTGAGGCAGATTCCTTTAATATAACATCACCATCTTGATGCCCAAAAGTGTCATTAATTATTTTCAGTCCATCAACATCACACATTATTATGCCAACATTTGAGATACTCTTTTCTTCAATGTTTTTCATTTTTTCTTCAAAATATGCCCTGTTATAAAGTCCTGTCAAATAGTCTTTTGTAGCTAAAAACTTCAATTTTTCTTCCATAAGCACTCGCTTCGTGATGTCTCTTATAATGAAAAGTATTTCATTATCTCCACTGGCAACGGCTCTGGTTTCATAGTGTTTTTTTGATTTCTCCCGCCCTGTGCTGTATATAAATTGCTGAATCATTCCTGAGTCAAGTACTTTTTTAGCGTTAGCCATAAAGACATTTAATATATTTTCCGGAAAAATTTCTTCTATCTTTTTTTCTGAGAGATTTGTTTCAGTTATTTTTCCTTGAAGAATTTTGTCAGGGATGTATTCTAATATCATTCCTTCTCTGTTCATTAATAAAAGTGTATCCGGAATAGCGTAAATCAGTGCCTTTTTCTCTGCATTACTTTGCTCAATCTCCACAAGCCTCTTCTGAAGCTCCGGATAATAGCTCTTTTTAATAGAATGTTCACCTAAACCTATTATTTTTTCACGCAAAAGCAAAGGATCTTGGTCTTCCTCATATAATTTTTTCATATAATACCTCTACATCTCTCTTTGATGGGAAAACAGGATTAGTAACCATACAGGGGTCATTTAATGCATTACCGGCAAGTATGGAAATATCCTGTGATGTTATACCATGGCATTTAATTTTAGCTGGAATATTTGCACCCTCTCTGAGAAAACGCAGCTTTTCAATAAGAATTTCTAAAACCTCGGCATCACTGCTTGTTAAGGTGTTTAGGTCCATAGCAGAAGCAATCTGCCTAAATCTGCTGGGTGAATATTTGTAATTAAAAGCCACTACATGTTCCAATAAGATTGCATTACATTCCCCATGAGGTAAATCGTATCTGCCTCCCAGACTGTGAGCCATTGCGTGTACTAACCCCAGGCTGGCATTTGAAAAGGCCATACCAGCATGAAGACTTCCTAACATCAATTTACTAAGCATGTTTATATCATCCAGGTTTGAGAGTGCAGGGATCATATAAGATGCAAGGAGGCGAATGGCTTCAATAGCATGTACATCAGAAATAGCTGATTGGGCATTTGAAACATATGCCTCAATGGCATGAGTCAGCGCATCCATAGCTGTGCAGGCAGCAAGATGTGGACTCATTGTTGACAATGTCCAAGGATCAATCAGTGCAATATCCGGTACAACAGTTTTACTTATTATAGCTATCTTTGCATTTCTTTTAGTATTTAATAGAATTGCAAACTGTGAAATATCTGCAGAGGAACCTGCGGTTGTTGGAATACAAATAAGCGGCGGCCCGGGGGTCGTTACCATATCTACACCCTCATAATCAAGAATATTTCCTGAGTTTGTAGATAGAATACCTATACCCTTTGCACAGTCCATTGGGCTGCCTCCGCCAACAGCAAGTATAAAATTACAATTTTCAGAATTGAAAACCTTTACACCTGCCATAACCTGATAATCACGAGGATTAGGACTAATATCACTAAAAACGACATATTTTATATTATAAGAATCCAGTTCGCTTAGAATTTCATCTAACCAACCTGCTTCTATTATTCCGGGATCTGTTACTACAAGTGCTTTTCGAGCACCTAGATTCTTAGCACACTTTCCTACCAGAAGCCTTGCATCTAATCCATATACAAATTCAGGAACAACAAATTTCCTTAATTCCAACTCATCATACATATTTACCCCCCCCTAATTGTAAAATTTTTTAAGCTAGAATATGAATAAAAACATATAAAAAAGTTTAGACAAAGAACTCTTTTCATAAGTATTTATTTTATTAACTATTTACGTTAATTATATCTTTTATGATATATTATTACAATATAAGACACTATTTTCTCTATATTATTGTTTTCGTATTTTTCAGTAACTTTTTTATACTAGTGTTCAAAACATTGGTATCTACTTCCGGGTTTTTTTATTTTATCATTGGTACTAATGCTGATGTATTAGTTTTATATGGTTATTATTTAAGGAAATTGCATAATAACCTTTTGGCTGATTTTTAAGCTTAAAAAGTTAATTTATCAATTATGTAATTTCCTCATTTATCTAAACCTGGGTTCTGTTTTAGAATAATGTTGAAAATTTTATTCCGATTATATTACACAAGACATATAATTGCTATATAATGGAATTGAATAGCAATTGTAAATTATTAGAAATAGAGGTCGAGATATGATTAGAATGAATAAGGACAATAAACAGCTGATTAAATACTTAGGAATTATATTCATAGCGGTATTGCTTATATACAGGCTTCCTCATGATTCATATTCCACAATGCAATATATAATAAAACCAATAAGATATGGAAACACCGTATTTTATTTTTCAGGTATGGTTCCGCTCATACTATTCATTATTGGTATAAGAGGTATTTTATATTTAGAAAAGTTTAAAGATAAAAATAAAATATTTATGTTTTTATTTATAATATTAATTTTAATACCAGTAATGAAATGGTCCTTAAGTTTTACCAGGTCAAATTATCATTGGATAATGAGAGATGGATTAAACTCTGTAGATATAACAGACTCGAATATTGGTTTAGGTAATAATGGTACAGATGATACTTTGACCATAGATTTCAACTTCAAAATAATTGATTACAGCAGAAGCGGAAATAAAGTTAAAATCAGAGTATATTTACCAAAAACTCTTAGTAATTTTACCGGAAAAGAGGTTTATGAGTTTGAAAACACTTATAGAACCTATGGCAGCCGCAGACCGCTTAATATAAGTGAACAAATAATTGTTAAGACAGATAATAACAATAATGCGGAAGATCAGTTATTTAAAGCTAATTGGTTCTGGGAGGATTATCAGTATGAAATATTTAATGAAAATGATGCTGTTAGAATTAAAGAACATGGACTAACTGATTAAATAGAGGGAATAACATTGAAAATAATAAAGCAGCTAATTGAGTATTCTCACTTAATGATTCGCTTAGCTATTACTTTAAAGAAATATTCAATTAATAGAAATTAACCTGTATCTTATTTTATAACATTAAGATACAGGTTTTTTATGGGAAATAGAGGAAATTAGCATATTTTGTTGAATAATACAAATGAAATATTTTTGAAGGGTGGCAGCTCATTTATGGGATTGGGAACAGAAACAATAGCAATATTTCTTGTTGCATTTATTGGAGTTATTATATTTAGTTTGGTAACTATTATAAGTATGATGGTTAAGTATAAAAGCAAATCATACATCTGGTTTCTGGCGCAGGTTATTATGCTGATAGCAGCCTTCTTTATTTTTTTAGGGCTTATCATTATAAATTCCAATACACCCAGGGAAAATTCTGTGGCTGTAGGAATAATGGGACTTCTATGGGCAGGCAGTATGCTGTGTATGCTTATAGGTATTTCCAGCTTGAGCAGGAAGATATATGAACAGCCTGTGAGAGAAAAGGAGGAATATAATCCGGGTTTCTTAAAGGGATTAGGAATGCTGGTATTTTATATTTTGGCATGCTCTTTTATACCTGAATTACTATCAATCATTGTCTCAAAGCTGATAGGTTTCTCACAGAATGACCCGTTAGTTTATGTTTTTACAACAATAGCTGAATTAGGTTTATTGGTCTTATGGATTAGAAGGAAGTATATCATCGATTTTAAAAGCATGGTTTCTATGAAAAATATTTCAGCTGTAC
>JBAXYJ010000112.1:0-9072 GCA_041670885.1 Clostridiaceae bacterium
ACTTGAGTAGTATTAGTAATGATATGAAAAAGAACACTATGAATAAGGAATGAAACATAAAAGCATATGGATTATTATGTAATGTAGTAATTTATAACTTTTTATAAGTTTTCAGTAACGGTGTACTGGTATGACAGAAATAGAAGATTTATTGAAGGATATTGAAATATTAAGAGCACAATTGGAATTACTAATTAAAAATCATCAAGAAAATTTAACTGATCCTGAAGTTATATCTGCCAGTCAAATTCTTAATGCAGCATTAAATCAATACAATAAACTTATAAAAGATAAATTAAAATAAAAAAGCTCTTAAAAGAGGGCTTTTTTTATACATAAAACCAGGAGATCAGCTTATGTCAAAGGCCAAATCTACATGTCACAGTGACAATAATATGCTTCCCCGGTCAATAAGCTTTCCTTTTCTTAAATAAACAGGCTGAATTTTGTTTTCTTTTAAAAATTTTAAAACCTTATCTCCGTATTTATAGAAGTTCAAGTCCCCATAAAAGGCCAGAACTCCCGGATGTATCAGTCCGCAGCAGCCTCCTATAAAGCCATAATTATACCCATCTAAAATAATATCTCCATAAGGAATTTTTAAAACTTTTTTACCCTCTTTCAGTAAAATCCTTTCTATATTATCATCACTTGTTATAAAGGCTTCTTCTGATAAAACAGCTGTGGAGCATTTTGAATAGCCCTGTTTGGTATTTATTAGTTTTTTCCCCTTTACCAGAGACCGCAGGGCAGGATCTGTGCTTTCCAGTTTATGAATAAAAATATCCTTTAAATTTAACCCATTTAGAATAATATCCTCAGGGTACTTATTTTTTAATATTTTATCTGAAAAATGAATATTATAGTTAAGCTTAGATAAAAATAAGGTAAAGGATTTATCCATATCCTTATGAACTATTATATTTTTTTGGCCTATTATGTTTAAAAGCATGTCAGGATGATCCCATATTTCTTTAGGAAGCTTCTTTGATATAGGCACCTTTATGGGATTTATCTTTAATTTTATTAAATTAATTTCTTCCTCCTCTGATATTTTTGAGGAAACAAAAACATAATTCATATTATCACCATTTTAAAAATATCACTGTTTTTCATTTTTGTATACACAATTATGCATAAGGAAGTGATTATATGCTGATAACTACTTTGTCCTATAAAGAAGAGAAAGAAGAGCTGAACCGGGATTTACTTAATATGATTAATTATTATAAAAATAAAGGCATAAACTTAGGCATATCTGAAAAAGTTAGTAAAAATATTCATTTTATAAATCTATACACAGATGAGGATATTTATGTAAATAATTATAGAAAGTCCCTTTATTATTATGTGTCCAAAATTATTTACGGAGCTTTGCTATCTGAATTTAAGAAGGAAGAGCTGAAAAATTACATAGAGGATAACTTTTTCTATTTAACTCAGGAAGAAAAGAAAGAAATTGAAGAAAACTGTATTTTATCATTAAAGGCGGAAGAGATATGTGAGAAAAACATATACAGTTTGAACGTTAAAAATCAGGTTACGGATAAGATTTTAGCCTGCCTCAATGAAAATTATCAGTTTAATCTGGATGGTTTCATTCAGTTTAGGAAAAAGGATATATATAATGATTTTAAAAAAATATTGGAAAATGTAATAGAAGAGTTTTTTATTGAAAAAGAGTACAACGAATTTATTAAGCTTTTAAAATATTTTATTGATATGGAGGATCCAAAGCTTGCCAGAGTCGATATTATAATAAGGAAGGACGGCAGCTTTAAGGTAGTAGATGAAAAGGGAAAGGATATGGAGACTATACTTTTTAAAAACATTAATGACTTATGCATGGTGGAAAATTCCAGCATGGAAGATATGATAATGTCAGGTCTTATAACTTCAGCTCCTAAGGAGATAGTTATCCACTGCCGGGAAAACTCCATAAATGATGAGATACTGGAGACAATACTTAAGGTGTTTGGTGAAAGGGTTAAGTTTTGTGATTCCTGCAGGCTCTGCAGCCGAATAAAAAGAAGAGGTTGACAAATTTTGAGAAGTAGCCTATAATTTTTACAAAAGCTATGATGAGGAAGAGTAATTATTAATCTTTTTTCAGAGAGAGAGCTAACTTGCTGAAAGGCTCTTATAAAGATATAGTGAAAACCACCTCGGAGCCGGATGCTGAAATTAATAAGCATCTGCGCTGGGCCAGCGTTAAGGGCTTTAAGTGGGCTTTAGCCAAGTTAGGTGGAACCGCGGATATACCGTCCTATTTTTTAGGATGGTTTTTTTTGTTTAATTTGCATAATTTCCTTTGGCTGTTTTCACTTAAAAATAACAATTCTCAATGTTTTTTTGAGGGAAAATTAAATTATAAATTACGCAAATTATTTTTAATTTTTTAGGAGGGATACAATGATAAAGGTAACTTTAAAGGACGGGAAAGTATTAGAGACAGAAAAAGGAACAAAGGTCAGTGAAATTGCTAAGAAGATAAGTCCTGCACTTTATAAAAAAGCATTAGCAGCTAGGATAGATGGTAAAAGAGGAGAGCTTATGACAGATCTTAGTGAAGATGTCTCACTGGAAGTTTTAACCTTTGAAGATGAAGATGGAAAGTGGACACTAAGACATACTGCATCTCATATATTAGCTCAGGCAGTAAAAAGGCTTTATCCTAAGGTGAAGCTGGCTATAGGACCTGCTATAGATACAGGCTTCTATTACGATTTTGATGCAGATTTTTCAATAACACCGGAAATACTGGAAAAGATTGAAAAAGAAATGAATAATATAGTAAAAGAGGACTTGAAATTAGAGAAATTTACACTTCCAAGAAATGAAGCTATAGAATTCATGAAGGAAAAGGATGAAAGCTACAAGGTACAGCTTATCGAAGATCTTCCTGAAGGTGAAATCATATCCTTCTATAAGCAGGGAGAATTTACAGACCTCTGTGCAGGACCTCATGTGCCTTCCACAGGATATGTTAAGGCAGTTAAACTTTTATCCTTAGCAGGAGCTTACTGGAGAGGCAGCGAAAAAAATAAGATGCTGCAGAGAGTATACGGAACAGCCTTTACTAAAAAGAGCGAGCTTATTGAGTATATTAATATGCTGGAGGAAGCAAAAAAGAGAGATCACAGAAAGCTGGGACGTGAGCTTGACTTATTCAGTATGCATGAAGAGGGCCCGGGATTCCCTTTCTTTCACCCAAAGGGAATGATAGTAAGAAACCTTTTAGAGGATTTCTGGAGAAGAGAGCATATTAAGGCAGGATATCAGGAGATAAAGACTCCTCTTATACTAAATGAAGCCCTTTGGCATCAGTCAGGCCACTGGGATCACTACAAGGAAAATATGTATTTTACAAAAATTGATGAAGAAGATTATGCAATAAAGCCTATGAACTGTCCCGGCGGAATATTAGTTTACAAAAACGATATGCATTCCTATAAGGAGCTTCCACTGAGATTATCAGAACTTGGTATAGTTCACAGGCATGAATTATCAGGAGCCCTTCACGGACTTATGAGAGTAAGATGCTTCACTCAGGATGATGCCCACCTTTATATGACAAAGGATCAGATAAAGGAAGAGGTAATAGGAGTAATAAAGCTTATTGATAAATTCTATAAGATATTTGGATTTGATTATTTCGTAGAACTTTCCACAAAGCCTGAAAATGCAATGGGATCTGATGAGGATTGGTTTGTAGCAACAGAAGGCCTTCGAGGAGCCTTAGAAGCATTAGATATGAAATACAAGATAAATGAAGGAGACGGAGCCTTCTACGGACCTAAAATCGACTTCCACCTCCGAGACTGCATAGGCAGAACCTGGCAGTGCGGAACTATACAATTAGATTTCCAGATGCCTGAAAGGTTCGATTTATCCTATGTAGGACCAGATGGAGAAAAGCACAGACCGGTTATGGTTCACAGAACTGTATTTGGAAGCATTGAAAGGTTTATAGGAATATTAATCGAGCAGTATGCAGGTGCCTTCCCAGCTTGGCTTGCTCCGGTTCAGGTAAAGATAATGAATATTACTGATAACCAACTAGAATATGCTAAGAAAATAGCAGAAGAGCTGAGAGAAAATGATATCAGAGTAGAATTGGATCTTAGAAATGAAAAAATAGGCTATAAGATAAGAGAAGCTCAGATGCAGAAGATTCCTTATATGCTGGTATGCGGAGACAAAGAGATACAAGAAGGCAAAGTATCAGTAAGAAAGAGAAAAGAAGGAGACATAGGAGCTATGACAATAGAAGAATTTAAAAATCGTCTTCTTGAGGAAATAGCAAAAAAATCTTCCTGAGGAAATAGCTAAAAAGTGTTGACATTAATAGATTTAGACTGTATAATATCCATGTTAAGCAGAAACAGCCGTTTCTCACCCTACAGCAAAAGCTAGTATGGTTATGGTTACAAATCAGGACGGCCTAAGGCCGTCTTTTTTTATTATATTTGGAGGTGAATATTATTAGTAAAGGGTTCAAAGTAAATGAGGAAATCAGGTTTAAAGAGGTTAGGCTTATAGGAGACGATAGTGCACAGCTTGGTATAGTTTCCTCAAAAGAAGCTCTAGATCTGGCAGAGGAAAAGGAATTAGATTTAGTTTTAATAGCACCAACTGCAAACCCACCAGTATGTAAGATAATGGATTTCGGGAAGTTCCTTTACGAACAGACAAAAAAAGATAAGGAAGCAAAAAAGAAGCAGAAGGTCGTGGAGCTAAAGGAGATCAGGCTTTCACCTACTATTGAAGATCATGATATAAATATTAAAGCAAACAGAGCAAGAAAATTTTTATTAGATGAGGATAAGGTAAAAGTAACTATCAGATTCAGAGGAAGAGAAGCAGATTATTCTCATATAGGCAGAAAAATACTGGAATCGTTCAGGCAAAGACTGGAAGATATATGTATTATAGAAAAAGACCCAAAGCTTGAAGGCCGAAATATGACAATGGTATTGGCACCAAAAAAAGCGTAACAATAAGGAGGTAGAATCATGCCAAAAATGAAGAGCCACAGAGGTGCGGCTAAAAGATTCAAAATTACAGGAACAGGAAAACTAAAGAGAGCAAAAGCATTCAAAAGCCATATATTAACTAAGAAGTCCTCAAAGAGAAAGAGACATCTTAGAAAAACTGACTATGTTGATGTAACAGTAGAAAAAACTATTAAAAAAATGCTGCCTTATTTATAAATTGAGGGCTTAAAGGAGGTAATTAAATGGCAAGAGTAAAAAGAGCGGTAAATGCTCATAAAAATCATAAAAAGGTATTAAAGCTTGCAAAAGGCTACTATGGCGGAAAAAGCAAGTTATTTAGAACAGCTAATGAATCAGTTATAAGAGCACTTAGAAATGCTTATGTTGGAAGAAAGAACAAAAAGAGAGATTACAGAAAACTTTGGATAGCAAGAATAAATGCTGCTACAAGAATGAATGGGCTTTCTTATTCCAGATTTATGAATGGCATAAAACTGGCTGGAGTAGATATAAACAGAAAGATGCTTTCTGAAATAGCAATTAATGATCCAAAAGCTTTTACAGATTTAGTTAATATAGCTAAGGAACATTTAAATAAGTAAGTGAATTACATATTTGCTTTTTGAATTATGTAATTTGTTCAAGTAACTGCATAATTTTTATGTATTTACTATAAAAAGTAAAATGCGGCATTTAGCTGCATTTTTATTTATATATTTCTAAGATTTAGTGAGGTGAGATAAGTGGCAGAACTTATAAGAAAAAAGAAGCTTACACCGGTTCAAGTATTAGCAATTGGCTTTGCTTCTATAATTTTTCTTGGTGCAGTTCTTCTTACTCTTCCAATATCTTCTAATTCAGGTAAAAGTACACCTTTTTTAAACTGTTTATTTACATCTACTTCAGCCGTCTGTGTAACAGGCTTGGTAGTTGTTGATACAGGAACTTATTGGAGTTATTTTGGAAAAACAATTATTATGTTTCTTATAGAAGCGGGTGGGCTTGGGTTCATGACCTTTGCAATATTATTTTCTCTTATTTTAGGAAAGAAAATATCATTTAAAGAAAGACTTGTAATACAAGAGGCTTTGAATACAAGCACCTTTGGAGGCTTAGTAAGGCTTACAAGATATGTTCTTTTATTCAGCTTTTCCATAGAATTTATCGGAGCCAGCCTTTTAGCTACGCAGTTTATACCTAAGCTTGGACTAATAAAAGGTATCTATTATAGCTTATTTCATTCTGTATCAGCCTTTTGCAATGCAGGATTTGATTTGCTTGGAAATTTTGATTCACTTACAAAGGTTTATAATAACTATATTATAATACTAACTATATCATTTCTTATAATAATAGGTGGTCTTGGCTTTTCAGTTTGGGCAGAGCTTTACAATTTTAAAAGGTTAAAGAAGTTTTCCCTTCATACTAAATTAGTAATTACAGTAACTTCTGCACTTATAATTATAGGCACGCTGCTTATACTTATACTGGAATATCATAATCCGGGTACTATAGGAAAGATGCCCTTTGGCGATAAACTGTTATCTGCATATTTTGCAGCTGTGACGCCAAGAACGGCAGGCTTTAACTCAATATCAACTACTGCAATGAATCCGGGAAGTAAATTCCTTACGGTTATTCTTATGTTCATTGGAGGATCACCAGGTTCCACTGCAGGAGGAGTAAAAACTACTACCATGGGTGTTCTTATATTTACGGTTATTTCTATAATTAAAGGCCGCAGCGAAACCGAAATATATATGAGAAAGATAAATAAGGATATAGTATACAGAGCTTTTGCAATAACGGTAGCAGGTTTAGGTATAGTAGTTATGGATGTTCTCATTTTATCCATGACAGAAAAGCTGGCAAACCTGGGGGAGATACTTTATGAGGTAACCTCAGCCTTTGGTACTGTAGGACTATCATTGGGATTAACCACTAAACTCACTATAATTGGTAAAATGGTAATAATACTCACCATGTATGCCGGCAGAGTAGGGCCGCTTACCATAGCATTTGCATTAGCTAAAAACAAGAAAAGTACAGGGATAAAATACCCTGAAGAAAAAGTAATGGTTGGTTAAGATATTTCTATAGCTTCCTTCGGCTGGTTTTCGTAATAAAATAACGAATGTTCACCGTTTTTTATTACGAAAAATATAAATTAAAAGCTTTGGAAATATATATGTTAAGATATTTCTAATAGAAAATATAGAGGTGAAATAAATGTCAGGTAAACAATATTTAGTTGTTGGTCTTGGAAGATTTGGCTCTTCTGTTGCCAAAACCTTGTACAATTCAGGAAACGATGTTTTGGCAATTGATAAAAATGAAGAAACAGTAAATGAAATAGCAGAGCATGTAACTCAGGCAATTACGGTTAATGCTACAGATGAAACATCTCTTAAAGCAATGGGCATAGGGAATTTTGATGTAGCAGTAGTAAGCATAGGAACTGATGTTCAGTCCTCGATAATGGCAGTTCTTCTTTTAAAGGAGCTGGGAGTTAAATATATAATTGCTAAAGCACATGATGATCTTCACGGTAAGGTTTTAAGAAAAATAGGAGCTGACAGAATAGTATTTGCTGAGAGAGACATGGGAATGAGGGTAGCCCATAATCTGGTATCCTCAAACATTCTGGATTATATTGAACTTTCTCCAAACTATGGGATAGTTGAAACTCTTCCTCCAAAGGGCTGGCATGGAAAGAACTTAAATGAGCTTAATGTAAGAGCTAAGTACGGCATAAATATAATAGCTTTAAAAAGAGGAAAAGATGTAAATGTATCTCCAACTGCTGAAGAAATAATAGGAATAAATGATATTCTTGTAGTAGTGGGCGGAACAGATGAACTGGAAAAATTGGAGAATATGGTTAAAGGCTGATGGAAAGAATAGAAAGCTGTGATAACCCACTGATAAAGGAAATCAAAAAACTTAAAGATAAAAAATGGAGAGAAAAAGATAAAAAATTTATTGCTGAAGGACTTAGATTTACAATAGAAGCAGTAAAATCTTCGTTTCCTGTTCCATATATTTTTATTCTTGAGAAAAAAGAAGATAAAATATATGAAAGTGGTCTTTTATCAATATTAAGTGATGATACTAAGGTATATATATTATCCCCAAAGGCTTTCAATGAAATCAAAGAAACTGAAAGCTCCCAGGGAATAATATCCATAGTTTCTTTTAGTGAATTTACAAAAGATGGCGAAGGCTTTTATATACTTTGTGATAAAGTTCAAGATCCCGGAAACCTGGGCACCATAATAAGATGCGCTCATGCCTTTAACTGCTTGGGAGTAATATTGACTTCAGGCACCGTTGACCCTTATAATGAAAAGACACTAAGGTCCACCATGGGATCTATATTTAAGGTTCCTGTAATAAAAGACAATGACCTCTCCTTTACCAAAGGATTAAAAGAAAAGGGATATAAGCTAATAGGAACATCACTAAATGGAAGCACTTACTTAGATAAAACAAAGCTCCCTGTTAAATCAATAATAGCCTTAGGAAACGAAGGAAGCGGATTATCTGAAGAAATTTCATCAAATTCAGATATTTTAGTAAAAATAAATATGCCAGGAAACGCAGAAAGCTTGAATGTTTCCTCTGCAGCCTCTATAATAATATATGAGTATATAAAACAAAATAAATACAGCTAAGATAAAGAGAGTAAATATAAGAAAATATTTAGGGATAAAAAGCCATAGACTGAAAGCTTTTTTATATTAACTTATATTGAAGTTCACTTTTGAGCTCCGCCGGTGATATGTAGTCGGCAGCGGTAATTCCGTTATAATATGAGAGGACCAAAAGTCAAATTGGGTGGTACCGCGGATATATCCGTCCCTTATGTAGGGCGGATTTTTTATTTTTTGAAAAAAATAAGGAGGAAATCATGAAAGAAAAACTAAGTAAAATCAAGGAAAATGCTTTTAATGAGCTTAAACAAACAGCATCTAAGGAAGTATTAGAACAAATCAGAGTAAAATATCTGGGCAAAAAGGGAGAGCTCACATCAATTCTTAAAGGAATGAAGGATTTATCAAATGAAGAAAGACCG
>JBAXYJ010000113.1:0-9028 GCA_041670885.1 Clostridiaceae bacterium
AGCAGTAAATCAAGTATATCAATAATCATTACTTTATTTCTTGAATTAATATCCAGCCTGTATCTTATCTTTACCGGCAGATTACTTTTACTGCAGATAAAAGCTGAACTGCCTGTTCCTAATATAAATATTATAAGAAATATAAAAAAATTCATCCTAATACCCCCATATCCTGCCTATGCAGGAAGTATTACATATATTATATAGTAATTAGTAAATATTAATAATCATTTTTAGATTTTTTTATATCCATGCTAAATATTTTTGATTTCATAACAAGCTTTCGTAAAAGGGAATTATACATAAAGGGAATTTTTAGATTTTTAATAAATATGTTTATTTTTATCTTTCTGGCTGCTTTTACATAATCAGATTTAAATTCCTTATAATTTCTATTAATAGACTCTGCAAGAAAGACAGCACTTTTAAGTGCATAGCTGATTCCTTCTGCAGAACTTGGACTTATAAGTCCTGCAGCTTCTCCAATTAATGCTATGTTCTCATCAGCCAGGCTTATTTCCTTTAGCTTTCTTGTTCTCATAATGAGAGTTCCTGTCCTTTTATAAAATCCCCCTATATCAAATCCTTTTTTCTTTAACTTATCAATAAGAAGGTTGAATTTTAAATTAGCATCCTCATTTATTGGGACTGCAGTACCAATTAAAAGAAATCCATCTTTCTGTATTATCCAGGAGTAATAATCCGTTATTTCCTTATCAAATATTGAGGTGTAAAAGGGTGAACTGCCTTCTGTTTTATACCACTGCTGTATGGATACATACTTTTCTGGGTAAGGCTTATATTTAAATTGATTTTTTCTAACCAGGGAAAGGGCTCCGTCTGCCCCAACAAGAATATTTGTATCTACTATTATATTCTCACCATTCTTATTAAGAAATACCTGTATTTTATCTCCGTTTTTCTTGTGTCCTTTATATATGGTATCTAGCATAAATTCTGCATGATGATTTTGAGATGCCAGGTATGAGTCAAATTTTTCTCTGTCCACATTTATATAATGTCTCTGATAATGCCTTTCTATATCGTTGTCAAAATCAAGGGTTTTTACAGAAAACATCTGAGGTCCCGTTAAAACATCCTTAGGAAGGCCAAGCTCCAGCTTTGCCAGCATTTTTTGTGCATCCGGTGCCAAAAGACCTCCGCAGCATTTCTCATATTTATTTTTGAAATTTCTTTTATCTACAAGCAGAACTCTGTATTTTTCATCAAGAAGTCCGGCAAGTGTCGCCCCTGCAGGTCCTGCTCCTATAATTACTATGTCATACATGCTTTTCTCCTTTAATGTGTATTATAAAAAATTTCATAATTCACCTCTTTTAATGTCACAGATAAATTGAATCTATTATTTCCCTTCCGGTATTTGTTTTAAAATATTTATCCTTTATGATTTTTACAGTTTCCTTTTCAATATTATCCTCATATATATTAACAAGAAAATCAGCTTCTACAAGAATTTGAAAATCAATATCGTCAATTTTATTATAGCTGTGATGATTTCCTATTATAAACTTTACCCTGCTTATAGTATCAATATCCAGCTTAAATCGGTTTAAGATTTCCTCTGCTATGA
Organism: Clostridiaceae bacterium; assembly: GCA_041670885.1. Taxonomy (GTDB): domain Bacteria; phylum Bacillota; class Clostridia; order Clostridiales; family Clostridiaceae; genus JAJBWD01. Next base: position 1,592 of record JBAXYJ010000113.1, read on the forward strand.
AAGGGCCTTCTATTTCCTGATATTTTCCCGCTGAGGAATTATACTTTCTTTCAGCTTCCTTTATTCCTATGTCATGAAGTATTGAAGATAATTTTACTATTTCTTTTTCATTCGATTTAATATTTTCCTTTTCACATATAGTCTGGGCAAAGCAGAATACCTTCATTGCATGATTTATTCTCTTAACATCTCCACTAAAATATTTCATCATTGAAATCATCACTTCTTCAATCATAATACCCTCCTGCTTTTTAGTATTATTTTAACATATTTTCTTATTTTGTTCCCTAAAATGTTTATTTAATTGAATAGTATGTCCTTAATAGGTCAATAATACAGATATTAAGTGAACTTCAGATAGGGAGTCTTCCCCGACTGAAGAGTAATTACAGGAATACCCGCTTAAAGAAGCAGGCTTCTTGAAATTTTGAAAAGGAGGATATCTAATGGCTATTTCTTTGGAAAATGAAATTAAATCCAGGTTTAAATATTCTATAGTCTGTCCACACTGTGGATGTAATAAAACTGTTAAGTATGGATTTTTTAACGGAGAGCAAAGGTATAGATGCAAGGAATGCAGGAAAACCTTCAATGCTTTTACCGGGACAATTCTAAGCTGGTCTCATTATAAGGACAAGTGGGGAAGCTATATGGAAATTATCAGCGATGATATGTCACTTAGAAAGGCACAGGCACAGGTTGGTGTAAATTATGGTACTTTATTTCGATGGAGACATAAAATTTTAAATCGCCTGTACAGGCTATAAACTTAAAAAACTATGAGGTGCATATTTAATGCACCTCACCTGTTCCAACTGCTAATTTATTTCCTTCAGCTCTCTTATTATGCTTTCGTACTCTTTGTTCAGTTCTTCAATGTTATCCTTTTTAGATGGCATAGACAATCTCCCGATTACGAAGGACAGCCTGTTTTGCAGAACCTGCTTCTTATTTTCAATATCAGCATAATATGATTTATCCTGATGCTCCTTATAACTTTCAAAATTTCCCTCCACTATTTTAAACTTATAATCCTCTATAAACATGACATGATTCGAAATATTATTTAAAAAGGATTCATCATGGGATACAAATAAAATAGTTCCTTCATAGGCTTTAAGTGCAGCCTCTAAAGCCTCAATAGAATAAATATCAAGAAAATTTGTGGGCTCATCTAACAGAAGAAGGTTTGGTTTCATAAGAATCAGTTTTCCAATAGAAGCCTTCACCCTTTCTCCTCCACTTAAAAGTCCTGCCGTTTTATAAACATCCTCACCCCTAAAAAGGAGAAGAGACAGGAGATTTCTTATTTCTCCCTCAGAAATACTGCTGTTTCCTTTTAGATTTTCAAGAACAGTTTTATCATCCTCTAAAATATTAAGCTCCTGATTAAAATATCCTATTTCCGCTTTTTCAGCCAGGCTTATTGAAGAATTTCTGCTGGTAATAAGCTTGATAAGAGAACTTTTCCCGCAGCCATTTGGTCCGAAAAAGCCGGTTTTCCAGTCCTTATAAAGCTTAAATTCTGCATTTTTATATAATATTTTATTACCATAGGACAGATTAATATTTTCACCCTGAATAACTATTTTACTGTGCAGCTTAATATCTGAGGAAATACTAATTCTCATTTTTGCATCATCTTTAGGTCTTTTTCTCTCTTCCAGCTTTTTCATTCTTTTATCCATATTCTTTACTGAGTTATCCAGCTTCTTTTTAGCTTTCTGACCTCCCATCTTATGAAGCCTGGCTTCTGAATTTCCCATCCTGCCGGGAGCATTTTTTATATTATTTATTTTCTCCTTTTTTTCCTCAATAGCTGACAGCAGTCTCCTTTTTTCTTTTTCATATTCCTGATATAAAAATTCATCTCTTTCCTGCTGATTTTTCTTTTGAAGCTTAAATTCCTCATAGTTTCCTTTATATATTTTTATTTCTCCCTCTTCTATGGCAAGTATTTTACTGCAGAGGCTGTCTAGTACCTTTCTGCTGTGGGATACTATTAGAACGGCACCCTTATATTTCTTCATTTTTTCAATGAAAAGGTCTATTCCTTCCATATCCAGATTATTAGTAGGTTCATCAGCAATAATTATGGAGGAATTCTTGTTTAAACTTTCAGCAATCTTCAGTCTGGTTTTTTCACCGGAGCTTAAGCCTGAATGATTACTGACATTAAATTCAGACTGAAGCTTACTATGAGGAACGGCTGGCAAGAAATCTTCATCAAAACTTAGCTGGCTTATATAAGATAAATTACCATTTAGCTTAATTACTCCCTTATACTCTAAGTCTTCACCGATAACTGCTTTAATCAGCGTAGTTTTTCCTGAACCGTTAGGTCCTACTAATCCAATTCTGTCTTCAGAATATATCTTAAGGTTATCAATCTTTAGTATGCACTTGTCATTATAGTATTTTTCAAATTTATCGATTTCCAAAATAAGCATAAAAAAACCTCCTTATGATAGGAGGGTCACCAAAAATCACCTTAAAAAGGCAAACAAAAATAAGGCGGTACTCATCCTATCAAGAACTTTAATTCACAAGAAATAAACCCTTTGTAAGAGCCTAATCCCAATAGCACGTTCTAAATAAGATATATCTTCATTGCTTTCCTGCCTTATCCTTTCAAACTTTATATTTTATATTTCAAGTATAATATTATACCTTTTTACTGTCAATTGTTTAATATTCTACAACGAATTTTTCTAACAAACTTTTTACACTTGCTGCAAAATCATCCCCTGCTCCCCAATCGAAATGGAAAATCAATCCCTCAGAAGAACCTGCAGATATTGAGCTTATTTCTGTATCTCCGTTAAAATTATTAATAGTTACGGTAAGAGCAGCTCTATTATTTGACCTAAAATAATATTTTTCAAAAATCAGCACATAAGCTTTAATAACATCTTGATATTCATGAGCTTCCTCATATATAAGTTCACTATTCATATTATTTTTCAAAAACCTAAAAGCTTCCTCCGGGCTTAAATTTACTTTAAAATTATATACGCTCATAAATCCTCCTTATTAATGTTAAAATGGTTTTTTCCCATCAAGCCAGCCTTTTTGCTTCCAGTATTCCTTATCACGATTACCATCTTCGTAGTTTTTCATCATTCCCCTCATCATACAAAAAACAATCCTGGTAAATATGGGGGCACTAAGCTTATCTCTGGTTTTTACCGATTTATAAAATTTATCTGCCTTTTTCTGAAGTATTTTACTGAATTTATTTTGTTTTTCTTTCTTCATATCTTCCCAATTTAATGCATACATAGAAAAACCACAGCTGTATATTCTTTTTACTCCCCAGTATTTAAGACTTCGTTTAATTGTTTTTATGGAATGACCTGTCCCTGCACCTGCAGTAGTTGATATTATAACAGCAATTTTTGAAAACATTTCTTCCATTGGCCTATGGGGAATAAATATATGTGCGAGATGATCCAGAAGGGCTTTCATTTCTCCACTGACACTTAGGACATAAGAAGGAGATGTAAATATAAGTCCATCTGCTTCTCTTATGGCATCTTCAATTGGCTTAATATATTTTGCATGAGGACATTTATCTTCACCTTTTAAAAAACAGTTATAACAGCCACAGCAAAATTCAGGCATATCCTTTGGCAGAAAGAATTCTTTAAACTCCGCATGTCCATTTTTAGTTATTTCATCTTTAAATATTTCTGCTGCCTTGTAGGTATTCCCTTTTCGCGGGCTGCCGTGAATTATACATATTTTCATATCTATAATTTCTCCCTGTTTATTCTAAGAGATTTATCATCTATGGCCCTCTGCATAGCCAGTATTCCATCTAAATGGTCATATTCGTGCTGAACCAGTTCTGATATGTCTCCAATTGGTTCTAGTATGCAGTCGTTAAATTTCAAATCCTTATACAAAACCTTGCAGTTTTTATATCTGCAGAGCTTAACTTCAAGTCCGGGAAAGCTCATGCAGTCATCCCAAAGCTGAAATTTCTCCTCACTGGGGAAGATAAGTTTTGGATTTATTAAAGTATATTCATTACCGTCAAAATTCATGTATATTATCCTGTAAGGCTCGTCTATTTGAGGTGCTGCTATTGCCCTTCCAAAGCCATGGACTTTTCTGAAGCTTAACAGTGTATCTCTTAAATCATCTGTTATCTGTTTTGCCCTGGGAATTTCATCCTTTGATATTTCACGGCTTACCTTATATAAATTTTCATTTCCAAGTAATAGTATTTCTCTTACCGCCATAAATACCCTCCTTTTAATTATTCTATTGCCTAAGAACCTGCTGTAATTACCCTTAATCCACTTTTATTTTCTTTAAGATAGAAGAAATGGATAGTTTCGCATTAACTCTAATTTGCATCCAGGTTAAATATTTTTAAGAATTAATGATTGAAAATGATACTTGCCACCTGTTTCAATGGTTTTAAAGTCTATAATACTGAAATGTTTTTTAACCTTCTCCTTAATTTCTTCATCAGTGTAAAAGGAGAAGAATCTGTGGGGAATATAAAAATCCTCCTCCCTGATACCTTCAAAATCCTCTCCTCCATAAACTCCTAAGAAGAAAATCCCGTCAGGATTTAGAACTCCTTTTATCTCCTCTAAAACTGTTGAAAAATCCTTTTTCTCAATGTGAAGCAGAGAATTTAGTGCCCATACTGCATCAAATTTTCTATTTAATAAATGAAGGCTTAAAAAATCCAGCTCCCGGGCTTCTAAACCCTTCTCTTTGCATAGTCTGACCATTTCCCGGGAAAAATCTGCTGCAATGGTTTTTAGTCCGTTATCACTAAAAAACTTACTGTCTCTTCCCGGACCTGCTCCCACATCTAAAAGAGTAGTCTTTTCCTCTTCTTTCAGAAGTTCTAAAAAGTTTTTACGAATTTCTGCTTTCCAGGGCTGTATTTTGCTTTTTTCTCTAACATCTGCATATTTATTATAAGACTCTTTTAAGCTGTCTATTGTTTCAGCCTTCATTTTTCATCCCATTCCTTTCTGAACATTGAGTATACCAGCTGATCAAATCTATCCTCATTAATCCAATAATGCTCCCTAAGTCTTCCCTCCAGCTTAAAGCCTGCCTTTTCCAAGACTTTAATTGATGGAATATTGTTTGAAGCAGTGGTCGCATATATTTTATTTAAATTTAAGCTCTCATCTTTAAAGGATTCAGCTAAAAATAAATTTATCATAATGCTGCCAATACCCATCCCTCTGTTTTTTTCAGGCAGATAGTAGCCAAACTCGCAGCTTAAGTTTCTGGGATTATAATCAAAAAGCTTTATCCTGCCTAAAGGAAGATTTATCTCTGTTTTATTAACCAGAATAAACAGCTTGTCCTTTCCTTCTTTAATTGAATTTAACGTTTTATCTTTGTATTCCTCATAAGCTTTAAGCTGACATATAGGCCTGCAGGTAAACTGTATAAAGTTTTTTTCTTCCTTATTCCAGCTGTACATTTCAGAAAGGTGTTTTTCCTCAGGTACTATAATTTTATATATATTATCCATAATATTCTCCTATTTATAAGATATAATCAGCGGCTTTTTTGCATCTATGATTATTGAAACCATTCCTAATTTCCTGCTCCCAATATTACCCTCAGCATAGCTATTCTCCTTTAATAATATTAAAAATATCTTCAGGGCTTCCTGCTAAATATGAAGCACCGGCTCCCTTAAGTTCATCAATTGAGCCATAGCCATAAGTTACACCAATTACATCTATTCCATTTTCTTTTGCTCCAATTACGTCATGTCTTCTATCTCCTACCATAATTATGTCATCCTTATTATCCAGTTTATATTCACTTATAACATAGCTTATTACATCACCTTTTTTATTTCTGGTTCCATCAAACTCGCTTCCAATAACAGCATCAAAATAGGAAAATAAATTGAAATGCTTTAATATCCTATCTGCAAAAGCTCTTGGTTTTGAGGTAGCAATAAATAAGTTAAGTCCATTATCCTTCAGCTTTATAAGAAGCTTCTCTATTCCTTCATATACCTGATTTTCAAATATTCCTTTGTCCTTAAAACGTTCCCTGTAATATTTAACTGCAGTTTCAGCCTCTTCCTCGCTAAAGTTAAAATACTCCATAAATGCGTCTTTTAGGGGTGGTCCTAAAAAATTATTAAGCTGGTCTAAGCTGTCAACTGAAATTCCAAATTTACTTAGTGCATATTGAACAGATCTTGTTATTCCTTCCTTTGAGTCTGTTAATGTTCCGTCTAAATCAAATAAAATATTTTTGTACTTCAAATCATTTCCTCCTAAGTTTATTCTAGTCCATTTATTTCGTTCTTTAATTTATTAAAGTATTCTTCCATATAATTCAGCCTTTTTTCTCCTATTTCTTTTCCTTTTTTAGTATAAAGCTGATTGGGAATTTTTTTAAATTTTACTTCATACTCAATAAATGGAGTGTGCTTAGATACATCCTTAAGCCGGCCGTTTCCAGCGGTATTTTCTTTAATGTAATTGTTTATAGGTTTATCTATTGAGAGGCTTTGCCCAAATTGCCCGGAAAGCATAAAGGTTCTTGCAATTCCTATAGCTCCGATGGCATCTAGTTTATCTGAATCAAATAATATTTTTTCTTCAATTGTTTCAGGCTTATTTCCTGTTCTGAATCTGTGAGCTTTAATGCAGCGCTTTATTTTATCAATAAATATATCTTCATAGCCCAGATTTTTTAGAATATCTGCAGCCATCTGACTTCCTAAAACAGCATGGTCTAATTCACCTGTGTTATCATGGCTTTCTTTTACTCTGGCTATGTCATGAAGCAGTGCTGATATTAGAAGTACTTCCATATCCACATTTTCTTCATATTGGGCAAGGTACTCACATAGCTTGTACACCCTATAAACATGGTCTAAATTATGAGCTGAGCAGGTTAGCTCTTTTTCTACAATTTTCTGTATATTTTTATATTTTATATCAATATCCATTTATCCCCCTACTTCACCTTTCCGCCATGAAATATACATTCATACACCTTTGTACCATCTAATAAAATTTTTTCATTGCCTGAAAACCATTCGAATTCTCCCTTTGTATCACAGAGGTATAAAAAATTTCCGCGTCTAAATTCCTTTGGGCCTCTAAATGGTTTATCAAATGGAACTTCTCTCAGCGCTTCCTTTAAGAAATCTCCTTCAAAACCTTGATTTAAAACTCTTCCGCAGTAGTTCATGCTCCATATGGGAATATTTTCTTCCCAAACAGCCTCCTCACCTATAAAAGAGAAACTGCCCAGATAGGTATCAATATATTTTAAGTTTCCTTCAATATACTCCAGATCATGAGAATTAGGGCGGCAGGGCTTAATTTCAAGTCCCTTTCCAGCATAGGTTGCTTTTTTAGCTCTTAGTAAAAACTCAATTATCTTTTTCATTTTTATTCTCCCAAGTATTATATGTTTTCA
>JBAXYJ010000114.1:0-8940 GCA_041670885.1 Clostridiaceae bacterium
GTTAAACCTACAGTGTGGTATATAGCTATGTGTAGTGTAGCCTGCCTTGAGTGGAGGGGGGAGAGGTAAGAACAAACTGAAAGCTTTGGCCAAAGTTTTTAGCTTCTGCTTACTGAAACCTTTTTTGCAAAAGAGGCTAAAAGGATATGTAACTCATGAGGAAAACTCCTAGACTGAATTATGTATATTAAGGATTGCAGTGCGGACTAAGTGGTAATCTAGTCCTGCTTATGGTAACAGGGCAGAGAAGGTATTAAAGGGAAACCGTCAAGATGGCGACGTTTTGATTGCCTTTTGGGAAATCCTACTAGACCTAAGCCGCAAGGTTTACTTAGTATACAGCCACCAGTACATACTTGGAGGATATTTTGAGAGAAAATAGATGCAGCAGAAAAAAAAGAAAAAAACATGATCATTGGTTAATTATAATAGCTCTATGGACTATATTTTTATCCGGAGGGTTTTCTATCTTCTCTGATACGCTACTAAGAAAGGTAAATCTATTAGTAGCTTTTATTATTTTGATATTAATTATTTTAATTGGTATTAGTTTTGACATAATTGGAGTAGCAGTTACTACTTCTAATATTACCCCATTTAATGCTATGGCAGCAAAAAAGGTAAAAGAAGCTAAAATTGCTATTAACTTAATAAAAAATGCTCATAAGGTATCATCTTTCTGCAATGATGTTATTGGTGATGTATGCGGAATCGTCAGCGGTTCCATAGGTATTCTCATTGCACAAAAGGTAGTATCTCAGTTTCCCAAAACAAATTCTTCCTATGTTACAGCTTTTATTGGTATAATTATAGGTGCTCTGACCATAGTGGGAAAGGCAGTGGGAAAAGGAATTGCAATAAACAAAAACACTGATATAACTCATTTAGTTTCAAAAATGATATATTTCGTTAAAAAAGGAAAATAATTATGAGTAATATACTTGAAAATTATAATAATATAGATGATATTAAAAATATGGATATAGATGACTTAAAGACATTCTCAGCAGAAATAAGAGATTTTCTTATTAAAAAAGTTTCCAAAACCGGAGGACATTTAGCTTCCAATCTGGGAGTAGTAGAACTTACTCTTGCCTTGTATAAGGCTTTTGATTTTGAAGAGGATAGGCTTATATGGGATGTAGGACATCAGGCCTATGTTCACAAAATACTTACAGGAAGAAAAAATGATTTTGACTCTCTTCGGCAGTATGGAGGAATATCAGGTTTCCCTAAAAGAGCAGAAAGTAAGCTTGACAGATTTGAGACAGGACACAGCTCTACATCTATATCTGCAGCACTTGGCATGGCAAGGGCCAGAGACATTAAGGGCTTAGATTATGAGGTTGTAAGCGTTATTGGAGATGGAGCTTTAACCGGAGGTATGGCACTGGAGGCATTAAATGATGTAGGCTATAGAAAAACTAAGCTTATAATAATTTTAAATGATAACCAAATGTCTATATCGAAAAATGTAGGAGGCTTATCAACATATTTAAGCAAGTTCAGAGTTGATCCAAAATATAACAAGGCAAAAGATGAATTTAATAAATTTATGAATAAAATTCCTAGTCTTGGTAAAGGAGTTACCAGCTCCATTGAAAAAATTAAAGACAGCATAAAACAGTTAATGCTGCCTGGAATGCTTTTTGAAGACATGGGACTTAAATATATAGGACCAATAGATGGACATAATATAAAAGAATTAGTATCTGTTTTGTCTCAGGCAAAACTAAGCAGTGGACCTGTTATTATTCATGTAATAACTAAAAAAGGCAAAGGGTATAATTTTGCTGAGAGAAATCCAAACAAATTTCATGGAGTAGGCCCCTTTGACTTAACAAGCGGAGAATGCCATGAAAGTAAGTATACATATTCAAATGCTTTTGGGAAAGCAATGGTAAAGATTGCAGAGGAAAGATCAGATCTTTTAGCAATAACTGCTGCTATGCCTGATGGTACAGGGCTTAATGAGTTTGCTAAAATTTATAAAAATAGATTTTTTGATGTAGGAATAGCAGAGCAGCATGCGGTAACGCTTTCTGCAGGTTTTGCAGCAGAAGGGTTAAGACCGGTTTTTGCTGTTTATTCTACATTCCTTCAAAGAAGTTATGATCAGATAATACATGATGTATGCATGCAGAATCTGCCTGTTATATTTGCAATTGACAGGGCAGGACTTGTAGGAAAGGATGGGGAGACTCATCAGGGACTGTTTGATATATCATTTTTAAGCCATATGCCCAATATGGTAATAATGGCTCCCAAATGTTCTGAGGAAATTGAATATATACTAAGATTTGCATTAAGCCAAAATTATCCAATAGCTATCAGGTACCCAAGAGGAGAAGATAATAAAAGAGTTATCTTATCCCCATCAAAGGAATTTAAGCTGGGAAATTGGGAAAAGATTATGGGAGATGGAAAATTAGTCATATTAGCTGTGGGTAATATGGTATCTAAGGCTGTGCTGGTAAGTGAAAAACTTAGTAAGCTGGGGATTAATGCTGAAATTTACAATGCTGCATTTATAAAGCCAATTGATACAATGCTTTTAGATAAGCTGATAAGTGAAAATAAAATCATTGTTACAATAGAGGATAATGTTTTATCCGGCGGATTTGGACAGGAAGTTTTATCCTATGTGAATACAGCCTCAGCGAGAAATATTTTAAATATTGGCTTTAGGGATGAATTTGTAACCCATGGCAGTACTGATATTTTATATAAACTATACGGACTTGATGTAGAAGGCATTACAGAAAACATTAGAAAATTCTATGAGGAAAAGATTAATGAGCAATAAAGAAAGATTAGACACTTTATTAGTTAAAAAAGGAATATTTGAATCCAGAGAAAAAGCTAAAGTTTACATTATGTCAGGACAGATATATGTAAATGGGCTTAAAGCAGACAAAGTTGGAAATAAATATGATGCGGATTCAGAAATAGAATTTCGGGGCAATAAAATGAAGTATGTGAGCCGGGGAGGATATAAACTGGAAAAGGCATTAAATTATTTCAATATAGATTTAACTGATAAAATTTGTTATGATATTGGTGCTTCCACCGGAGGTTTTACAGACTGCATGCTTCAAAATGGAGCGAGTCTGGTGTATTCTATAGATGTAGGATACGGTCAGTTCGCCTGGAAGCTTAGATGTGACAGCAGGGTTGTACCTATAGAGAGAACAAATGTAAGATATCTTGAGTTTTCAGATCAGTTTAAAAAGGGAGATTTTGCCAGTATTGATGTTTCCTTTATTTCATTAAAAAAAATAATTCCAAATCTTTTAAATTTTTTAAAAGATGATGGTGAAATAGCAGCACTTATTAAACCACAATTTGAAGCCGGAAGAGATAAGGTTGGGAAAAAAGGTGTTGTCAGAGATAAAAAAGTACACTGGGAAGTTGTCCAAACTATAGCAGATTTTGTAACAGGTCTTAATATGGAGATAAAAGGACTGAGCTTTTCCCCAATTAAAGGACCGGAAGGGAATATAGAATATCTGATATATATGAAAAAAGGCAACAGCGGAGACGAACTTAAACCTGAAATAATTGATTTGGTTATAAATGAATCACATAAGGATCTTAATTTGGAGGAATAATGAAAAATTTTGCTATTAATTACAATTCAAATAAAGACATAAATGAAGAAATAATTGAAAAAATAAAAATATCATTATTTAATAATTTTCCTGACTGCAGTATATTTTTATTTAAAGATTCAGTAGGCTTAAAAGATGAATTCTCTAAAAACTTTGACATATTAATAGTTTTAGGCGGAGATGGTACAATACTTAGGGCAGCAGGAGCTATAAGCAGTTATAACGTACCAATATTAGGAATAAATACCGGAAATTTAGGGTACTTATCTTCCATTGAGTTAAAGGACTTAGAGTATGCTGTAGCAAAAATTAAAAATGGAGAATTTGATATAGAAAACAGATTCATGCTGGAATGCAGACTTCAAGGTGAAGATGAAAAACTTAATTCATTGAATGATGTAGTTGTATTGAAAGGTATAGTACCGGGAGTGGCATTTTATAAGATTTATATTGATGACAAATTTTACACGAATATTGAAGGTGACGGCATTATTATCTCCACACCCACAGGCTCAACTGCATACAATATTTCAGCAGGAGGACCGATTATCTATCCTAATCTTCAAGTGATAGCTGTAACGCCCATATGCTCTCACTATGTAGGAATAAGGCCAATGGTAATAGATGGAAATTCTAAAATAAGAATAATGATTAAAGAGAGAAATGAAAAGGTTTACCTGGTAATAGACGGCAACATTATAAAAGAGGTAGAATATGATGGGGAGATTCTGATTGAGAAGTCAGATTATACATGTAAACTAATTAAATTTGAAAATTATAATTACTTTAGCATATTAAAAAATAAAATATTAGGTACAAGAAATATAGAAGGAGAAATATATGAAAATAGAAAGGCATAGTAAAATATTGGAAATAATCAATTCTTATGAAATCGAGACTCAGGAAGAATTAGCTTTAGAATTAGAAAAAATTGGAACTGATGTAACTCAGGCTACAGTTTCAAGAGATATTAAAGAGCTTAAACTGATAAAGGTTTTATCTGAAAGCGGTAAATATAAATATGCGACCATAGCCAACACAAGTTCTGTTGTTTCAGATAAACTTATAAGTATTTTCAGTCAGACTGTTGTCCAGATAGATTATGTAAACAATTTTGTTGTGATAAAAACTCTTGCCGGATCTGCCTCTGCTGCAGCTGAGGCTATAGACTCCTTAAATTTTGATGGCGTAGTTGGCTCCATTGCAGGAAACAATAACATATTTATAATGACAAGAAGTGAAGAAAAAGCTTTTGGTTTAGTCAATAAGCTTAAGAAGATGCAGGTAAAAAGGTGATATAATATGCTTAACCAGATTAACATTTCAAATTTTGCTCTTATCGAAAATTTAACAATAGATTTTCATGAAGGTTTAAACGTGCTTTCAGGTGAAACCGGTGCCGGTAAATCCATATTAATTGATGCCATAAACTATGTGTTAGGTTCTAAATTTAATAAGGATTTAATAAGATACGGCGAAGATAAGACTTATGTAGAGGCAATATTTTCAATAGATAATCAGGAAATCAGAAATGAACTGGATCAGGAATTTTTAGAGGAAGATTTTCTGATAATAAGCAGAGAGACCTTTTTAAATGGGAAATCTTTGGCTAAAATAAATGGCCGGTCTGTTACTGTAAATTATTTAAAAAGAATAAGCCCATTTCTCATTGATATTCATGGACAACATGATAATCAAAGGCTGCTTGATAAAAAAACTCACATTATATATTTAGATTCCTATGGAGATGGAAAACACCTGGAAAATCTGCAGAAATACAATTCGATTTTTAATGAATGGAATCAGGCAGTTAAAGATAAGCAGGATTTAATAAAAAAGTACGGAGACAAAGATAAAAGAGAAGAGTATTTAAAATTTAAAATAGAAGAAATTAATTCTGTAGATATGAAAATAGGCGAGGATGAAGAATTAAGCGGAAAATTAGATCTGCTTCAAAATGCTGAAAAAATATCGGAGAATCTAATTCTCTGCTATAAATTGCTCTATGAATCTGATGAGGACAGGAAATCAGTTTATGAATCTCTTAATGTCTGTATAAACTGCCTTAAAGCTGTAGAGAATAATCTAAAAGATTTAAAAGACCATATAGGAGTTATGGAGGATTTTTATTACAAATTACAGGACATAACCTATGATATCAGAAATTATATGGATAATATAAACTATGACGAGGAACAGTTAAATTCTATAAACAGCAGATTATATCAAATTCAAAACTTAAAGAAAAAATATGGCAGCACCATACAGGACATACTGAAATACCGGGATGAGCTTTTAAAGGAATATGATGAAATTGAAAATTTTGGTGTATATGTTGAAAAATTAGATAAAAAAATATCAGATTTAGAGAATGCTTTAAATAAGTATGGAGATATTATACATAAAGAAAGAATAAATTTAGGACAGAACTTGGAGAAAAGATTAGTAGAAGAATTAAAATATATCGGTATGGAAAAGTCCAAGATAAAGGTTCATATAGAAGGTTCGGGTACTTTTTATAAAAATGGCAGAGACCAGGTTGAGCTTCTTATATCTACTAATCCGGGAGAGCCGCTGAAGGAACTAAACAGGATAGTTTCAGGAGGAGAGCTTTCCAGAGTTATGCTGTCTATTAAGACAGTATTTGCTGATAAGGATAATACTCCATCTCTTATATTTGATGAAATAGATAACGGCATAAGCGGAAAAACTGCTCAATGTGTAGGAGAAAAGCTTTATCAGATATCAAAAGATCATCAGGTATTCTGCATAACTCATCTTCCTCAGATTGCTGTTTTTTCTGATAATCATTATAAAATTGAAAAATTTTCAAAAGAGAACAAGACTTATACAAAAATTGAAAAGCTTAATAAAGATTCAAAGGAAATGGAAGTTGCCAGAATGATTGGCGGAAAGGATCTTACAAAGCTTACTATTGAAAATGCAAAAGAAATGATTTCCTTTGCTGATAACTACAAGCTGTAACTTAGGTTATGGCTTTTTTTTATGCTGCAGAATTACTTTTTTAATAAATTTCATAATAATAAGATTTTCAGCTAAAAAAATGTTAAAGATTCATTATTTTTAACTGAAATCAGCCAAAGGAAATTATGCAATTTACTAACACATATACAAACATTATCAGGGCATAATTTATTTTTTTAAGGGAAATTTAATACTAGACATAACAATTGGGAGGTAAAAAGATGAAAAATAAAAAAAATAAAAAAATATTATTTTTTTTAGCTCCTATTTTACTTATAAGTCTGTTCATATTCTATCAGATAAAATCCATACCTGCTACTATATATATAAAGGAAGGTGATAAGGTACAGAGCAAAGGCTTATACTGTTTTTCGGATCTAAGTAAAGCCTCTCAGCAGAGGGCAGAGGTTAAAATTCTGGGATTACTTAATGTAAAATCTGTCAATATAAAAAAGGTCCCTGAAATATATATTATTCCAGGAGGACAGCCAATAGGTGTAAAAATTGATACCAAAGGATTAATGGTTATTGCCATATCAGAATTTAAAACATCAGGGAATATAACAATCTCTCCATCAGCTATGGCAGGTATAGAAACAGGAGATTATATTATAGAAATAAATGGTAATAAATTAAAAACAGCAGAGGATTTAATGAGGGAAGTAGACAACAGCGAAGGTAAGGAAATAAGCATTTTAATTAAAAGAGGCAGTGAAACTAAACTTAAAAAAGTTAAACCTGAGAAGAGTGAAAAAGATGGTAAATATAAAATAGGTCTTTGGGTAAGAGATTCCATATCAGGGATAGGAACTATAACTTATTATGACAGCAAAACAAATAAATTTGCTGCATTAGGACATCCAATAACGGACATAGACACTCATGATATAATAATCGTAGGAAACGGAGAAATTAACAAAGCCTCAATAATTTCCATACGTAAAGGTTCAAAAGGAAGTCCCGGGGAGCTTAAGGGAATATTCTTAAATGAAGACAAACCTTTGGGCAGTATTGAAAGTAATAATAATTGCGGCATATTTGGTAAAATTAGTTCTAATTCCGAATTAAGCAGTAAAAAGATGAAGATAGGTCTAAGAAACGAAATAAAGTTAGGAAATGCAAAAATATTAACCACTATTGAAGGAGACACTCCTAAACTTTACGACATAAAAATAGAAAAACTGTTTTCTCAAAATGAACCGGGACCTAAGTCTATGGTTATCAGGATAACAGATGAGGAACTTTTAAACAGAACAGGAGGTATTCTTCAGGGGATGAGCGGCAGTCCTATAATACAAGATAACAAGATAATAGGAGCTGTAACTCATGTCCTTGTGAACAGACCTGATACAGGTTATGGTGTATATATAGAGTGGATGCTGCAAAGCACAGGTACAATAAAATAAGGGCGAAAGCCTTTATTTTATTTTTTTCTATTAAATGGATTATTTTAACATTTTTTTTTAATAAAGAAGGATTTATTGAAGTTTTGTCGAATACGTTAATGTAAAGAAATGGAATTGAAAGGAAGTGTATTTTTATGGAAAATTCTAAAATATCTATAGTTATAGCAGATGATAATAAAGAATTTTGCAGCATATTAAATGATTATTTGTTGACACAGCCGGATATGGATATTATCGGAACGGCCAAGGATGGGCTGGAGGCACTTAAACTAATTTCAGAAAAAAAACCGGATTTATTGATTCTAGATATTATAATGCCTCATTTAGATGGTCTTGGTGTTTTGGAAAGGTTATCTACAATAAAGCTAGATAAGGTTCCCAGAATTTTTGTTTTGTCTGCAGTAGGTCAGGATAAAATTACACAAAGGGCAATAGCGTTAGGTGCTGACTACTATGTGGTAAAACCTTTTGATATGAACATATTTACCCAGAGAATCAGGCAGCTGTTCAATGACACTATATCCAGTTCTGCTGAAGAAAAACATATCCCTCGTACAGATTTAGAAGAAGCTCAGCATAGGTCAAACAGCATGGAAAAAGAAATTACTGATATAATTCATGAAATAGGTGTACCTGCTCACATAAAAGGATATATGTATCTAAGGGAAGCTATCGGTATGGTTATTGCAGATATGGAGCTGTTATCTGCAGTTACCAAGGAACTTTATCCTTCAATTGCAGAAAAATATAACACAACAGCCAGCAGAGTTGAAAGAGCTATTAGGCATGCCATAGAAGTAGCTTGGGGCAGAGGAGAAATAGGAACAATAAACAAGATATTTGGATATACTGTAAATTATGAAAAGGGAAAACCCACTAATTCAGAATTTATCGCCATGGTGGCTGATAAATTAAGGCTGCAAAATAAAGTATCATAA
>JBAXYJ010000115.1:0-8752 GCA_041670885.1 Clostridiaceae bacterium
CCCTTGAAGAACACAAGGTTGATAGGTTAGAGGTGTAAGCGTAGCAATACGTTCAGCTGACTAATACTAATAGATCGAGGGCTTGACCTTATATATTCTATGTGCAGTTTTCAGAGAACAATCAGAAACTATTCTCTTAGTGTAAGACTTTAAGATTAGTATCTGTGTTCAACTTCTAGCATTGCTAGAAGGATAGCTGGTGATTATGGCTTGAAGGTAACACTCGTTCCCATTCCGAACACGCAGGTTAAGCTTCAAAGCGCCTATGGTACTGCAGGGGTAGCCCTGTGGGAGAGCAGGTCATCGCCAGCTCTTATTATATGGCCAGTTAGCTCAGTCGGTAGAGCAGAGGACTGAAAATCCTCGTGTCCCTGGTTCGATTCCTGGATTGGCCACCAAAAAAGACCTATCATTTGATAGGTCTTTTTTTATCTAAAGTTAATTTACAAATCCCTTATCTATTAATTGATCTGGCCATTCTTGTATAGGTATGTCTCTTTCCCCTTATTACAATTGAATATACCATTATATTTTCAGGTATTGCCATTCCAGGGTAGCCTGCATCTCCAATGTGATGTAAATCAGTTCCTGCCATTTTGCACATAAGTGCAATTCTCTTTATTGTATCCTCGTCAGATCCTTCCTGAGAAGTTCCTATAGATGTCATAGTAAGTGCCCCTAAACTGTGAGAATAGGTTACCAATTTTTTCACATATTCCAATGTAATGCCAGGTACAGTTCCTGGTGCCGGAAGAAGTATAATATCTGCACCGGAAGATACAAACTCCTTAATATCATCTTTAGTTATTATGTTTTCTCCGCTTTCCTTAAGTGATCCTGCTGCATGCATTTTACCTGCTGTCAGTATTATTTTATCTTTGAATTTAGAACTTATGGCCTTAAGGGAACTTGTTATTTCCTTATTAGATACCCCTGTGCCTGGATTTCCTGTAAGGACTATCATGTTAAATCCCATATCTATTGCTTTCTCCGCATTCTTTACAGAAGCCTTCCTTCCATCAGGGATACTGAGAATTTCACCTATGGTTTCAGCACTTTCATCTACAGGTTCCAGATTTACTCCAAGAAGCCTGCCGGTAAGCTTTTTTATTTCCTTTGGAATATCATCTTTAGGAACAGATGGAATACCATGGAATACAGGATCATCTAAGTCAAACATATTAAGAAGAAGAATATCTGAACCAAAAGCTGTGGATAATTCTGCATTGCTTATATTAACCAGTATTGGCTGAAGGATTCCTATCATTTCTGAAACCAAAACTCTTCCTTCACTGGCTTCTATGGCTTCTAAAATGTCCTTTTTACTCATCTTTTCAAAGTCGGAGGATGAGCAGTCTAAAATTCTTTTCATATTTTCACCTCTTTAAAAAAAGCAGGAAAGATTACTTTCCTGCTAAATAATTACCTTCTTTTCATTACGCCTTTAATGTGAGTTACCAGTGGATCTGCTACAGTTCCTACTATAACCTGGAAGTTTCTTTCGCCCATCTTCATAACTCCGGTAGCACCTAGTTCTTTAAGTTTCTTTTCATCAACCAGTGCTCCGACTTTAACTGTAGTTCTAATTCTTGTAACGCAGGCATCGATAGAATCTATATTAGCCTTATTTCCTAAAGCTTCTAATATTAAAGCTGCCCTTTCAGAAAGCTCTATATCATTAAGCCCTGATAATGTAGCTGATTCTTCGTCTTCAGCTCTTCCTGGTGTAGGAATATTGAACTTCTTGATGAAGAATAAGAATACAAAGTAGTAAATTACAGCATATACTAAACCAACTAAAACAAGTAGGAGCGGTTTTGTGGAAATTCCCCAGTTAAGAAGCATATCAAATAGCCCTGCTGAGAATCCAAATCCGGCCTTGATGCCAAGTGCTGATGTAACTGCTAAAGCTGTTCCTGATAATAATGCATGTATTGCGTATAAACCTGGTGCTAAGAACATGAATGAGAATTCTATAGGTTCTGTAATACCAGTTAAGAAGGATGTTAAAGCAATTCCAAGAAACATACCGGTTATAGCTTTTTTGTTTTCCTTCTTAGCAGCAGTAATCATGGCAAGGCAGGCTGCTGGAAGACCAAACATCATTATTGGGAAGAAACCTGTCATATAAGTTCCTGCAGATGGGTCTAAAGCAAAGAATCTGTTTAAGTCACCATTAATTACCTTTCCGGCTGCATTTGTAAATGAACCAAACTGGAACCAGAACAGTGAATTTAATACGTGGTGAAGTCCAAATGGAATAAGAAGTCTGTTTAATACTCCGAATATAAATGCTCCAATAGCACCGGCATTAGCGACTGTATTACCAAATGCATTTATTGCATTTTGAATCAGAGGCCATACATATCCCATAATAACTCCAATGACTAATGTCCAGAATGAAGTTACTATTGGAACGAAACGCCTTCCTCCGAAGAATCCAAGAAAATCAGGAAGCCTTTTAGCCTTATATTTATTATATAAATAAGCTGCTAAAATACCTACAAAGATACCGGCTAAAACTCCCATGTTTATGTCTTTGTTAAAGGTTGTTGCAACAGTTGTTAATACATAGTAACCGATAACAGCAGCAAGGCCTGCGACGCCGTTATTCTCATCTGCCAGACCAACAGCTATACCAACAGCGAAAATTAGTGCTAAGTTACCAAAAATTGCATTGCCGGCAGCTGCCATCCATGGAATTCCGTTTGGCAGGATTCCGAATGGTTTCCATACATCTGCTTGGCCAATTCTAAGAAGAAGTGCAGCAGCAGGTAGAGCGGCAACTGGTGTCATTAATGATTTTCCTAACCTTTGAAGTGAAGTTAAGACTTTGTTGTTCCCTTTTGACATTAAAATACCTCCTAAAGTTCATATAGGATAAATCCTTTATTTATTAAATCTTATGCTTTGCGCATAGAATTAATACGAAATGAAAACGGTTTACCAAAGCATACATTTGAATTTCAATAAAAAAAGCTGAAAAGGATAGATTCCTTTTCAGCTTATGCCCTTACGGTAACACGCTGCATAAAATATTTACTTTTCTTCAGTATAAAATGTAAAATTTCTTTTGTCAATAAGAATTTTTATTGACATAGAATTTAATAGGAATTATACTTATTTTAACGTGTTACTGTTAAATCAGGCATAAGTTAATACTTATGTCTTTTTATTTTCTATAGACATAAAGGCTATCTATTAGGAGGAAAGTAATGTTTGGATTTTTATCAAAAGCTAATGTTTTAAAGGCACCTATATCAGGAAAGGTTATAGATTTAAAGGAAGTACCGGATCAGGTATTTGCTGAAAAAATGGCCGGAGACGGAGCAGCAATAGTATCTACAGGAGATACTATAGTTTCACCTGCTGATGGAAAATTAACATTTATATTTAAAACTAACCATGCCTTTGGACTCAATTTAGATAATGGAGCAGAAATACTTGTTCACATAGGAGTAGATACTGTGGAGTTAAAAGGTGAGGGCTTTACAAGAATTGCTGAGGAAGGTACATATGTTAAAGCAGGTGACCCAATAATAAAACTGGACAGGGAATTTATAATTTCAAAAGGTTATTCTCTTATAACGCCTGTACTAATTACAAATGCGGATATAATAAAGAAATTGGAAGTTAAAGTAGGAAAAGAAGTTAAATCAGGAGATGTAATGCTTAGCTATAAGCTGTAAGATATCAATCAGAGGAGCTGTTTTTGTATAATTACAGCTCCTTAATTATTGAGAGCTTTTTAGTTTTTCAATATGTATGGCGATATATGCTATTTCTTCTTTTACTACCTTGATATGAAGCTCGTCCTCAATAATTTTTGCAGCTTCTTCAGCTATTTTATAAGCATCCTTGTGCTGTATGATGATAAAATCATAAAATTCATTTCCTATTGGTGAATTTTTAATAAGCCTTTCAATGGCAAATCTTACATGGGTTATAAATCGGGCATAATCAAGAGACTTTTTATCTATTTTAATACCCAGTCTTTTTTCTAAGAAATCCGAAATTTTATTGCAAATAAAGGCATATTTTATTGTATTTGACAGCAATCCGTTTTTTCTTGCTGAATGAATATGAAGTGTAATAAATCCGATTTCGCCTTTTGGAATAGTTAGCTTTAATCTTTCTTCAAGGATTTTTACTGCTTTTTCTGCTATTTCAAATTCCTCTTTATATAGAGTTTCCGTCTCTATAAGAAAAGGGTTATATATCTCATCATTTGATTTTAATCTCTTAACTGTAAATGCTATATGATCTGTGAGTGAAACATGGATTTTTTCATCCAGCTCTTCGTTAAGCTCTTTGTAAATAAAATATATTATTTCTTCACATAGTCCCATAAGCTCATCATCCACAAAGGAAGTCAGCTCTCGATATTTAACTGAATTTTCTTCTAATGAAAATATCTTTGTAACAGAAGACAAGTCATATATTTTATCGTTAACCTTTTTACCAAATCCAATTCCGTTACCGTATAACACCTTTTCAGAATTATATTGGTTAACCCATAAAACGTTGTTGTTAAATACCTTAATAATTTTACAATAAGAAGATTCTTTATTCATTATCTCACCCCAATGATACTATTCTATATGCTATTTTTATAAATTTCAACAAAATATATTGAATAACATTCAAATATGTAATACAATAAGATTAAACAATATGTATATACAACTATACATATATACTAAATTTCAAAGAATTATTAGTAAGGAGGGCTTATGATAGATAAAAAAAGTCCCATACCTGTATATTATCAGCTTAAAAGCTTAATTGAAAAAGATATAAAATCCGGTAAATTGAAACCTGGAGATTCAATAAAGACAGAGATGGAGTACTGCGAAGAGTTCGGAATCAGCAGGATGACAGTAAGGCAGGCACTAAAGGTATTAGAAAATGATGGACTTATCCTAAGAGAAAGAGGAAGAGGAAGTTTTGTATCCCATCTTAAGATTGAGCAGGAAGGTCTAATGAGCTTTACAGAGATGGCAAAAAGTAAAGACATGACACCTTCAACAATAGTTGCATCCTTTGACACCATAAAGATAGAAGAAATAGCAGAAAAGCTTAATTTAAATCCGGAAGAGGATATTTACCAGCTTGTCAGGATAAGAAACGCTGATAATATTCCGGTGGCAGTTGAAAAGGCTTATCTGCCAGTAAAAATGGTGCAGGA
Source organism: Clostridiaceae bacterium (assembly GCA_041670885.1). GTDB lineage: Bacteria > Bacillota > Clostridia > Clostridiales > Clostridiaceae > JAJBWD01. The sequence continues at coordinate 5,189 of JBAXYJ010000115.1, forward strand.
TTTTAACACTAAGGATTTAACAGGATCTCTATATAAGATACTAACAGAAGACTATGGCATAACAAATTTGTCTTCAAAAACCAGTTTTTCAGCCGTCATGGCTTCAGAGGAGTTAAAAGATCAGCTTAAAATAACTGAGGATATGCCTCTTCTTAAATTGGAAAACCTTTATTATTCACCAAAGCTTTCTTACTATGAACTTTCTTACTATAGATCAGACTATTTCAAAATAACAGTTAACTTAAATAAATAAGGATATTACATAATTATATTTTATACTAAAAGCTATTTAAGATTATGTAATATCTCAATATTAAGTTAGGAGGAGTAAAAATGAGGATTCATATATTGAAAAATTACGAGGAATTAAGCAAAAAGGCAGCAGAAATTATAAAATCACAGATAGTTTTAAAAGATGATTCTGTAATCGGGTTTGCAACCGGAAGTACCCCCCTTGGTACTTATAAAGAACTTATTAACATGCATAAGGAAGGCTTGGACTTTTCAAATATAACTACCTTCAACCTGGATGAATACTACGGTCTCCCGGCAAGTGATGTTAACAGCTATCACTATTTTATGTATAGCAATCTATTTGATCATATAAATGTAAGTAAGAAAAAGGTTCATATTCCGGATGGAGAAGTTAAGGATGTGGATAAGTTCTGTAAAGATTATGAGGGAAATATAGCAAAGGCAGGCGGAATAGATCTTCAGATTTTAGGAATTGGCAAAAACGGTCATATCGGATTTAATGAGCCGGATGATAATATGGATGTGCCAACACATCTGACAGATTTAACTGAGGGAACCATAAATGCAAATTCAAGATTTTTTGATTCAATTGACCAGGTACCAAAACAGGCAATAACAATGGGACTTGGAACTATTATGAAATCAAAAAGAATACTTCTTTTGGCCAGCGGAGAAGATAAGGCAGAGATAATAGAGAAGATGCTGAAGGCTCAGGTTGTAACTACGAATATCCCGGCTTCCTTCTTATTTTTACATAATAATGTTGACATATTAGTTGATGAAAAAGCTGCTTCACTAATGGAGAGATAGGAGAATTGTAATGAAAACATTGATAAAAAATGTAAAGATTATAAAAAGTAATGGAATAATTAAAGGCTCTGTGGTTTTGGATGATGGAAAAATTAAAGAAATCCTGGCAGAATCTGTAGAAGAATCAGAATTTGAAAATGTTATAGATGGAAATGGAAAGTACTTATCTGCTGGCTTCATAGATATACATAATCATGGTAATTTTGGTAAGGATGCCATGGAAGGTACCTATGAAGCTCTGGATACAATGGCCTCCTTTCATATAAAAAATGGTGTTACAGGATTTTTGGCAACTACTATGACAGATACCAAGACAGCTACCTTAAAAGCCATAAAAAATACTGTTTCTTATATTAATGAGGATTCAGGAAAAATTGAAAATAAATCTAAGGTATTAGGAATTCATATGGAGGGCCCGTACTTTTCCTTGGAGAAGAAAGGAGCCCAGCCTGGTAAAGGTATAAAGGCGCCGGAGCTTCAGGAAATTGAAGAGTATATTAAAGCATCTGAAGGGAAATTAAAGTTATTAGCAATAGCACCTGAAGTAAAGGGAGCAGCAGAAGCTGTAAGATACCTGAAAGGTAAGGGAGTTACTGTATCTCTTGGGCATTCAAACGGAACCTATATCGATGCAATACGGGCCATAGAGGCAGGAGCTACGGAAGCAACCCACCTATATAACGGAATGAGAAGCTTCAGTCAAAGAGAACCTGGAATAATTGGAGCAGTACTTACTGACCCAAGAGTTAGATGTGAACTTATTTGCGACGGGATACATGTCCATCCTGCAGCCATGAAAATGGCTTATATGCTTAAGGGAGAGGATGGGATAATCCTTATATCAGATGCCATGATGGCCACAGGACTAGAAGATGGCTGGTACACTCTTGGAATTCAGGATGTGCTAGTTGAAAATGGAGTTGCAAGACTTAAGGATGGAACCTTGGCAGGATCAACCCTTACTTTAAATAAGGCAGTATATAATATGGTAAATAAAGTTCAAGTTCCTTTATACCAGGCAGTAAAAATGGCAAGCCTAAACCCGGCAAAAGCAATTAAGGAAGATGATAAAAAGGGTAGTATAGAAAGAGGAAAGGATGCTGACCTTATAATATTCGATGATAATATAAATATAGAGAAGGCTTTCATATCAGGAAAGCTTGTTTATGAAAAAATCCGCTGAAAAGCGGATTTTTTTATATAACTTCTGCCTTTTTTAATCTATGCATAGTAAGCAGTATGAATAACAGAGAAATAATAAATGTGGCTGTAAGTCCCTTTATGCTGCCATCGAAGGAAAATTTATTAGCTGAACTTATCAGTATATATGGAGAAAAATCTTTGATTTTATCAACAAAGTTAAGTGTACCTAAAAGGTAACATATTATAAGGACTAATATACCGGAAAACACTGATTTCTTAAACAGACTGCTGAATAATAAAAGTAATGATATTGAAAAAGCATAATAAGCTGATATAAGGGCAGCTGAGGTTAAAACCTTGTTTATATTAATATCGCCGCCGGAAAACAATACACTGGCATAATAGTAATTTAAAATAAAACCAATGAAAACAAGTATTGTAATTGATAAAATATGATGAATAAACTTAGCAAGAACCATAGCCCTTGGGCTTGCCCCTCTTGAATATGGAAATACCAGTTTATGTCCCCATAACTCATCTCCTAAAGTTCCTGAGAAAGTAAAAACCACAACAAGAAGACCTATCTGGTAAAGATCCTTTATATAATTTGTAACAGCATAAGCTCTGTCAACCTTAAATAAGCTTGCCAAATCAATGGGAACCTGACTTTTTAATATGTCTGGCAGCATCTTCAGCATAATGGGATCCAATACTGCAAATATTAAAAGTCCTATGGCAAGTACTAAATACTTATAATTTCTTATACTTTCAATAACTTCCTTTTTAAAATAAGCTTTAAATGTTCTCATCTTTACTCACCAACCTTAAGAATATATCTTCTAAATTACTGTTTCGTAAGTTAAAACTTGTAACAGGAATGCCAAGATTTGATATATCCTTTAAAATATTTTGTTTAGCGTCAGTCATATCACTGATATGAAGACTTACCTTCCTGCCCTTAATTGATATATTATCAACATAAGAAATTTGCTTTAAATTATTTTTTTCTACATCTTCTTCAAATTCAATATCATATATAGGTTTAACATAATCCTTTTTTATATTTTCCAAAGAGTCATTCCTTATTATTTTGCCCTTATGAATTAAGGCAACTAGGTCACATACTCTCTCCACATCGTTTAAGATATGGGTAGATATAAAAACTGTTTTACCTTTTTTCTTTAAATCCAGAATAAGATCTAAGACTTCTCTTCTTCCTCCTACATCAAGAGCTGAGGTAGGTTCATCAAGAAAAATAATGTCAGGGCTTGATAAAAGGGCTGCAGCTATTCCAAGCCGCTGCCTCATGCCGCCGGAGTATTTTCCTATTCTAAGCTTTTTATATTCATTTAACCC
>JBAXYJ010000116.1:0-8728 GCA_041670885.1 Clostridiaceae bacterium
GGAAGATGAAGAACTGATTGCTCTTTTCCGTGAGAAGAAGATCAACTATGTGGTTGCATACAATAAATCTGATCTGGCAGGAGAGAAACTGCCTGAAAAAGATAATGAAATATATGTCAGTGCAAAAACAGGATACAATATTGAAAAATTAAAGGAAAAAATAGCAGCTTTAGCTGTTACTGAAGAACCCAAGCTTAAAATTGTAGGAGACCTTATTAATCCATCAGATTTTGTGGTGTTAGTGGTACCTATTGATAAGGCTGCTCCCAAGGGGAGGCTGATTCTGCCTCAGCAGCAGACCATTCGGGATATTCTTGAAGCTGATGCCGCTGCTATTGTAGTAAAAGAGTTTGAGCTGAGGGAAACCCTTGAAGGTCTTGGAAAAAAACCGAAGCTTGTGATAACCGACAGTCAGGTCTTTGCAAAGGTGTGTGCAGATACACCAAAGGATGTTTTTCTAACCTCCTTTTCCATTCTAATGGCAAGATATAAGGGTGTCCTGGAAACTGCGGTAAAGGGAGCTAAAACACTGGATTCCCTTCAGGATGGAGATACAATTCTTATTTCGGAGGGGTGCACACATCACAGACAATGCGATGATATAGGTACGGTAAAGCTTCCCCGGTGGATTAAAAATTACACCCAAAAGCAGTTTGATTTTAAATTTACATCAGGGACGGAATTCCCCGACAATCTAACAGACTACCGGCTGATCATTCACTGTGGTGGCTGTATGCTTAATGAAAGAGAAATGATATACCGCCAAAAATGCGCCGAAGATCAGCATATACCATTTACCAATTACGGTATCCTGATTGCTTATATGCAGGGAATATTAAAAAGATGCGTTTCCATGTTCCCGCATATTCTGGCAGAAATTGAGGATTAAGCCATGCGTAGTGAAAGAGACGGGATTGGAGAAATCCTATTAGAAGATGAAAAACTGTATGGCATACAAACCGCAAGGGCAGCCGAAAATTTTAAACTTGAATATAAGAAAACAAATCTGCAGCTTATTTATGCTATTGTAACTATAAAAAAAGCCGCTGCAATTACCTACCGGAAGCTTGGCATCGGTAAGGATGGGGTTTATGAAGCAATGGAATATGCCTGTGATATGATTTTGCGGGGAAAGGCGGATGAGGCCTTTATAACTGATGCCTTGCAGGGTGGTGCCGGAACCTCGTCTAACATGAATGTTAATGAAGTGATTGCTAATCTTACACTTTTAAAGCTGGGATTCAAAAGGGGAGATTATCATATTGTTCATCCGCTGGATGATGTGAACCGGGGACAGTCCACAAATGATGTTTATCCAACTGCACTCCGCATCGCTGCCATTAAGATGCTGAGAAAACTAAGTGAATCCTGTGCAAAACTGCAGCAGGCTCTGCAGATTAAAGAGAATGAATTTGATAATATTTCGAAGCTTGGCAGAACGGAGCTGATGGATGCAGTTCCAATTACTCTTGGACAGGAATTTGGCGCCTATGCACAGGCAATCGCCAGGGACCGCTGGCGCCTTTATAAGGTTGAAGAGAGGCTGCGGCAGGTAAACATAGGTGGTACAGCGGTTGGCGTGGGAAACAATGCAGAAAGAAAGTACCGGTTCGGAGTAATTGAGGAGCTCAGAGAATTAACTGGGATAGGTCTTGCGTCAGCGGAGTATCCTATGGATATTACACAGAATAATGATGTATTTGTTGAGGCATCAGGATTAATGAAGGCACTTGCAGTGAATCTGATGAAAATTTCAAATGATTTGCGTCTCATGAATTCAGGGCCAAAGGGAGGTTTATCGGAAATAACTCTTGCTGCCCTGCAAATGGGCAGTACCATTATGCCTGGAAAGGTAAACCCTGTAATTCCCGAAATGATAATGCAGGTCTCCATGAGGGTAATGGCAAACGACTTTGCAATCGGAGCGGCTGCATCCCATGGTGAATTTGAACTTAACGCTTTTCTTCCACTTATTGCCGATGCTCTTCTCGAAAGCCTGACGCTTCTGACAAATGCTGCAGAGTTGTTTCGTACTAAGTGTATTGAACTTATAAAACCAAATGCAGAGAGATGCAGGGAGCTTCTTGAATTATCCTACGCCTTTGCAACGGCCTACACACCGTCTTTAGGTTATGATAAAGTTAGTGAAATAATAGAAAAATCCGGCGGCAGTCCACAAAAAGCTAAAGAAATGCTGAATGATTAATCTATGCTGCAATTACGAATATTATTATGCAGCCGCAACCCATGTGAAGACAGTCTTTCTGACAGAGAGAGAAAATAGCTTTGCTTAAAAGTCCCGGAACATTATAGTTAATAAAAATGCTTATTTTTAAGGACGTAAAACTGTAATTCCCATTAGTGGATTACCTATAGAACCGGATTTAATGACAATACTCACTTTGGCAGAATGAATAAATCCTTATAGATGTATTGATCATATATAAATAATTTATAAAAGGTTTGGCGGGGTATTACCCCGCCTTGTATATAAGTTTTATATTCATTTACGGGCACTGAACAAATTCCCTGCTCCATAAACAATCTCCGCAGGTAGGGAATATAGCATAACAATCTGATTCAGTATTATTGACATAATCACATCCATCAACAAAGTTACAGTCTATGCATGAAGGATATAAGCTGTTTAAAATTCTTTCCCTGAAATTTTTATACTCGGTGCTGTTCCATATGGTCATTAAGGTGTCACTTTTTATATTGCCAAATGAAAATTTTCCCACCTGCTTTTCTCTGCCAAAAACATATTCTGTATAGCCGTGAGAGAATCTATAACAGGGAGATACATCTCCGGAAGAACATATAAAAACGGCAGAATCTTTTATAAAGTTACACCTTCGTACAGTCTTTAATTCATAATTTGGCATGGAAACCTTAATTCCTTTATGCAGGGAATAAACAATCACTTCGGTGAACAGGCTTTCTATTTCCTTGTTTTCATACCTGCTATATAATATTGCATCTTTATTTTCTAAACTTTGTGGAATAATATTTGAGATTATAAATTTATCTGCCTTTAAATCACTTGCTAAATCCATAACCTTAAAGATTTCCTTTATATTATCAGAAGATAATACAAATTGTATATCTATAAGAGGTGTTTTAGAGGAAAATTTACTTTTCATCCTGTTAAGCAGACGTATATTTTCCACAATCAAATCTAAATTAATTCCTCTTATTTCTTTGTAAGTATCAAATAATCCGTCAATAGAGATCGTTACGACATCAACATATTTAATAAAATGCTCTGCTAATTCTTCATTTATCAGAGTACCATTAGTAGTAACTGTAATTTTGTAGTTCTTCAGCAGCTCTATGGCCTTCCTGAAATGTTTGGAGCATGTAGGCTCTCCGATTCCTCCAATTACTATTTCTTTTAAATCAGGATGGATTTTCATTTCATCTGTCAGCTTAATTAACATACCTTCATCCATGTCACAAAAATCTTGTTCCCAGGATTTCCTATAGCACATTTTACAATTTAGGTTACATCTATCTGTAAGCTCTAAGTATAATTTTTTTATTGGCATATCAATACCCCCCATTGACATTAAACTAAGTCCTTGTCAGATAATAATAATATGGAGCAGATACTTATGTCAATGTAAAAAAAATCATATATAATGGGAATTTATAGAAATATTCCAGCCTTATTTTAAATTTTTTTCATTAAGTATTGTAATGGAACGGGCATCATATTCTATTAACCCCTCTTTTCTCATTTTATTTAATTCTCGGGAAAGGGAAGTCCTTTGTACTCCGAATTTTTCTGCTAATTGTTTTTTGGCCAGTGTTAATTTTATTGTATTACTATTTTGAACATATTTTTCATATAATAAAAAATCTACAATACACTGTCTGATGGATTTTAAAGACAGTGTTTTTATTTTATCTGTCAGAATTAAGGTTTTATCTGAAAGTGACTGAAGAAATTTAATCAGGAAGGCTGTGTCACTTTGACAAAGCTTTAGAATTAAATCTTTATTTATATGAAGAATATTTACTTCTGTTTTTGATAAAACCATCATAGGGTAAAAATTTTTCCGAGAAAAAAGCAGATTTCCTCCTATCACATCACCAATACTAAAATCACTGATGGATATATAATTTCCTTTATCATCAAAACCTTGTACAGATACAATTCCCTTTAAAACTATGTCAAATGTTGTACATTTTTCATTTTGAAAGTATATAACAGAGTTTTTTTTATAAGTTTTAATATCATAAGAACCTTTATCGAGTAAATTCTTAATATTTTGAAGAGAAAGTTCTTTAAATAAATCTGCATGCTTAAGTATATGAATAAAATCCAGCATATATTGTATCTCCTTTCAAATTAGTAACATAGGTAACTGATTATAATATTAAAACAAATTATAATGCAAGTAAAGATATTGAAAGGAGTAAATTAAATGGATATTTTTACGATAAGTCTTTGGATAATTACAATAATCTGGTTTGCAGTATCTATCTTTAAAGACAAAAAGAAAACTTTTAATTCCATTAAAATGTCCAGTGGTATGATGAGAAATATGATCGGAGAAATCATTGGAATACTTTTTCTCATTGGACTGATACTCACCTTTATACCACCAGAAACAATAAAAAAATATTTAGGTCAGTCAAATATATTTTTATCTACAGTTATTTCCGCATTTTTAGGAAGTATCACCTTAATACCAGCTTTTGTAGCTTTTCCGCTGGTTGGTTCCCTTGTAAATGCAGGAGCCAGCATAGTACCAATTGTGGCGTTTTTGACAACACTTACTATGGTTGGGATAGTTACATTTCCTCTTGAGAGAAGAGAATTTGGATTTAAGTTTGCATTAGTAAGAAATTTATTAAGTTTTGGATTCGCTGTTATTATTGCACTTTTGATGGGGGTAGTAATGTGAGTTTAATAATAAAAAAAATAAGAAGTAATATGTTTTTAACTGTTATTATTTTTACCTATATATTTTTACTGATTTTTATGACTGATAAGGGAATAAAATCCTTTAGTAATAGTCTGTATTATGTAAAAGAAATGGTTATAATAATGCCGGTAATACTTTTATTAACATCTCTTATTGAAGCATGGGTGCCTAAAAAAACAATAGAAAATGCTTTGGGTGAGGGTTCAGGGGTAAAGGGATTTTTATTTTCATTTCTGCTGGGCAGTTTTTCTGCAGGACCTATTTATGCAGCTTTCCCTGTTTGTAAGACGCTTATGAAAAAGGGAGCAAGTATTGCAAATATAGTTATTATCTTAAGTGCCTGGGCAGTAATTAAAATTCCAATGCTTGCTAATGAGTCTAAATTTTTAGGACCTGAATTTATGATGGCAAGATGGGTATTTACTGTAATATCCATTCTGATAATGTCAATTATAACTTCAAAAATTGTTAAAAAAGAAGATTTACCTACTGATATTAAAGAAGAAAATAAAGATGCAGTATTAAGGGTAGATGAACATTTCTGTATTGGCTGTGGTTTATGTACAAAATTATCTCCGGATGACTTTGTAATGGTAAATAAAAAGGCAAAAGTTAATAGAAAAGTATCAAAAGAAGAGGAAAATGAAAAAATAAAACAGGCTATGGATAAATGCCCTGCCAAAGCTATAGATTATGTATGATAGTTGTAACATGAGTTACGGAGTTTTAATGCTTTATGCGTTACCATAAGAAAAAAAGGAGGAATAAAATATGGTAGAAAAAGTTTATAACATGACGTTTGGAGATACTAAAAAGGTTGAAATGCTGATTTCAGATGAGAATGTGAATTATATACACATGATTTTCAATAAAGGGGAGGGCCTTCCGGAGCATTTCTCAAATTCCAATGTTTATATGACAGTAATAAGTGGAACACTATCCATAGGGTTAGATGAACAGGAAATTCACCAGTATAAAAAGGGAAGTATATTGAAAATTCCATTTAAAACTAAAATGAATGTAGGAAATAAACATGATGAAGTTTTAGAGCTAATTGTTGTAAAAGCCCCAGCTCCGGTTAAATAAGCAAATTTTTAAAATGCCAGTCAGGTAATCCTTGAATTACTGAAACTGGCTTTTATTTTATTAATCGCAAAAACTTTTTAATGCTTCAATATCCTTGATTTTTATGTTTGACAGATGAAAATCAATTATACCTTCATCTCTCATCTCACACATTTCCCTTGACATGGAGGGTCTGGATACATTTAAGAAATCAGCAAGCTCATTCCGGTTTAAGGGTAAAGTTATAGTATTTTTACCATTATTTAAATATTGTTCTAATAAATAGGTGCATATTTTACCTCGGATGCTTTTAATTGACAGGTATTGGACTTTCTTATTAAGAATTAAAGCTTTATCTGACAGTATTTTCATAAAATTTTGGAGAAGTGTTATATGCCAGGAACAATTATTACCACACCTGGCTATAAGGTCGGAATTTGTAAGAAATAAAATTCTGCAGGAAGATAGTACACGGACTGTAACCGGCCATATTTTATTGCTGGAAAACACTAGCATTTCCCCAAACAAATCACCTTTTTTTACTACTGATAAAATAACTCTGTTCCCATCAGCATTTTCCTTCAGGACAGCTGCCTCACCCTCCAGAACGATTCCAAATTTATCAATTGTATCACCGGCGTTTACTATGCATTCATTTTTGCTGTAGCTATGTATTCTTGGAGTTAAGCAATTTAACAGGGTAATTATTTCATCTCTTTTTATTCCACTAAACAAAGGTGATTTTTCAATTATATCAATATATTCTTCTATCATTTTCAAAACCATCCTTTTTGTATCTACAGATACCGAATTCTTATTATAGATATAATATAATAATCACATAGAAATAACAAGTAAAATAAAAAATCAGGAGGTATATTATGTCCAATATGTTTTGTTTTCAATGCCAGGAGACTGCAGGGGGAAAGGGATGCACATTAAAAGGTGTCTGCGGTAAAACTTCAGATGTGGCAAAAGCTCAGGATTTATTAGTTTATGTAACTAAGGGTCTGGCAATAGTAAGCAATGAAGGAAGAAAAGTTGGGGTAATTGATGCTGATGTAGATAAATATATAACAGAAAACTTATTCTCCACGATTACTAATGCTAACTTTGATAGAGAATCACTTTTAGACAGGGTAAAAGAAACTTTAAAATTAAGAGAAGAGTTAAATAAGAAAATTCTAGAAGCGGGCGGACAGGCTTCCAATATTAATGCTGCAGTATGGTCAGCTGACAATGTGGACGATTTTGATGCAAAGGCTGAGCAGGTTGGAGTATTGGCAACTGAAAATGAAGATATAAGAAGCTTAAGAGAACTTACAATTTATGGGCTTAAGGGACTGGCTGCATATATGAAGCATGCCATGAACTTAGGATATAATGACCCGGAGATTCATGAATTTATTGCTAAAGCCTTAGCGGAATCTCTAGATGATTCCTTATCTGCAGAAGCTTTAACAGAACTTGCTTTAGAAGCAGGAAAATACGGCGTTACTGCAATGGCATTACTTGATAAAGCTAATACAGAAACTTATGGAAATCCAGAAATTACAAAGGTTAATATTGGAGTTAGAAATAATCCTGGAATATTAATTTCCGGACACGATTTAAAAGATCTTCAGATGCTGCTTACGCAGACAGAAGGAACAGGAGTAGATGTTTATACCCATGGTGAAATGCTGGCAGGACAGTATTACCCGGCCTTCAAGAAGTTCGCTCATTTTGCAGGAAACTACGGGAATGCATGGTGGAAGCAGGGAGAAGAGTTTGAAAAGTTTAACGGGGTAATCCTTATGACTACAAACTGTGTAATACCACCAAAAGATTCATATAAGGACAGATTATTTACAACAGGAGCTACAGGTGTACCGGGATGCAGACACATTGCAGCAGATGAAAATGGGAACAAGGATTTCTCAGAATTAATTGCCATGGCTAAAAAGTGCCAGGCCCCAATTGAAATAGAAAAGGGAGAAATTGTAGGCGGATTTGCTCATAATCAGGTATTGGCACTTGCCGATAAGGTTGTGGACGCAGTTAAAACCGGTGCCATAAAGAGATTCTTTGTAATGGCCGGCTGCGACGGCAGAGCGAAATCAAGAAGTTACTATACTGAATTTGCAGAAAAGCTGCCAAAGGATACTGTAATATTAACTGCAGGATGTGCAAAATATAAATATAACAAATTAAACTTAGGTGACATAGGCGGAATTCCAAGAGTACTTGATGCAGGACAGTGTAATGATTCATATTCACTGGTGGTAATTGCATTAAAGCTTCAGGAAGTATTCGGCTTAGATGATGTAAATAAACTTCCAATATCCTATAATATAGCCTGGTACGAGCAAAAAGCTGTAATAGTATTATTAGCATTATTACACCTTGGAGTTAAGAACATTCACTTAGGTCCAACACTTCCGGCCTTCCTCTCACCAAATGTGGCTAAAGTATTAGTAGATAATTTTGGAATAGCAGGCATTGGAACTGTTGATGAAGATATAAAAATGTTTTTAGAATGATTAAAAAGATGAGGAACTAAGCGCTGGCTTAGTTCCTTTTTCAGTTTTTAGAATAATAGAAAACATATCATTTTTCAAATTTTACATCTGGTGTATTTGAATATTGGATTTATGTCAAAATAATGTCAATAAATGTGTCTGCTTTATTGACATAGATTCACAAGGTATGATAAAATTAAACAATTAAGTTGTGTTATGATATGTTGA
>JBAXYJ010000117.1:0-8712 GCA_041670885.1 Clostridiaceae bacterium
ATTAAAGATGAAGAGGATATACATTATTTTGTCAATAATAATCTTATTAAATGACAAGACTGCATAAAACCATATAAATTTGTTATTTAAAGCTGAAAACGAAGACAAAATATAATTATTTAGTTCCTTAATAATATCTTAACTTGAAAGAGTAGGCTAAGGGATATATAATATATAGCAAAGGTGTATTTAATACTACATTAAGTATTAATGATTATACTTTAAGAAATGAGGTGATAGTTTGGCCTTAGCAGCGATAAAAGAAGTAAAAGAAGCAGAAGACAAAGCTCAAGCCACTATAAAAGAAGCAGAAAGTAAGGGTAAAGAGCTTTTGAAAAATGCAGAAATTGAAGGAAAGAAGAGAGAAGAGGATCTAATAAACAAAGCAAAGGAGGAGTATAGAAAAATTCTAACAGCAGCTGAAGAAGAAGGAAATAAGAAAGCTGAACCAATCATTAAAAATGGAGAAAAGGAAATATCAGATTTAAAAAATATTTCTCCGGAAATTAAGGAGGAAGCAGTTAATTTAATTGTTGAGAGGATTGTGATGAGAAGTGGCAATAGTTAAAATGAATGAATTTACTTTATTTGCCTTTGAATCACAGAAGAATAGAGTATTAGAAACTCTTCAAGGTTTTGAAGCTGTTCAATTCATTAATCTTCAGGATGATAAATTCATAGAAGAACATGAAGACTTAGACTTTTTACGAAAAGATTCTGTAGATTCTAAATATGCAGAGTATGAAGAAAATTTATTAAAATTGAAATTTACTTTAGATTTTTTAAAAAGCTATCTGCCTCCAAAATCTGGTATTAAATCTTTTTTAGAAGAAAAGAAAGTTATATCTTATAATGAAATAAATCAAAAGATGAAAAATAATAGATGGAAACAAATTTATGAAGTGCTTAAAAAGGATGATGAGATACTAAACTCTTTAATGAATGAAAAGACAAAATATGAAACAGAAATTAATTCTTTGAAATCATGGGAAAAATTTGATGCTTCATTTAAAGACTTGAAGGAATTAAAATTAACATCATACTTTTTAGGCAATATATCAAAACAATATGAAGAAGAATTTCAAGAAGAATTCCAAAGCAAAGTACCTAATAGTTATTTGGAAATTTTTAATAAGGATAATCAGGATATTTATATTTGTGCTTTAGTATTGAAGGAATATGAGAATAATGCAAAAGAAATAATGAAAACATATGGATTTAGTGCATTAACTTTAAATTATGATGGAAAACCAACAGATATAATAAATGATTATGTGAATAAGATACCTAAAATTTTATCGGAAAAAGAGGAAATAGAAAAAGAAATAAAAAACTATGAAAATGATTATGAAGAATTACAATTAGCTTATGAGTATTTTAATAATCTAATAATTAGAGATAAGGCTTCAAATAATTTTCTGAAGACTGAAAAGATTATAACCATATTAGGTTGGACAACAAAAGACTCTAATGAAAAATTAAAAGAGTTAATAGAAACTTGTATAGGCAAAGATTATTATATTGAATTTTCAGATGTAGAGGAAAAGGAAATTGAAAATGTCCCAATAAAGCTTAAGAATAATGGGTTTGTCTCAGCTTTTGAAAGTTTAGTTGAAATGTATAGCTTACCTGTATATTCTGAAATAGACCCCACCCCAATTTTATCAGTTTTCTATTTTATATTTTTTGGAATGATGCTATCAGATGCAGGTTATGGACTAATTATAGTTATTGCATCGGTGTTTGCACTCTCAAAAATCAAAGATAAAGAAAAAAGAAAAACCTTTAAATTATATTTTTATGCAGGGATTTCTACTATGATTTGGGGTGCAATTTATGGTGGTTGGTTTGGTGATTTACTTCCCAAATATTTTGGAATAAAAATACCGTATTTATTAGATCCAACAACTAATATTACTCAGATATTTATAATGTCTTTAGTATTCGGTATTATTCACATTTTTGTTGGATTAGGTATAAAAGCTTATTTATTAATAAGAGTTGGCAAATTTAAAGACGCTGTATATGATGTTTTTACCTGGTACATTACCTTAATAGGGTCAATACTTTTAATTGTAGGAGTGGGTGGCTCTTTAGGAAAAATAATGCTTGCAGTTGGTCTTATTGGACTTTTGTTAACTCAAGGAAGAGAGTCCCAAACTATTATAGGTAAAATTGGTGGTGGAATATACGGAGTATATGGCATTACAGGATATCTTGGAGATGTAGTTTCTTATTCCAGACTTCTCGCGTTAGGACTTGCAACAGGGTTTATAGCTAATGCTTTAAATTTAATAGTAAGCTTGTTTCCAAGACCAATTATTTATATTGTAGCACCAGTATTATTTATCGGGTTACATTTGTTTAATTTATTAATAAATGCACTTGGATCATATGTTCATGCTGCAAGATTACAATACTTAGAATTTTTTGGTAAATTTTATCAGGGCGGAGGAGTTAAATTTACTCCATTTAAACTGGCAGATAAATTTATTAGAATAACAAAATAAGGGAGGATTTTTTATAATGAGTTGGATTAATTTCTTTTTAAATAACAATGGTGGTATGGTTTTTGCATTGCTTGGTGCTGCTTTAGCAGTTGGTTTAGCTGGTATAGGCTCTGCAAAAGGTATAGGAATAGTCGGAGAGGCTGCTTCAGGATTAATGACAGAAGAACCAGAAAAGTTTGGTAAGACATTTATATTAGTTGCTTTACCTGGAACACAAGGATTGTACGGATTTGTCATTGCATTATTATTATTTACAAAAATAGGGATATTTGGTGGAACAACACCAGCACTTGATTTAGGTCTTAAATATTTTATGGCTTGTTTACCTGTGGCTTTGGCAGGATGGAAATCAGCGATAGCGCAGGGAAGAGTTGCTGCAGCAGGTGTACAGATTTTAGCTAAAAGACCTAATGATGTAATGAAAGGTGTTATATACGCCGTTATGGTTGAAACTTATGCAGTTCTTGGTTTCGTTGCATCATTATTTATGGTGTTATTCGTAAAATAGTTTGGAGTGAGGCAAATGTCTGATATTAATAATTTAAAAAACAAAATTTTGGAAGAAGCTGAAATTAATAAGCAAAATATTATAAAAAATGCCGGTGAAGAAGCTGCAAAAATAATTGAAAAAAAAGTTTCGGAAACTAAAGTAAGGGAAAAAGAAATAATTGAAAAAGCTAAATTAGAAGCTGTTTCAAAAAAAGAAAGAATAATTTCTAATGCTCAATTAAAGATTAGAGATGAAAAATTAACTGTCAAACAATATGTAATTGAAGAGGTATTTAATGAGTCTTTAAATAAACTTTACTCTTTATCAAAAGAACAATATCTAAAATTTTTCATTGAAAAAATAAGTAATCTGAATATCATTGGTGATGAAAAAGTAATAATTAGTAATAAAGATAGAGAAGTAATTTCAACAGAAGTATTAAAGGCAATTAATGAGAATCTAATTAGCAAAGGTAAAAAAGGAAATCTTACTTTAAGCAATGAAACAAGAGAATTTACAGGTGGCTTTATAATTGAAAAAAATGGTATAGAAATAAATAGTACTTTTGAAGCTTTAATTAGTTCCATGAGGGATGATTTGGAGTATGAAGTTGCAAGAGTATTGTTTAATTAAGGAGGATAATTCATGGATGAAATGCTATTTACCCAAGTAATACCGAGACTTAGGGTGTTAGAAACAAGACTCCTTGATAAAAATAAAATTGATAGAATGAAGGATGCTTATTCACTAGAGGAAGTATTAAGAATATTAGGCGAAACTAATTACGCAGCTTCATTTAGTGGAATGAAAAAGCCGGAAGATTATGAAATAGTCTTATCTGAAGAATTAAAAAATCTTTACCAGCTTATGTATAAACTTACTCCGGAAAATAAAATTATAGATTTATTTAGTATAAGATACGATTATCATAATATTAAGGTTCTTCTTAAAGGAAAATATACAGGGAAAGATTTCCACAATATGCTGATTGATGTGGGAACAATTTCTGCAGATAAATTATCTGATTATATTGTAAACAGTAATTACAGAGACCTTAATCCTCTATTTAGAGAAGCCATAGAAAATACAGAAAAGGACTTTCAGGAAACTAAAGACAGTCAGAGAATTGATTTAATTCTGGACAAATATCTGTACAAGGATATATTGAAAAGAGCTATAGAATTATCAAATGAATTTCTAATAAAATTTACAAAAATGAATATAGATCTTATCAATATAAAAACATTTTTAAGGGTTAAGAGACAGAAAAAAGGAAGAGATTTTCTAAAAGAAACGTTACTAAATGGCGGTAAGATAGACAACGATATTTTCTTAAATTCATTAAATGATTCCGTAGATAATTTAGTAAATAGATTATCCTATACTGACTATTATAAAATAATGAAAGCTGGACTTGAAGATTACGACAGAAAAGAAAATATTGCAGGATTTGAAAGACTATCTGATGATTTTTTAATGAACATAATAAAAGATACAAAACTTATAAGCTTTGGGGTTGAACCCTTAGCTGCGTATGTTATTGCCAAAGAAACTGAAATTAAACTTCTTAGGATAATAATAGTTGGAAAACTTAATAATATTCCTTCAGAAGTTTTAGGCGAAAGGCTGCGTGATAGCTATGTATAAGATAGGTATAGTAGGGGATAAAGATTCTATTCTTGCTTTTAAAGCAGTTGGTATTGATGTATATCCGGTAAGTGAAGCTAGTGATGCCAGAATAGTAATAGACAAGATGGCAGCTAATGGATATGCTGTTATCTTTGTAACAGAGCAGCTGGCACAAAATTTGGAAGAAACTATTGATAGGTATTACAGACAGATGCTGCCTGCGATTATTTTAATTCCTAACAATCAAGGCTCGCTTGGCATAGGAATGCAGAAAATTAGTGATAATGTAGAAAAAGCAGTAGGTGTTAATATCTTATAGGAAGGTAGGTAGGTAAGTTGAAAGTAGGTAAAGTTATAAAAGTCTCAGGCCCTCTTGTTGTTGCAGATAATATGGATGAGGCAAATATATATGACGTTGTAAAGGTAAGCGAGAATGGACTAATTGGCGAAATCATAGAAATGAGAGGAGACAAGGCATCTATTCAGGTATATGAGGAAACATCCGGAATAGGACCAGGAGACCCTGTGTACACAACATTTGAACCTCTTAGCGTAGAATTGGGACCGGGACTCATTGAGTCTATGTTTGATGGAATTCAAAGACCTCTTAATGGAATTATGGCTCAAGTTGGTGCCTTTATTACAAAAGGAGTTAATGTTCCTTCATTAAACAGAGAAAAGAAATATCATTTTGTACCAAAAGTCTCCATTGGAGATATGGTTCAAAATGGAGATATATTAGGCACAGTTCAGGAGACAGCAGTAATAGAACATAGAATTTTAGTCCCATACAAGGTGACTGGTAAAATAGTTTCCATAGAAGAGGGAGACTATACTATAACTGATATAGTTTGCAAATTAGAAATAAAAGATGGAATTAAAGAGCTTACTATGATGCAAAAATGGCCTGTAAGACGGGGAAGACCATATGCTAAAAAGCTTAACCCTGTAGAGCCTATGGTTACAGGTCAAAGAGTTATTGATACATTTTTTCCAGTGACTAAGGGAGGAACAGCTTGTGTTCCGGGACCTTTCGGCAGCGGCAAAACAGTAGTGCAGCATCAGCTTGCTAAATGGGCAGATGCCGAGATAATTGTTTACATAGGCTGCGGTGAAAGAGGAAATGAAATGACAGACGTTCTTAATGAATTCCCAGAGCTTAAAGATCCGAAAACCGGGGAGCCATTAATGAAAAGAACAGTACTTATAGCAAATACTTCAAATATGCCGGTGGCTGCCAGAGAAGCATCTATATACACCGGAATTACAATAGCAGAATATTTCAGAGACATGGGTTACTCAGTAGCACTTATGGCGGATTCTACCTCCAGATGGGCAGAAGCTCTTCGTGAAATGTCAGGAAGACTTGAAGAAATGCCTGGTGAAGAAGGATATCCGGCCTACTTGGGATCTAGAGCTGCAGACTTTTATGAAAGAGCCGGGAAAGTTGTATGCTTAGGAAAAGACGCAAGAGAAGGAGCATTAACCGCAATTGGAGCTGTATCCCCTCCAGGAGGAGACTTATCAGAGCCAGTAACTCAGGCAACGCTAAGAATTGTTAAAGTATTCTGGGGACTAGATTCACAGCTGGCTTATGCAAGACATTTCCCTGCAATTAACTGGCTTGACTCTTACTCATTATATAATGACAAAGTAGGAGCATGGATGGATGAAAATGTAGCGCCAGACTGGACAGAGCTTACAACAAAGGCTATGTCACTACTTCAGGATGAAGCTAACCTTCAGGAAATAGTTAGACTTGTAGGTATAGATGCACTTTCAGAAGTGGATAGACTAAAGCTGGAGGTAGCTAAATCAATAAGAGAAGATTTTCTTCAGCAGAATGCCTTCCACGAAACTGACACATATGCATCATTAAATAAACAGCACCAAATGCTCAAACTAGTATTAAAATATGGCATTGAGGCTGAAAAAGCTTTAAAAGCAGGAGTATATTTAAAAGAAATTCTAAGCATGGGGATCCGTGATAAAATAGCAAGAGCAAAATACGTTCATGAGGATGAAATAGAAAAGCTTGCTGAAGTTTCAGATACTTTAGAGAAAGATATGGAGAAATTAGTAAGCCAAGGAGGGGTAGTGAATGCTTAAGGAGTACAGAACTGTAAAAGAGGTAGTTGGCCCCTTAATGGTTGTAGATAATGTAGAAGGCGTAAAGTACGATGAATTAGTTGAAATTGAAATGCAGACAGGAGAGCTAAGGCGTGGAAAGGTTCTGGAAGTAGATGGAAGTAAAGCTATGGTTCAGCTGTTTGAAGGCTCTTCTGGAATTAACCTAAAGGGAACTAAAGCAAGATTTTTAGGAAAGCCCTTAGAGCTGGGTGTTTCAACAGATATGCTGGGAAGAGTATTTGATGGACTTGGAAGACCAAAGGACGGGGGACCTAAAATCATACCGGATAAAAAGCTGGATATAAATGGTTCGCCAATAAACCCTGTGGCAAGAAACTACCCATCAGAATTTATTCAGACAGGAATATCTGCTATAGATGGTCTTAATACGTTAGTCAGAGGACAGAAGCTTCCTGTTTTTTCAGGATCAGGTCTTCCTCATGCTCAGCTGGCAGCACAGATTGCAAGGCAGGCAAAGGTATTAAACTCAGATTCTAAATTTGCTGTTGTGTTTGCTGCTATTGGTATAACCTTTGAAGAGGCACAGTTCTTTATTGATGATTTCACAAAAACGGGAGCTATAGACAGGGCAGTTCTGTTTATTAATTTAGCTAATGACCCGGCAATAGAGAGAATAGCAACGCCACGAATGGCACTTACTGCCGCTGAATATTTAGCATTTGAAAAAGGGATGCATGTCCTTGTTATATTAACTGACCTTACAAATTACTGTGAAGCATTAAGAGAAGTTTCGGCTGCAAGAAAAGAGGTTCCGGGAAGAAGAGGATATCCGGGATATCTTTATACTGACCTATCTTCAATATATGAAAGAGCTGGAAGAATTAAGGGAAGAGAAGGATCTATAACACAGATTCCTATTCTTACAATGCCTGAAGATGATAAAACTCACCCAATTCCAGATTTAACTGGATATATTACAGAGGGACAGATTATACTAAGCAGAGAATTATACAAAAAGGGAATAAATCCCCCAATAGATGTTCTGCCTTCTCTATCCAGACTTAAGGATAAGGGTATAGGAAAAAATAAAACCAGAGAAGACCATGCAGATACAATGAATCAGCTGTTTGCAGCCTATGCTCAGGGAAAACAGGCAAAGGAACTGGCAGTTATTCTTGGTGAATCTGCACTTTCAGATTCAGATAAGCTTTTTGCTAAATTTGCAGAAGCTTTTGAGAAGGAATATGTATCCCAGGGCTTTAACTCAAATAGAACTATTGAAGAAACATTAAATCTTGGGTGGAAGCTATTATCTATACTGCCAAGGACAGAATTAAAGAGAATCAGAGATGAATTCTTAGAAAAGTATATGGATAACAGAAAGGGTGAGTAGCTATGAGGCTAAATGTAAACCCTACAAGAATGGAACTAACCAAGCTTAAGAAGAGACTGGTAACTGCGACCCGCGGTCATAAGCTTTTAAAAGATAAGCAGGATGAGCTGATGAGAAGATTCATTCAGCTTATTAAGTACAATAATGAGCTTAGAAAAAATGTTGAAGGCAAGCTTTCAAAATCCTTTATGGATTTTACTATGGCAAGAGCTGCCATGTCTTCAGAATTTTTAGAGGAAGCTATTTGCCTTCCAAAGGAAAAAATATCTGTAGATATAGGAAAGAAAAATATCATGAGCGTTAATGTTCCTGTAATGCAGTTTAAAAGGGAAATGGAGGGCGATGAGGGAAGTATATATCCCTATGGTTTTGCCTTTACATCACCAGTTTTAGACGATTCTATAAAAAATCTTTATGATATCCTGCCAGACCTATTGGAATTAGCTGAAGTAGAAAAATCCTGTCAGCTTATGGCAGACGAAATTGAAAAGACAAGACGAAGAGTAAACGCCTTAGAGTATAGAACCATACCACAACTTATTGAAACAATAGATTTTATTAGAATGAAGCTGGATGAAAATGAAAGAGGAAACCTGACA
>JBAXYJ010000118.1:0-8698 GCA_041670885.1 Clostridiaceae bacterium
GTATTTATTATTATGAGTGTTTTTGCTGTAATAGGCAGGTTTTATGAAACCTACAAGGTTGCTGTTTCTGATCTGCTTTTAAACATGAAACCGGAGGGAATCATATATTTTGATTATGCTTTGGCAATTGGCGGTCTTACTGTACCTGCTGCAGTTAAATTACTGCAAAATCATAATCCTGTTAAAATATTTGCAGTTTCTGCTATGCTTAGCAGTATAGGATTTACACTGTTTGGCTATTCCCATAACATTATACTGACATTTATTATTTTAATTATTCTGGGAGCTGCCGAAAATATTAATGGAACCTACTCACATACCATAATTCAAAATTCCATACCTAATGAATATTTAGGAAGGGTGTTTTCCTTTTACAAAATATTGCTGACACTGTTTGCAATTATAGGTCTGCTTATTTCTGCACCTCTTTACAATTTAATCGGCACAGGCAATTCCTTCTTATCAGTATTAGTAATTATGATAATAATATGTATATTTCAAAGTAAATACTGGATTAACGAAAAATTTTCTGCCCGGTCTGTTTCAAAATGACTATAAACATATAAAATTTTAGGGAAGCCTACTTTGGCAGCCTGAATAGGGTGTCATCTGAAGGGTTCCCTTTATTTTCTTTGAACTATAAACTATTTCCGCATCTTCTCATAAAACCCATAACTATAAAACCAAATACTATTGAAATAACGATTAATAAAATAAAATATAAAAATGCTATAATCGGAATAAATAAAACAAGGAATGCCAGCAAGACTGCAAGCTGAAGCATCAGGTATTGAGTCCATCTTTTATGAGCTTCTTCTTCTATATCCGTTTTACCTTTCAAACTAGCCATATACCCTATACCCATAAATAAATTATATATTAAGAGCAGGCTTATTATTGTTGCAGCTATGCCGATTATAATTTCATAAGGCGAACCAATGTTAATACCTATGCCTTCTGCAGGTTTTTCATATATTTGAAATATTGATAGAAAGATCATAAATATATTAAGCTTTCCTGCCTTTTTAAACCAGTTATTTTCAGCAGCAATCAGACTTAATCCAACTGCAAACAGAATGTATCCAATAGAATCAGGTAAAATATCAATACCTTGAAGCCTGAAATCGAACATTATAAAAAAGAAGCCTCAGTAAAATTTATTAAAGACATTATTATACATTAACCATCCCTCCATAAACATATAATTTTTATTAACTCTATCATGGAACAAAAGGGATTTGTTACATTTAAGTTGACAATTGAAAATGAGCAATTGACAATTAAAGATTGTTGCCGGTATAAATTTTTAACTTGCTTCTAACGTGGCAATTGGTTCATTAAAAATACAAAAAATTTAACAACCAAAATAGCAGCTAAAATACAGCAAATTGATTTAAGTTCTGCTTTGCGATTGTTATTATACAAATATATAAATGCACCTGCAATCATAATAATGCCAGCTGTAATTCCCCACAATCCAAAAGTGAAAAAGAAAAAGCCTAACCCTGTCACTATCCAGGGAAATATTTCATCTATACTGTTCAAAATTTGCCTCCTTAATAAGTATTATATATGGGTTATAACCGGTTTACCTTCGCTGTCCAGCAGCACTGTAAGGCCTCCTGCATAGCCCTTGCAATTAAACAGATAATTAACTCCCGTCTGTGTATCTACAAGAATTTTAATGTAAGAAGATTCTGATTTTTCATCGTATATTACCTTAAATTTTTTCTTTGACTCCTTCTCTTTATTAAACATAACCCCCTCTTTTTCAAATCATAAATTATACATAATTATTCTATTAATTTAATTATATTCTAATTTTTTCCATTTATCAAATAATTACATAACACTTCTTGACAACACTTCTGCCGTAATGTAAAATACTCACTAATAGTTAAATATCGTTTTTCTTATCAAGAGAGGTGGAGGGACTGGCCCTATGAAACCCGGCAACCTTCAGACCCATTTGTCTGAAAGGTGCCAATTCCTGCAGGATTATTTCCTGGCAGATAAGAAGCTGACTGTGCTTTATTTAGGCCGCTTCTTATTATTAGGAAGCGGTTATTTATTTATGCAATTTTTTATAATTTATTTGGAGGTATAGCATGGAAAGCATCAAAATTGGGCTGCTTGGTCTCGGCGTTGTGGGAAACGGAGTTTCCAACTGCCAGTGCCATCGTTGCTGATATAATTTCAATTATCAGTAATAAAAAAGATTTAGCAGTAAATTATGATGATAAGAATATCAAAATTTTGTCTAAGGATGAAATTCAGGGAGACTATTACGTAAGATTAAAGATAAAAAACAGTTCTGATGCACTGGTTAATATAACTGATCTTTTATCCGGGAAAAACATAAAAATATCTTCAATTACTGAAAATAAGATAAATGAAGATGATACCGCTCTTTTATTTACTATACGTGATATTGGATTTTCAAGTCTAAGTTTTGCACTTAATGAATTAAAGTCCCTTTCCCAGGTTTATGAAATTGAAAATATTATTAAAATAGAAAACTATGAAGCATAACCTCATATCTTATAATAGCTAAAGGCAAATCACATGATTTCACATATTTAATTTAAATTTACATGACAATTAGCGTTTATAATTTCAATATAGAAATTAAATTTGCCTATGGCTTAAATTTGGAGGTAATCATGAAAAAAATAAACTATGTAAAAATAACACTGGACATACTTATGGCTCTGGTTTTTGTTTTACTTTTTAATAAAAATGCAATAGCTGGTATGACATTCCATGAAATTGCAGGTCTTACCATAGGACTAGCTTTTATAATTCATATAATAATAAATTTCAAATGGGTAAAACAAATAACTATTAAATTTTTCAATTCTAAGATGAAGTTAAAAACCAGAATTGGATACATACTAGACTTGCTTTTGTTAATCGATATGGCACTTATCATCGGTACAGGCATATCAATTTCAAAGGTTTTATTTTCAGGTATATTCAAATCTGCAGGGAACCAGTCACTTCATATTTCACTGTCTTATATAGCTCTGCTCCTTATAGGAATTCATATAGGGCTTCACTGGGGCTGGGTAATTAATGTATTCAAAAATACTTTTAAAATAAGTAAAAAAGGAATGACATGTAAAATAATTAATGTAGTTATAGTTGTTTCCTTATTTGCTTTTGGTTCATACAATATATATTCTAATAGTTACTTTACCAAAATTATTCCCGGATCTTCAGTTTCACAACAGGGACCGGGCATGGGCAGCATGCCTTCAGGCGGTAACTTTAATCCGGGAACCAATAATAACAGTAATTCAACTAGCAGCAACAATTCAGCTAACGCCAATGCTAGTACTAACAACAGCAATTCAGCTGCTGCTAATAATAACGAATCGGCCAATACTAATAACAGCAGCAACCCTACCCCGCCAAATGGAGGTAATTTTAATGGTGCTGGTGCAGCAGGAACAGGCAGAGGCGGTATGAAAGATTCCGGCAGTTCCAATATATTAAGTACAATATTAAATAACTTAAGTATAATTTCATTCTTCTCAATAATAACATTCTATATTGAAAAGCTGCTAAAATTAAAAGCAAAAAAGCAAGCTTAAAAATTACCTCCTGCTTTTAGGAAATAAAAGGGCTTTGATTTTAAAAGATCAAAGCCCTTTTATTTCCTATTTTATAAGAATTTTTTTAACTTCAGATATATACATGGTATGATAATCTTTCTCTGAATACCATTTCTGATCCAACTCTTCCTCAATAAAGCCTTCAGGTTTGAACTCCTGTTTATATAGTTTTTTGCATATAATCACAAGCTTTCCTTCTTCAAAGTAGGGTGTATTATCATAGCTTCCAACTGTCAGCTTGGATTTTTCTATCTTATCCTCGTCTCTTCCTGATACACTTCCCAGATAACCTAACTGTTTTTTATAGCAGTCATCAAAAAATGTAAGGGAAAATGTATCAGAGTTATCTACAAATTCCTTAGTGTACCTATTAGGTCTGATCACAACATATGTTACATTTTTGCCCCACATAACACCAAGTCCTCCCCAGGATGCAGTCATTGTGTTTACTCTGCCGCCTTTCTCTGCAGTGATCAGCATCCAGTCACTGCCTATCAGTTTAAATGGGCTTTTATTTAATTCCACCGGCTTTATTTCTTTAAATTTATTCATTATTCTACCTCCTGATTATATAAGTATCTTTTTATATATTATAATACAAAACAAGTCTGCCTGAGTGGTTAATACTTGACTCCAATATTTTTTTGCAAAACTATTGACATAATAATATTAGTGTACTAATATGATAGTACACTAATATTCCAAGAAGGAGGTAAGCTTGTGTTTAAGTTCAATGATAGTTCACCAATTTATATGCAGATAATACAAAAAGTTAAAGCAGATATAGTGTCCGGCAGACTTAAGGGCGGAGATAAGATGCCCTCCGTCAGAGAGTTTTCTGAAAGCTTCAATGTTAATCCAAATACTGTACAAAGAGTATTTCAGGAACTGGAACGGGAAGGTATAACTTATTCTCAAAGAGGTATAGGAACTTTTATTGTAGAAGGTGATCAGCTTTTGAAGCAAATAAAAATTACCCAGGCTCAAAAATATTCTGAAAGATATATGGAAGATATGAGAGATCTGGGAATGGATAAAGAAGAAATTTTAAATTATTTTGTTAAGGTATTGGAGGAGTACGAAAATGGAAATTCTAGAGTGTAAATCTGTCAGCAAAAAATATTTTACTAAAAAGGCTTTAAGTGAACTTGATCTGACAATTGAAAAAGGAAAGATTGTTGGAATATTAGGACCCAATGGCAGCGGAAAAACCACATTATTAAAGCTGGTTGCAGGACTTATAAGACCTACAAGCGGGAATATAAAGGTGTGTGGAAATGAAATTGGACATAAAACAAAGGAATTAATTGCTTATCTTCCTGACAGCGACTTTTTATATCCCTGGATGAAAATAGAAGATGCTAAAAATGTTTATATGTCCTTTTTCAAGGATTTCAACACTGAAAAATTCCATGAGATGCTGGAATTTATGAAATTAGATGAAGAAATGGCAGTAAAGGGTTTGTCTAAAGGGATGCAGGAAAAGCTGGCCTTAGCACTTACACTTTCCCGGGAAGCTAAACTTATAATTCTGGATGAACCGTTAAATGGTGTAGATCCTGTTGCAAGAGAACAGATATTAAAGGCCATTTTAAAGGGCTTCAGCTATGAAAGTTCTATGATAATTACCAGCCATCTGATTAACGAGGTGGAAAGCTTACTTGATCAGGTATATTTCCTGAAGGAAGGCAAAATTGAATTCTCGGGAAATACTGAGGATATAAGAAGCGAAAAGAAAATGACTCTTGATGAGCTGTACAGGGAGGTATTTGCATGTTAGGAAGGTTATTAAAATTTGAATTTTGGAAGAAATGGAAGAGTAACAGACACCTGCTTTTAGGTTATGGACTTGTAGAGCTTGTACTGCTTCTTATCCTGAAATT
Organism: Clostridiaceae bacterium; assembly: GCA_041670885.1. Classification (GTDB taxonomy): domain Bacteria; phylum Bacillota; class Clostridia; order Clostridiales; family Clostridiaceae; genus JAJBWD01. Next base: position 5,501 of record JBAXYJ010000118.1, read on the forward strand.
ATTTTATCAAAATAGTGCCAGTACTTATATTATAAGTACTAATAGTCAAAGAAATGCTGGTGTATCTTTCTATCTTATTACTGCATTATATTTTATAATGGCAGGTATATTATTTATATATCCTTTTATAGAAGGAATTTCCAGGTACAATAAGGACTTATCCGGAAAGCAGGCAGCCCTTGAGCTGATGATACCCCAGCCATCCTGGGAGAAGATAGCTTCAAAATTAATTGCTACAGTATGCGTCACCATTATCTGTGGTATAATTTCAGCTTTTACTATAGTTATGTTTTTCTTTGTATTGACTAATTTCAATGCAGATATAATAACTTCAGTTTTCAATGCTTCAAAGAAAGTGTTTGAGTACCCGGCAGAAACAATTTTCAGTATTATTAATGGACTCTTTAGTTATGCTTCATTTTATTTACTGTTTTTCTTCTGCATATCAATTTCAAAATGGGCATCACACAAAAATAAAATTGCAGTTCCCATAAGCATTGGTGTATTTGCAGCAACAATCGCAGTTATTACTTACCTGCAGTCTTTGGCAGATAAATTTCCTATAATAAACTATACTTTCTTGGGAATGAGCAGCAGCTTAAGCTCTGTAATTGTAGATATATTTGTTTTTGCATTAACTTTCATTGGCGCATCCTATGTCATGGAGAGAAAAATCGAATACTAAAAGTTTTGGCAGCCTGAGCAGGCTGCCAATTATATTTTGAGATTTATAATACACCTGTTATCTCAATCGTATTTCCATCAGGATCCTCAAGTAAAAAGTGATAATAGGGTGATGAAATGTTTAAATACATAATTTTTGTCATTTTACCTATGTTTAAGTTTTTAATTCGTTCATATTCTGAATTAAGGTCATCTATACAAAAATTCAATACAAAATTACTGCCATATTTTATTGTTTTATTTTTAAAATATTTTATATATTCCTTGTCATAATGAGCTTCTAAATTTTCTCCCCTTTTAATTAAATCCTCATCATATTTGTGATTAAATAAAGCTATGCAATTTCCATTAAAATTAAACTGTGCCCATCTGTCAAATCTTTGTGCAGTAGGCTTCATTTCCAGCAAGACTTCATAAAATGCAAGTGATTTTTCGAAGTCCTTTACGATTAAATATGTGCAGCCTAAACTTAACATTTATTTTCCCTCCATCAACAAACTAATTCCCTTCCTTTACTTCGCTTTACTATTGTGCATTAATTGAAATAAATAAATGTTTAGAAAGTATTAGGATATTGTGTTGGAGGTAAACTTATTTGTTTGCCATCCATATCAAAAAACTTACCATCACTTTCATAGTATTTTATACTGGCCCCGACAAAACTATCATTATCATCTGCTGTAACATCACTTTCATATACAATAACTCTTTTAATTTTAGCTAAATCTATTTTCGGTTGACTATTGAGAAAAAGCTCTACAACCTGTCCTATCTTAAATGGATAATCAGGATTCCCAACAGGGTCAGTTCCATCGTGAAAGTTTTTTTCTATCTTTAAACTTAATATTGACTTTCCATCTGATATTTTTTTGAGCGAAACTATTTTTCCTTGAATATAACGCAGCCTATCAACGGATTTCCACTTGTCGTTTATGCCTTGTTCACTGGGTATATTAACCTTTAGTATATCCGATTTATTTACTGCTGCCAGTATTACAAATCTATGCATAGAAGAATCGTGATTTGGAACAGTAACCTCTATATTATCTAATTCCTTTGTTATTATACTTAACTTGTTATTTGAAATTTGAAATTTATCTATTTGAAAAGCCTTTGAAAATATAGTTGGGTTAGGACTTAAAATTGAATAGTATATTATTGATTGCTTTGTAAAATCTTCCGGCAGTTCGCGATAGTTCATATCACTGCTTTTACTAAAATATTTATCCTTAAAAGCCTTCCATTCACTTTCATTATTCAGTAAAACAATTCCCCGTGGTAACTCAAACATATCCTTTTCTAATACAAAGCCTGCATAAAAACAGTTAAAAGATATATTCTTTTCCGATTTTGATTGCTGTTCAACGCTATTTTTAGAATTTATTGGGTTGTATGAACATCCTACAAGAAAAATAATTGTAAGTGCTGATAAATAAGATATTATTCTTTTCACACTGTTCCCTCCTAAAATATATTAATTTTCATTTATATGAAATTTCCCGGTATAAATGCTTATCCAGTTTTTATACGCTTAGGGATAACTTTCCATTTATTTTAATCACCACAATATACTTAATGGTTAATTATGGTATATAGGATGCATATTCCAAATCCATATACCGGCACCAATTACCAATAAGGTAAAAATAATGGTTTGATAAATAATCTTATTGTCTTTAATCTTTCTATAAGATAAGTAATTCATTATACTTGAACTAAGGATATAGAAGAAGCAAAAACATATAATGATAACTTTCATTTCATAAAGTAATTTATTATATATAGTTATTAATGTCCCTCCAATAGTAATATATAAAAAAATAAAAATGTTAATAATTTTAATAGATAAAGGAAGTTCCTTTTCACCTTTTGTAAATTCATAGGGATTATACTCACCCTTTATATACAGATAAATTTCTTTTAGAATACTAAGCAGCAATAAAATAATCAGAGAAATTATATAAATATAACCCGTCATAAAAGATTCTCCTTCAAATATACTTTTACATTATATCCCATTATATCATTAATTTATATTTATCTGTTACATAATTTGTAATATACTATTACTTAGGGAAACAAAAAATATCATAAATTCAGTATTGTAAAATTTTTTTAGGGGGTAAGTAATGAAAAGAAAAGTAATCATTGGTGCTCTGTCTATTTTTATTATTGCTGCTTTAGTTATTTTTACTATATATCAGCGCTATGAGAATGCTCCAAAAAAAGTTATAGAATTATTTCTAAATAAATACTTTACGGTTGAAGACTATAATAAATATGCGGGAACTGCATTAACAGATAAATCATTTTCTGAGAATTATCTAAAGGAAAAAGAATACAAGAATATTATGACATCTGAAGTATATGAGGATTTTGCACAGAATCAAACTTTTTTGTCTTATTTACTTACAGCAAATTTAGGGAAGTTTAATGCTTTGCCAAAAAAAATCAATATAAAAAAATATACTACCCTGGAAGATAAATCAGTCATTTATAATTATAATATAAAAA
>JBAXYJ010000119.1:0-8697 GCA_041670885.1 Clostridiaceae bacterium
ACCGGTCTTTTCTGGCAAGCTTTAATAATACCATTTACGATTTTTGATTTATCAAAATACTCCCGGTTTTCATTCCTTTTAATAACAAGTATTGGTATATCTTCTATCTTTTCATAGGTGGTATACCTTTTACCGCATTTTAAGCATTCTCTTCTCCTTCTTATATTAATATCTTCATCTGTTGAACGGGAATCTACGACCTTACTTTCATTATAACCACAGTATGGACACTTCATTTGCAGCGCACCTCTTATTGTTTTTATAATATAATTATACACTAATATTAATATTTTTCTATATTTTCTTCATCTGTTATAAGGTTCTCCTGAACCAATATTATATCTTCACCAATTTTTTTTATATTTTCCCATTTTATCTCTATACTATTTATTTTACTAAAAATGGAATAATTTTTTAACGGGATTATTATTGATATAATTTTGTAAGAATTTAAATCAATTTTGAAATCTTTGATAAAACCTATTATTTTTCCTGTGTTTATTTCTATCACCTGAAGTCTTTTTATATCTTCTAAAGAATAAATTTTATTTTCCATTATATCCCTCCTTAATTTATAATATGATAATAGAAATTATATAATTACTTGAAAAATTTGCATAATTTAATATTTGATTTTTCAATTAAAAAAACTATGAAAATTAATAATTTTTAATTGAAAATCAGCCAGAGGTAATTAAGCAATTTTTATAAAAAATATAAATAAAAAAAACTGCCTAAGCAGTTTTATACATATTTTCTCATATGCTTTAAGGCAGTTTTTTCTAATCTTGAAACTTGAGCTTGTGATATATTAATTTCTTCTGCTACCTCCATTTGAGTCCTTCCCTGAAAGAATCTCATATTCAGGATAAGTTTTTCTCTGGATGATAGTTTTTTCAAAGCTTCTCTTATGGATATGTTTTGAATCCAGCTGTCATCAAGGTTCTTTTTATCACTAATCTGATCCATTACAAAAATAGCTTCTCCGCCATCATGATACACAGGCTCAAATAAGGAAACAGGATCTTGAATGGCATCCAGTGCGAAAACAACCTCCTCTCTTGGAACTTGAAGCTGATTGGCTATTTCTGAAATTGTAGGCTCTTTATTATTTTTATTTGCCAGATAATCTCTGGCCTGAAGAGCTTTATAGGCAATATCCCGAAGTGACCTGCTTACTCTTACTGAATTATTATCTCTAAGATATCTTCTTATCTCACCTATAATCATAGGTACAGCATAAGTAGAAAATTTTACATTTTGACTCATGTCAAAATTATCTATTGCCTTAATAAGTCCAACACAACCCACCTGAAAAATATCATCAGGGTTTTCTCCTCTGTTATTAAATTTTTGTATTACGCTTAAAACTAATCTAAGATTACCCTTGATAAATTTCTCTCTAGACTCATTATCACCTTTTTTCATCCGAGTCATAAGATACTTTTTCTCTTTTTCACTTAACACTGGCAGTTTTGAAGTATTTACTCCACATAAATCGACTTTATTTGTAATCATTAAACCAGCCCCTTAAGTAGTTTGCATTTATATTTTTACCTAAAGGTCTTATTTTTATTCAACATATTCTATACCATTTTATTTATTTCTTTTTTCAATCTTTTAATTATCCTTTTTTCCAGTCTGGATATATAAGACTGAGATATCCCTAACATATCAGCTACTTCCTTTTGAGTTTTTTCCTTTTGTCCGTATAATCCAAATCTTAATTTTACAATTTCTTTTTCTCTTACGTTCAATTTGCCTAAGGCTATTGATAAAAGTTCTTTATCCACTTCATCTTCTAAAACATTATAGACTGAATCATTTTCTGTTCCTAATATGTCCGAAAGAAGAAGTTCATTCCCATCCCAGTCAATATTTAAAGGTTCATAAAAAGAAATTTCAGCTTTAATCTTATTGTTTCTTCTAAGATACATTAATATTTCATTTTCTATGCATCTGGAGGCATAAGTCGCCAGCTTTATTTTTTTCTCAGGATCAAAAGTATTAACAGCCTTAATAAGTCCAATTGTCCCAACTGATATAAGATCTTCTATTCCAATACCTGTATTTTCAAATTTTCTTGAAATATAAACAACCAGCCTTATGTTTCGCTCTATTAAAACAGATCTTACTGTTTCATCACCATTTATCAATCTGCTGACTAATATATCTTCCTCATCCTTAGTAAGAGGCGGTGGAAGAGCATCATTGCCCCCAACGTAATTAAGTTCACTGATAAATAATTTCAACTTGCATATTATTTTATTTAGATACCTTATTAAATATATCATATTAATCCTCCATTAATTATATATCCTCTTGGTAAAAGTCCGTCATACTCTTCATTTTTTGATATTTTTATATCTGATAATCCTATAAAAGCTTTTTGCTCGTAAGTTTCATTTTTATCGTATATTTTTATATAGTCAGCCATAAAAGCATTTATCTCACTGTTAAAGCCCCCAACAGTAAAATATGGTATTTTTACCATGTCATGCTGATCAATATTAAATTCTTTTAAACAGTTACTGTAAATTATGATAACAGGAATTTTTGTAACAGGTTCCTGCAGGTTATTTCCTGTATCCAGAAAACATTTTATAACTTTACTTCCATATTTAGATACAATTTCTACGTTATAGAGAAGACTGTTAATTTTTTTCTTCTCTCCTATATAATAAATAATCTGCCATAGTATAATATAAGTCAGCATAATTCCTATTAATATATTTTTATAAGATATACCATTCCAGTAAAAATATAAATCATTTGTAGGAACTGTAAAGATACAAAAACCGGCAAGAAGCATAGATAATGAAATCAATATTACTGTTCCATAGATTATTCTTTTTAGTTTTCCTCCTCTAAGTGTTATGAATATCATTATGAAAGAAAAAAGTAATTTAAATAGAATAAAGCCAAAAATTCTTGTACTCAGCAAGTAAGCTGCTGCATATAGGCTTCCAGCTAATGAAGCTAAAAGAGTGGACCACATTTTCACTTTTATTTTCATAAACTGAGATGTTACGTATAAAAGGAAATAATCAATTATAAAATTTTCAATTATCAGTGTATCTAAATATATAACCATATTCTCACCCCCTATAAAAATTATAAACCAGATTATTTCAAAAATTTGTCATAATAGATTTATATTTAGTTTCAAAAAATAAAAAAATCAGCTAAATTTAGCTGATTTTTTTAAATCTTTTTTCTTCTTAAAAAAGCTGGAATTTCTAAATCTATTCCATCATCCGGCTTTTTTTCCTTTTGTACTTCTGCTGGAATCTCGATATCTTTATTTTTAAATGTATTCTCTTTAAATGCGGTGGCCGGTTTTATATCAGAGTCAAATCCTGTTGCTATTACTGTTATTCTAAGTTCATCTTTTAAATTTTCATCAATTACTGCACCAAATATAATATTTGCATCAGGATCTGCAGCCTGCTGAACTATTTCCGCAGCTTCAGTAATTTCAAATAATCCTAAATCTGCACCGCCGGTTACATTCAATAAAACTCCTGTAGCGCCCACAATGGAAGTTTCAAGAAGAGGACTCGATATTGCCTGCTTAGCAGCTTCTTTTGCTCTGTCGTCGCCGGAGGCTCTTCCAGTTCCCATATGAGCCAGGCCTCTGTCTTCCATTATTGTTTTTACATCGGCAAAATCTAAGTTTACTAGGCCCGGTATAGTAATTAAATCTGATATTCCCTGAACACCCTGTTTTAATACATTATCTGCTAATTTAAATGAGTCCATTAATGTGGTCTTTTTATCAACCATAGTCAAAAGTCTTTCATTTGGAATCGTAACTAATGTATCAACTTTCTCTTTCAAATTTTTTATTCCCATTTCCGCATGAAGCATTCTCTTTCTTCCTTCAAAAGGAAATGGTTTTGTTACTACTCCAACAGTTAAAATTCCCAAGGATTTTGCAATTTCTGCAACTATTGGTGCTGCACCTGTTCCTGTTCCTCCGCCCATTCCAGCTGTTATAAATACCATATCAGCCCCTTTAATGGACTGGGAAATTTCCTCAGTACTCTCTTCAGCTGCCTTTTGGCCAATTTCCGGATTTGCTCCAGCACCAAGACCCTTAGTAAGCTTATCTCCTATTTGAATCTTTAAGGATGCATTTGACAGCATAAGAGCCTGTTTATCAGTATTTATTGCAATAAACTCCACATTTTTAAGTCCGCTTAATATCATTCTGTTTACTGCATTATTTCCTCCTCCGCCGCATCCCACAACTTTAATTTTTGCAAATTGCTGAACATCAACATCAAAATCTAGCACATTAATACCTCCCAATTAGAAAAAATCTGTAAATATGTCTTTAATTCTTTTGAATATACTTTCTTTATTAGTTTTTTCTGCACTCTGAATATTATATTCTTTTGTTGCATTTAAACTATCCTCTACAATGCCAACTGACAAAGCAAAAATGGGACTGGTTGAGCCCATATATTTAGGAATTCCTATTCTAACAGTTTTTCCTAATATGCTCTTTGAAAATTCCTCAATGTTTTTAATAGCTGCTATTCCACCGCCTATTAAAATTACACTATCAGTTTCTTCAAATATAGTGGGATCAATTTTTTTCTTAACTAACTGTAATATTTCTTCAATCCTGGCTTCAATTATTCTGTTTAAATAATTAACTTTTATATTTTGTTCATCAAAACTGCTGCTTAGTTTAATTTCATCTTCATCAGAAGAGTTTATTGAAGCATATTTAACTTTTATTTTTTCCGCTTCATCATAAGTTACTTTGCAGCATATAGATATATCATTTGTTATATTATTCCCGCCTAAGCCTAAAGTATAAGAAATAATCAGTTTATTATCCTTTATTACATAGAAATCTGTCTTGTCTCCGCCAACATCTATAACAAGAGCGCCCATTTTCTTTTCATTATTTGAAAGAATTGATGCTATAACTGCAGTAGAATTTAAAACCAGTCCTGATAATTTCAAACTATTATTATCAATACATTTTAAGAAACTGTTTATTACAGTAGAATTTGCTAAAATTAAATTAGCTTCTATTTCTAGCCTTGTCCCATTCATTCCAACAGGATCCTTAATATTATCATATCCATCTACAATATACTGAATTGGTGTAATTCCTATAACTTCTTTATCGTATGGAACTGATATTACTTTAGCTGCATTTTTAACTCTTTCAACATCTGATACATTTATTTCCCGGCTGTTTTGAGAAATAGCAACTATACCCTTATTAACTATTGATTCACACTCTAAATCAGATATGGAAATATAAACTTCACTTATTTCCTCGTCTATTATCCTTTCTAGCTGTGATATACATATATTAATAGATTTTGATGCATTTTCAATATCTACAACCACGCCCTTTTTTATACCCATGCTGTCTGAGGATGTGGTACCTAGTATTTGTATCTTTCCTTCCACATCTATAAAACCTGCAGAAGCTTTAATTTTTTTAGAACCTATATCAAGTCCTACAAGAAAATTCATTATTATGTTTTCTCCTTTCTTAAAGGCTTTTATATTATATTCAACATAAACGCAAAATTTCCTTTTTAAAATTATAGGAAATTGCATAAATAATTTATACGATTCCCTATTTTAATCAAGAAAATTGGATAATGGCCTTTGGGCTGAAAAGTTAATTTATGAATTATTCAATTTTTTCACTTAGTTTGCCTTTTCTATATCTGATATATCTATACTTCTGGTATGCTTTGTATGGTTCCATTCCTTATCATTTTTATGAATTATTCCCTGTATGCATATTGGAAGCCAGGTTAAAGCAAAAAACGGATAAATTAGATAATAAATAAATATTTTAAAATTCAGCCTTTTATCAAGTATAAGTAAAAATGGAGTATAGATATATTGGAGAATTACAACTAGTACCAGTGCTATACTCATTAAATCAAAATTCATCTTAAACTGAGATATATATGTACTCAAATGAATCAAAATTTTATAGGAATTCCCTATGCTGGCAGCATAACCAAAGAGAGCAGATAAACTAAAAAGTATCAGCACAACCGGCTGTATAGAATAAATTGCACAATCTATGGCCTTAAAATCAAGATCTTTAATACCCTTTTTTATAAGTTTAAAGAAATATCTTGAGTAAACATCTGCAAAACCCTGCATCCATCTTTTCCTCTGATTCCAGCTTTGTTTAAGTGTAAGAGGCTTCTCATCATAAACTCTGGCATTATGAGCCCATCCCACCTTATATCCATTTAGAACCAGCTTACATGTAAACTCTAAATCTTCAGTTAAACAGGTAGCTCCCCAACCCAGTTTCTTTAAAATTTCCGTATCAATAGCAAAACCAGTTCCGCCCAACTGATTTGACAGTTTAAGGTTGCTTCTTGATAATTGAAACATCCTGTTAGAAGACCAGAATGATATAGAATAGCATCCTGTTATCCAAGTATCTTCAGGGTTTTTACTATCTAAAAAGCCTTGTACAACTTTAAATCCCTGACATAGCTTATTATTCATTTGAGTAAGAAAGTTTCCTGATACTAAATTATCTGCATCAAATATTACAACTGCATCATAGGTTTTATCCAGTTTGAATAATTTAGCAAACATCCATTCTAAAGCAAAGCCTTTTCCCCGAAGATTTGGCTCCCGTCTTTCATATACAATAGCACCTGCGTCCTTAGCTATTTCTGCGGTATTATCATCACAGTTGTCAGCTATTACATATACATCATATTTATCTTTAGGATAATCTAATATATTTAAACTGTTAACTGCATCTCTTATTACGTTTTTCTCATTATGTGCAGCAACAATGACTGCAAATTTTTTTATTTTTTTATAATCTTTTTTCTCTTTAAACTTTATTATTCCAAAAAAGGATAATATCAAATAATAAAGTGATAGCAAGTATACAGTTTGAGAAAATATCTTATAAGTAATACTTGCAGCCGATTTTATAAATTCCATAACTTGAGCCTCCCGGGCATATATAATAAATTAGTCAAAACCATAAATATTATAAGTCTTTCCAAAGAAATAATCAATATAATATAATAAGCTTGGCTGTACCAAGCTTATAATTGGCTCATTCTCATTAATATTTCTTTATCTACTGAATAAGTAATGGCAAGTTCTAAAGATATTTCTCCCTTTTTATATAACTCAACCAAGGCCATATCCATAGTTTTCATTCCATATTTGCTTCCCGTCTGAACTGAAGATTCAATCTGATGTGTTTTGCCTTCTCTTATCATATTAGCAATAGCTGGTGTGTTTATCATAATTTCTATTGCAGCTATTCTTCCTTTAACATTATTTTTTGGAATTAACTGCTGAGATATTATTCCTTGAAGAACTGTAGACAGCTGAATCCTAATCTGCTGCTGCTGGTAAGGTGAAAAAACATCTACTATTCTGTCTACTGTTTTAGATGCACCAATAGTGTGAAGTGTTGAAAAAACTAAGTGACCGGTTTCAGCTGCAGTTAATGCAATTTCAATTGATTCAGTATCTCTCATCTCACCAATCAGAATAACATCCGGGTCTTCTCTAAGCATTGCTCTAAGTCCATTAGCATATGACTTTGTATCTTTTCCAATTTCTCTTTGGTTAACTATAGATTTACCATGTTTATGTAAAAATTCTATAGGATCCTCCAGTGTGATAATATGTCTTGATGTTTTTTGATTTATTTCATTAATCATAGCAGCAAGAGTTGTAGACTTACCGCTTCCGGTTGGGCCTGTAACTAAAACAAGACCTCTTTGTTTTTCAGTCAGATCTTTAAGAATAAGGGGAAGTCCTAAGCTCTCAATTGTAGGGATAGCTAGTCCAACTGCTCTTATTGCTATAGCATCGCTGCCTCGCTGTTTATACACATTAACTCTGAACCTTCCAATTCCAGATGCTGAATAAGAGGTATCCAGTTCTCCGTCTTCAATATATTTACCAAATCTGTCCTTTAATATTTCTTTTGCATATTTTTCTATTTCATCCTGATAAAGAACTTCATCAGATACTTTCCTTAGTTCACCATCTACTCTTATTATTGGAGGTACACCTACAGTCAAATGTAAGTCAGAGGCATTTTCTTCCATAGTAAGTTCCAAAAGTTCTTCTAATGAATACATTATTTTCCTCCTAACGAAAATTTAGTCTTTATTTAATTATCATTCATATATAATAATATATCAAGTTATTTTTATTATTACATTAAATTATTTTTTATAAACTCTTTATTTAGCTTCTTTAAAGCTTTCTTTTCTATTCTTGAAATGTAGGATCTGGATATACCTAACTTTTTTGCTATTTCTCTTTGAGTTTTTGGCTTTCCATTTTTAAGACCATATCTAAGCTCTATCACTATTCTTTCCCGTTCTGACAGAACTGAATTTATTCTTTCATAAAGCTTTTTTATCTGAATTTTGTTCTCTACAATTTCAATTACTGAATCATCATCACAGGACAAAACATCCATAAGGGATATTTCATTACCCTCTTTGTCAACTCCTATAGGATCCTGAAGAAATACCTCTCCTTTATTCTTCTTATTATTTCTGATAAACATTAGTATTTCATTTTCTATCCTTACGCTGTGGAAACAAATCATCCTTTATTTCTTCATTTGGTAGCTTTGGAAGTTCCACTTGAGACAATTTTACCATTTTGCTTCCAAATAACATGATATCTATTTTTTCT
>JBAXYJ010000120.1:0-8691 GCA_041670885.1 Clostridiaceae bacterium
AATTATTATAGGTTTCCTGATAAAGTGAATGCTTATCATTATATACAGTAAGCTCTAGGCTTGATTTATCAATATACTGCTTATTATTATCCACTTTATCCTTTATCAGATTTGATTCTCCCTGCAGCTCCCCTAAGGCAGTCTTATTCTCATAATAGGATTTTTTATTTTCTTTATCTGCTTCCTCAATTTTATCTAATCCTTGGTTTAAAGATGTAACCTCTGTTTCCAAGGATTCCTGCTGACTTTTTAGGTTGTCCAGGTTTTGACTCAGCTCCAGCTCTTTGCTGCCGATATCATTTATTTTATTATTATTTTTATCCATTGAATCAAGTATCAGGTTTATTTCCTTTTGCTTTAAACCAGAGGATAATTCTAAAAATCTTTCTGCCTTTTCGCTTTCTATCCTAAGGGGCTCAATTCTGTCCTGATATGTAGATAAAATATCATTAATTCTAAGCAAATTGGCATCCATAGACTGCAGCTTTCTTTCAGCTTCCTGCTTTCTTGTCTTATACTTTACTATTCCCGCTGCCTCTTCTAAAAGAGATCTTCTGTCTTCACTTTTTCCGCTTAGAATTTTATCTATTTTTCCCTGGCCAATTATAGAATATCCTTCCTTACCTATTCCTGTGTCCATAAACAGCTCCTGGACGTCTTTTAATCTGCACTGAGTGTTGTTTATATAATACTCACTGTCTCCTGACCTATAGAGCCTTCTTGATATATTAACCTGGGAATAGTTTATTGGCAGCTCTCCATCACTGTTGTCCAAAGACAGGCATACGTATGCCAGAGAAACAGGCTTTCTGTACTGAGTTCCTGAAAATATGATGTCTTCCATTTTGCTGCCTCGAAGAGATTTAACACTTTGCTCCCCAAGAACCCATTTAACAGCATCGGATATATTACTTTTTCCGCTTCCATTTGGACCTACTACTGCTGTTACCCCATTTTTAAATTCTAATACTGTTTTATCAGCAAAAGATTTGAATCCTTTAACTTCTATTGATTTTAAAAACATATTGACACTCCTATAATTTAAATGCTTGAACTAGAGTAAATATAAATGCAACTAATAAAACTATAACAACGATTCTTGTAAATTTAGTTCTTTGTTCTTTTCTCATTATGTTCACCTTCTTTTAATTGTACTATTTCAGTTTATTATACTATTATAAAAATATCAATAAAAAAGAGGAGTAAAAAAGAGGGACGGGCGGAAATTTAGGCCATATGTTTTTGTTAAAAACAGTGTTGAAAGGCTGCCTTAACCTTTTTAAAAACCAAATACGCCCTTTGCAGCATACTGATTTATGAGGTTTTCATACTCCCGCAGGGAGGACAGGATTATACACTCCATATTATTAAATATTTTATGAGCCCTGAAAAAAGCAGCATATTTCAGCAGATTTTTAGATGATACCCCTCGGAACATCTTACCCCAGCTTCTAAATTCTCCTAAATATTTTCTTACATTATCAGCATTAAAATAGTTAACCCTTTTATAATTCTTTTTATCTGCTACTTTTATTTTTTTATATAAAAGATGGAATCTATAAGGATAGTTAGAATTAAGGCAGATAATACTTCTTTCTTCAATATTATCAGACAGCTCATATATAAATGGTCTTGGTCCTTTATTTTCTTTATAAATATATGATTCCAGCCTGTTATCTCTCTGGTACATAAATGCAAAAATTATATTTTGGGTTTTGCCATCCTCTTTTTCTTGCTCCTCCTCATCGTCTTCCGGATCTTTTTTAAAATTTCTATATTTGTCTAAATATTTCAGTTTCATGTTCATAAGTTCCAGGATTCCATGCAATCTTGTATCATTTTCATCATTTAGAATAGTCATTATCTTGTGTCTCCAATAAAACAAGGATGCGTAGCTGACTCCTATTTTCTGCTCCGCCTGTCTTAATGACAAATCCTCAGCCATAGTTTCTATAAAACTTCCCCATTTATCTTTGTAGTGGGACCAGCTTAAAAGTGTTTTAGTGTATAAATTAAATGTTTTTCTGCAGTCCTTACACCTGAATCTTTGTTTTCCATTAAAAAATCCATATTTATTTACATCCTTGCTGCCGCAATGAGGACAAACAGCACCATTTCTAAATTTTAGCTTAATCTGATTCTGAAGAGATATATCCATAGCAGCCTCCTGTTAATTACTTTATCTTTATTATTTCCAAGGAGGGCTTGTCATATACCAGGTCTAAACATATTTTTTAACAAAAATATATGCTTTAAAATTTAAATTTAAGCGCTTTTAATGGAATTTAAAAGGAGCTGCCTTTTAAGACAGCCTCTAGTTAATATATATTGAAATTTTCAAATCTATCTCCATAATTTAATGTGTAGCTTCCTCTGGGAACAGATTCATCAGCAACAACCCTAAGGTTTTTTCCCTGTAAATTTTTGAAATATCTCTTTTTATCACAGTATAGCTTAGATATTTCTTTAGGATTAATATAAATAGCTTCACATTTATTTTTCAAATTAACATTTATTGAGGAGAAATATAAATACCCCTCTGCCAATTCTCTAAATGCGGGGTGAAACGGTCCTGCTACTAAATCTTTTCCTTCATTTATCTCTTCAGTGGGCTGAAGACCAACTCTTATAACATTTATATTATTCCTGTGAGCCATTTTAAGCAGTTTCCCGGATATCTTTACCGCTTTATCTAAGCTGTAAGGAGAATAGGTTTTATTTATATACATTTTCTCCATGGGAGTATCCTTAATTACCAGAGAGGGATATATCCTAAGAAGCTTTGGTTTTAATAATATAAGCTGCTTTAAAGTATCTATATCTTTTTCTTCTGTATCACCGGGAAGTCCCAGCATCATCTGATGTCCCAGAATAAATCCATACTTTTTTATAAGATTTGAGGCATATACTACAACTTCAGCATTATGGCCTCTTCCAGATAAGAACAAAACATCCTTATCCATGGATTGTACACCCAGCTCTATTATGTCAACGCCGTATTCTTTTAAGTAGGATAGGATACTGTCATCTATAAAGTCCGGTCTGGTTGACAGTCTTATGTAATTTATTTTTCCGCTGTCTTTGTACTCACTGGCAGCTTTTAAAAGTTCTATCTGAAGATCTTTTTCTATGGCTGTAAAGGTTCCTCCAAAAAATGAAATCTCAACTACAGCATCTTTTTCAAAAGTTTTCAAATATTCTTCTGCCTTAGTTATAACATAATTTCTGTTAACCTTTTCTTTTGATCCTGTTATAGCATCCTGATTACAGAATACACAGTTAAATGGACATCCTAAATGAGGAACGAATATTGGGATTATATAATGTCTTTTATTCTCCATTTTCATACCTTAATAAAGCTTCCTTTGCCGCCTTTTTTTCTGCTTCTTTTTTGCTGAGTCCTATTCCCTGACCTAATACTTTTTCATTAATAATTACATTTACATAGAATTTTCTATTGTGAGGCGGTCCGTCATATTTGATAAGCTCATACTTAATGTCCTGATTTTTATTTCTCTGAATCAGTTCCTGAAGCTTAGTTTTATAATCCAGAGTAATACAGTTATTTGCAGATGATTTAATTGTTTCCATAAAATTATCCATTATAAATTTTTTTGCTGTTTCAAAACCTAAATCTATATATATAGCTGCGATGAGAGCTTCCATGCAATCTGCTAATATTGAGACTCTGTTTCTTCCCCCTGTTATTTCTTCGCCCTTGCTCATAAGTATATATTTCCCAAGATTTAATTTTACTGCTACCTGGTAGAGTGAATTTTCGCAGACAACAAGAGCCCGGAGTTTGGTCAGCTCACCTTCTTTTTTATTTTTGTATATTAGAAATATGTATTCAGTAACAGCAAGAGACAGGACTGAATCGCCAAGAAATTCCAGTCTTTCATTGTATTTTGTTCCCTTTTTCTGTTTTGCATAGGAGCTGTGGGTTAAAGCTGTCTCAAAGTAATAGTTATCACTAAAATTTAAGCCAATTTTATCCTGAAACTCTTTTAATAAATTATTTCTATTATCCATTTCATGACCTCTTATATAACTAAAGTCCCTGAAGACAGGGACTTTATGTTTATTCTTCTATATGATTTTTTATATAATCAACAACATCGCCTACAGTCTGAAGGTTTGATATATCTTCATCCGGTATACTGATGTCATATTCTTCCTCCAGGGCTACTAATAATTCAACAAGGTCTAAAGAATCTGCATTTAAATCATCAGCAAAGGAAGAATCCAGCGTTATTTCTTCTACATCTGCTCCAAGCTGATTAGCAATAATCTCCTTAACTTTTTCAACATCCATTACAATCACCTCCTACAATATAATTAGATAATATTACAATAAAATAGTATCGTCAATATTTTTTTAATCTTTATTCCTGAATATTTTTAATTCCTTCTTCTATTTTACCTACAATATCATTATCGAAGCACAGAACTGCCTGTCTTATTCCATTATAAATTGCCCTGGCATCAGAGCTTCCGTGAGCTTTAATGCATATACCCTTAACACCTATAAAGGGGGCTCCGCCTTCTTCCTTGTAGTCAAATTTCCTTTTGAAGGTTTTAAATACATCTTTTAAAAGAAGAGCTCCGATTTTTGATTTAAATGAACTCATCATTTCTTGTTTTAGAATTGAAAATATATTTGAAGCAACTCCTTCATACATCTTAAGTACAGTATTTCCTACAAAACCGTCGCTTACTAAAATATCTGTGTCTCCTGATGTAATATCCCTGGGCTCTACGTTTCCTACGAAGTTCAGGTCTGAGTTTTTTAAAAGCTGATATGCTTCCTTTGTAAGCTCATTTCCCTTTTCTTCTTCTGTACCGATATTTATAAGTCCTATAGTTGGGTTTTCTTTTTTTAGTACGTTTTGGTAGTAGGCCTTTCCCATATATGCAAATTGAAGCAGATTCTTAGGCTTACATTCTGCATTTGCACCACAGTCTATTATCATGAATTTATTGTTTTTCCCGGGCATAATAGGAGCCAAGGCCGGCCTGTCTATTCCTGGTATCCTTCCGATTATCAAGAGAGATCCTGCAAGAAGAGCACCGGTGCTTCCTGCTGATATTATTCCATCTGCCTCACCTTTTTTAACCAGGTTTATGGCTTTATAAAGACTGGACTCTTTTTTAGTTCTTATAGCCATTACAGGAGGCTCATTTAAGCTTATTACATCTTTTGCGTCAAGAACTTCAACCTTTTTTATATCATATGTATATTTGCTAAGCTCACCCTTTATTACATCTTCAGGTCCGGTTATTATTATTTTTACATCAAATTTCTCTATGGCTTTAATACATCCTTTTACTATTTCATTAGGTGAATTATCTCCACCCATTCCATCTACTGCTAATATCATAACTTTTCCTCCTTTAATTCATATATTTATATAATAATTTATTATAAAGAAAAAAGAAAGTCCGAAGACCTTCTTATTATTCGTTATCCTTTTTTGCAACTACCTCTATACCTTTATAGTATCCGCAACTTTTACAAACTCTATGAGCTAATTTCATTTCATGACATTGCGGACATTCAACGATGCCTGGTAAACTAAGCTTCATAGTCTGAGCTTTTCTTGAATCTCTTCTAGCCTTACCAAATCTTCTTGCAGGATTTCCCATATCTACACCTCCTTATTATCGGAAAAAAATTTCTTAAGTTTTTCAAGCCGAGGATCAATATTATCTTTTTCACATCTACATGAGGCATAATTTAAATTAGTCCCACATCTCTGGCACAAACCCTTACAGTCCTCCTTGCAAAGACCTTTGTAAGGAATTGCTAAAAGAATATTGTCTTGACAAACCTTTTTAAGATCAATTGTACTGCCATTAATTCTAATTATTTCATCATCATCAATTTCATCTTGAGTAAAGTTTTCAATTACTTCCAGGTCTAATGGATATTTATACCTTTCCAAGCATCTGGAACAGGATAAAATTACCTCTGTTTTAAGATTTGCCGTAAGCTCCATTACATTTTTTGTAAGACTTATGGCACCTACTAATATAATAGGCTTTGAAAATTCTATAAAATCACCGTTATAATAAAAACTTTCTCCAGGAAACTCAGAATTAATGGAAATTCTTTCTTGATTATTTTTAGTTAATTCTGAAATGTCAAATAACATTTTAAGAAGTCGTCCTCCCTATTAGCAAAATATAACCACAATTAATTATATAAACTACCTAAATAATTGTCAAGATTTATTTAAGAGAATTGTATAATATCCTTTGGGCTGAACTTTCCACATAAAAATAACTATTATCTAAGCTTTTTATGCTGCAAATTTAATTCTTTAATTTTATCGTTTACTAATTCTTTAGTTTCTCTTGCAATCATAAGTTCTTCATTTGTTGGGATAACAAATACCTTAACCTTTGAGTCGTCGGTGCTGATCTCTGCAGCTTTCCCTCTGATATTATTCTTGTCATGGTCTATCTTAATTCCAAGGTAATCCATGTTTCTGCATATTTCTTCCCTTGCTTTAACTGAGTTTTCGCCAATACCTGCAGTAAATACTATTGCATCTGCACCATTCATTACTGCTAAATATGATCCAATATATTTTTTAACTCTGTAGTAAAATACTTCAAGTGTAAGCTGTGCTCTCTTGTTACCGTTTGCAGCTGCTTTTTCAACATCTCTTGAATCGCTGCTTATTCCTGACAGACCAAGGAAACCGGATTTTTTATAAATAATATCATTAACCTCTTCAATGCTCATGCCTAGACTCATTACAAGGTAAGGTATTATGGCTGGGTCAATATCACCTGAGCGGGTACCCATAGCAAGTCCTTCAACAGGAGTTAACCCCATGCTTGTATCAACGCATTTTCCATTTTTAACTGCTGCGATGCTTGATCCATTTCCAATGTGAACAGTAATTATTTTAAGTTCACTGATAGGCTTATTCAGCATCTTTGCAGCTTCATTTGATACATACTTGTGAGATGTACCATGGAAACCATATTTTCTTATATGATGCTTTTCATATAAGTCATATGGAAGAGCATACATGTATGCATAATCCGGCATGGTCATATGAAATGCAGTATCAAATATAATTGACATTGGTGTAGCAGGCATCAATGACTTGCAGGCATTAATACCAGTTATGCTGGCAGGGTTATGCAGCGGAGCAAGTACGGAGCAGGTTTCAACTGCATCCATTACATCTGGTGTGAGAAGTACTGATTTTGTATATTTAATTCCTCCATGCAGTACCCTGTGCCCTACTGCTGAAATTTCACACATATCTTTGATAACACCATTCCCCTGTTCAACCAATTGATCAAGTACCATTTTTATACCTGTTTTATGATCAGGTATAAATTTTTCAATTACTACTTTATTTTCACCGGATGACTTATGAGTCAGCATTGAACCATCTATGCCTATTCGCTCTACTAAGCCCTTTGCAAGTACCTTTTCTTCATCCATATCAATAAGCTGGTACTTAAGTGATGAACTTCCACAGTTTATTACTAATATTTTCATGCCTTGCCTCCTACTTGCTCTGAGCCTGAACGCATGTTACGGCTACAACATTTATTATATCTTCTACATTGCATCCTCTTGATAAGTCATTAATTGGCTTTGCAAAGCCCTGACATATAGGTCCTACAGCATCTGCTCCTGATAGTCTCTGAACCAGCTTATATCCAATATTTCCAGCTTGAAGGTCTGGGAATACTAAAACATTAGCCTTACCTGCAACAGAGCTTCCCGGTGCTTTAAGGCTTGCTACTTTTTCAACTATTGCAGCGTCTAATTGAAGCTCTCCGTCAATATCAAGATCCGGTCTTAATTCTTTTGCTATTTTTGTAGCTTCTGTTACCTTATCAACAAATTCATGCTTAGCACTTCCTTTAGTTGAGAAGGAAAGCATAGCAACCTTTGGATCCATATCGCATAAGAATTTTGCATTTTCTGCTGTTGCTATTGCAATGGATGCCAGCTGCTCAGCATTTGGATTAGGGTTTACAGCACAGTCAGCAAATAAGAATAATCCATCCCTGCCATAGCTTTTATCCGGAACCTGCATAAGGAAGAAGGAAGAAACACAATTTACTCCCTTTGCTGTTTTAATAACCTGAAGTCCCGGTCTTAAAAGGTCTCCTGTACTATGTACTGCTCCGGATACCATGCCGTCTGCATCATCTGACTTAACCATCATGGTTCCAAAATAAACAGGATCCTTAACTATTTCTGCAGCTTTTTCTATAGTTACTCCTTTGCTCTTTCTAAGCTGATAAAACATATTTGTATAAGTTTCATATTTATCTGATTTTACAGGATCTATTACTCTAATTCCCTCTAAACATACATTTAAGCTTTTAGCTTTATTCCTTATTATATCTTCATTTCCAATTAAAATTAGCTTTGCTATTTTTTCCTTTGTTATTTCTTCTGCTGCCTTCAATGTTCTTTCTTCATCGCCTTCTGGAAGTACGATGGTTTTAACATCTTTTTTTGATTTTTCTAAAATCCGGTTAATTAATTCCATTGTAAATACCTCACTTTCATAAAATATACACATTTTCAGTATATCATTAATACCTGATATATCAAGTATTTCCACTGCGTATGTATATTATTTTGGTTTTTTGATATAATGGTAAAAAATGAGGAAATTTCATAATTTATTAATTTTCTCCTATCCC